>NZ_AKIY01000094.1 GCF_000282615.1 Bradyrhizobium sp. YR681 | reverse complement strand
TCAGCGACGATCTGATGGTCGCGACGCTGCGCGGACGGGCGCTTTGCCTATGTGACGAGCCCCGACGCCAAGGCGGTGACGGTGGTTGACGCAGCAGCGCGTCAGGTCGCCGGCCGCATCGATGTCGGCGGCGGGCCGCTCGGCATTGCCGTGGCGCCCGACAGCCGCACCGTCTATGTCGCGGACTGGTATGCGGCGGCGGTGCGGGTGATCGACACGGCAAGCCGCAGCGTCACCGCCAGCATCGCGGTCGGCGCCTCGCCGTCGGGACTTGCGGTGACGCCCGACGGCAAGCTGCTGCTCTCGGCCGACCGCGACGACGACAGCGTCTCGGTGGTGGACATTGCGACGCGCGAGCGCAGGGCGGTGATCAAGGTCGGCACGCGCCCGTTCGGCGTCACCATCGATGCCGAGGGCAAGCGCGCCTATACCGCCAACGTCGGTTCCGACGACGTCTCGGTGATCGACATCGCGGCGGGCCACGAGATCGGCCGCGTGCCGGTCGGGATGCGCCCCTATGCGGTGGCGCTGGCGCAGGGGCGCGGTTTCGTCACGGACCAATATGGCGGCACCGTCAGCGTGTTCGACCTCGCGACGTTCAAGCCGGTCAAGCGTATCAATGTCGGCGACTATCCCGAAGGCATTGCCGCGACCGCCGACGGCAAGCGCGTCATCGTCGCCTGCTGGGAGAGCAACACGCTGGACATCATCGACGCCGCCGAGCTGAAGAAGATCGGCGAGGTCAAGACCGGCGATGGCCCAAGGGCGTTCGGGGCGTTTTTGCGGAGGACGGAGTAGGGGATTGCCATCGAACCTGATGTTGCCCTGCGCCGACAGATGCTATCTGGGATAGATGGGGGCGCGGCATGCGCGCCGCGTGGAGACGCAGGCAATGAATAAATGGGTTGAGCTCGCGATGGCCTGGCTGCCGTTTGTGGTGTTGATCGGACTGTGGTTCTGGTTTTCAAAGCGGCAGGGCATGCAGGCGCGCGGCAAGTCGGGCGTGTCCTTGATCGATCTCTATGAACAGCAGGTCGCCGAGACCCGGCGGATGAACGGCTATCTGGAGCGGATCGCGCAGACGCTGGAAAAGCACGAGCCGCCGCGGGGCGGCGTGTAGGTTCGTAGGGTGGGTCAGCGAAGCGTAACCCACCTCTTTTGTCTCCGCGGATGCGAACAGTGGTGGATTACGCTTCGCTAATCCACCCTACGTTTCCGCGTAAAGTATCTGAAATGTCGCGCATATGTTCGAACGTGTGGTCGGGCTTATGCGCCCGCAGCGCCGCCGGCGCCGCATAACCCCAGCACACCGCGCCACAGGCGATCCCCACGACCCGCGCCGCCTCGATGTCGCGGACCTCGTCACCGATCGCGATGACCTTGCCCGGCTCAACGCTCGCACGTCGCATGACCCGGCGAAATTTCGCGGGCTTGCCGAAGATCGATGCCGAGCAGTCGAAATGCGAAAACAGCGCGGCGGCATCACCAAGCTTCGCCCGCGCATTGGCCTCGCTGTCGGATGTCACCAGCGCAAGCTGCACGCCGTTGCGGGCCAACGTCCGCAGCATCGCCTCGACGCCCGCAAACAGCGAAATCTCCGCCGCCGCCTCGCCCTTCAGCCGCCGCGCATGCCGCGCGATCGCCGGCAGCTTCCACAAGGGCACCTCGAGCCGGCGCAGGATCTCCCGCGTCGAAGCATGCCGCAGCGCCTCGACATCCTCATCCGCGACACGGCGAAAACCGAAGTGGTCGGCGATGTCGTTGATGGTGCGCAGGAACCACGGGAAGCTGTCGGCCAGCGTGCCGTCGAGATCGAAGATGGCGAGGGCGTAGGGCATGGAGAAGTCGTTACACCTGGGATTTCCAGATGGTCTCCTCGGTCCAGCCGAGATCGGCGAACTCGGTGGCCCGGAGAGGTGCCTCTCCCTCCGCGAAGAACTCGTCGAGCTGCGGTGGCGGGACGGCCGTTGCGGACAGCATGGCGTGCGCCTGTCCGCGATGATGAATCTGGTGCTGAAAGAGATGCATGAGCAGCCGGTCGCGGCGTTCGGTCTGCACGCGCGTATCGCGGTTGATCTTGACGATGTCATCGAGCCCCGCTGGCGTCAGCGCATCGCAGATGGCAATCAAGCGCTTGTCCATCGCGGCTTGCGCAGGCTTCAGCGCGGTGAGGGAAGGAAAGGGCACCTCGTTTTTCCAGGCCGCCGGTCCGAGCCATCCACCCTCCAGTGCATCGACGTAGAAGAGGTCGATGACATGGATGTGGTTCAGCGTGCGCTGCAGGCTCGGGAAGAAGCCGGTCCGCTCCGCTTCGAAATCGCCCTGGCTCAAAGCGGCGCAGGCCGTGAGCAGCCGGTGGTTTGCCCAGGCATTGTTGTAGGCGAAGGCGCGGTAGGTTTGCACAAGGCCAGCGGACAAGCTTGATCTCCCTTGGATCAACGCGTCGGCGGATTGGGTCCCCTAGACTACTCCGCCGCCTCGCTCGTGCTCCTTCGCTTCGGCTTACCTGCCTTCTTCAGCACCGGCGCCAAAAACTTCCCCGTATAGCTCCGCGGCGCCTTCGCGATATCCTCCGGCGGGCCCCAGGCGACAATCTCGCCGCCGCCGTCGCCGCCTTCGGGGCCGAGGTCGATGACCCAGTCGGCAGTCTTGATGACTTCGAGATTGTGCTCGATGACCACGACCGTGTTGCCCTGCGCGACCAGCTCGTGCAGCACTTCCAGCAGCTTCTTGACGTCGTGGAAGTGCAGGCCTGTGGTGGGCTCGTCCAGGATGTAAAGCGTGCGTCCGGTGGCGCGCTTGGACAGCTCCTTTGCCAGCTTGACGCGCTGGGCTTCGCCGCCGGACAGCGTGGTGGCCTGCTGGCCGACATGGATGTAGTCGAGGCCGACACGGTGCAGGGTCTGGAACGTCTCGCGCACGCGCGGCACCGCCTTGAAGAACTCAGCGGCTTCCTCGACGGTCATGTCGAGCACGTCGGCGATGGACTTGCCCTTGAACAGGACCTCCAGCGTCTCGCGGTTGTAGCGCTTGCCCTTGCAGACGTCGCAGGTGACGTAGACGTCGGGCAGGAAGTGCATCTCGATCTTGATGACGCCGTCGCCCTGGCAGGCCTCGCAGCGGCCGCCCTTGACGTTGAAGGAGAACCGGCCGGGCTCGTAGCCGCGCGCCTTCGCTTCCGGCAGGCCGGCGAACCATTCGCGGATCGGCGTGAAGGCGCCGGTATAGGTCGCCGGATTCGAGCGCGGGGTGCGGCCGATCGGTGACTGATCGATGTCGATGATCTTGTCGATGTGCTCGAGACCCTCGATGCGGTCGTGCGGGGCGGCGCCTTCGCTGGCATTGTTCAGCTTGCGCGCGATGGCCTTGTAGAGCGTGTCGATCAGCAGCGTCGACTTGCCGCCGCCGGAGACGCCGGTGACCGCGGTGAACAGGCCGAGCGGAATCTCGGCGGTGACGTTCTTGAGGTTATTGCCGCGCGCGTTCACCACCTTGATGGTGCGGCGATGGTTCGGCGGACGCCGTTCCGGCACCTCGACCTCGAGCTCGCCGGTGAGGTATTTGCCGGTCAGCGATTTCGGGTTGCGCATAATCTCGGCGGGCGTGCCTTCGGCGATGATGTTGCCACCATGCATGCCGGCGCCGGGGCCGATGTCGAGCACGTGGTCGGCGAGCAGGATGGCGTCCTCGTCATGCTCGACCACGATCACGGTGTTGCCGAGGTCGCGCAGGCGCTTCAGCGTGTCGAGCAGGCGCGCATTGTCGCGCTGGTGCAGGCCGATCGAGGGCTCGTCCAGCACGTAGAGCACGCCGGTCAGTCCCGAGCCGATCTGCGAGGCCAGGCGGATGCGCTGGCTCTCGCCGCCCGACAGCGTGCCGGAGGAGCGGGACAGCGTGAGGTAGTTGAGGCCGACGTCGAGCAGGAAGGTGAGGCGCTCGCGGATCTCCTTGAGGATGCGTCCGGCGATCTCGTTCTGCTGCGCGTTCAGCGCCTCAGGCACGGTCTCGAACCACGCGCCGGCGCCCTTCACGGACAGCTCGGAGATCTCGCCGATATGCTTGCCGCCGATCTTGACGCAAAGCGCTTCCGGCTTCAGCCGGAAACCGTTGCAGCCGCCGCAGGGCACATCGTGAAAATACTTCGCGAGTTCCTCGCGGGCCCACTCGCTCTCGGTTTCCCGATAGCGGCGGTTGATGTTGGTGATGACGCCCTCGAACGGCTTCTTGGTGTCGTAGGAGCGCACCCCGTCCTCGTAGGAGAACTTGATCTCGTCCTCGCCCGAGCCGTGGAGGATCGCGTCTTTCGTCTTCTTCGGCAGATCCTTCCACTTGGTGGTCAGCGTGAACTTGTAGTGCTTGCCGAGCGCCGTCAGCGTCTGTGTGTAGTAGGGCGACGACGATTTGGCCCAGGGCGCGATCGCACCCTTGCCGATGGCGAGCTCCTTGTCGGGGATGACGAGGTCTTCGTCGACATGCTGCTCGACGCCGAGGCCGCCGCAGGCGGGGCAGGCGCCGTAGGGATTGTTGAACGAGAACAGCCGCGGCTCGATCTCGGGGATGGTGAAGCCGGACACGGGGCAGGCGAACTTTTCCGAGAACAGGATGCGTTCGGGGCCGCTCTTGTCATGGATCTTTGCGGTTTTCTTTTTCTCTTCGGCAGGCGCAGCAGCAGCC
>NZ_AKIY01000093.1 GCF_000282615.1 Bradyrhizobium sp. YR681 | reverse complement strand
CCTCCCCCCGCCTCATCCGAACGGATGAGGCTGCGACAATTCGGCCCAAACCGGCGTCCGCGCTGGGTAACCAAGCCTGCCGGACCACCCGTCCGCTGGCCCGATTTGTGTTAGAAGGACGGCTGGGCCGGTACGGCCCGTAGCGCGCGGCGTCGATGGCGGCGCGAGAGGATCGGGATGGCGGGAGCGAACGACAAGACACGGTTTCTGCGCGAGGGCCTGTTCGCCAAATACGTCGTCTCCCTCGTCGGCCTCGTCGTGTTCGTGCTCGCCGTCAACGGCGCGATGGAGACCTGGATCTCCTACCGCGCCACCAAGACCCAGCTGACCGACGGGCTCGAGGACAAGGCGCAGGCGGCGGCCCGGCGGATGGAACAGTCGATCTCCGAGCTCGAGCGCCAGATCAGCTGGGTGACGCGGGCGAGCCAGGACACGCTGGAGAAGCGCCGCGCCGACTACGCCCAGCTGCTGCATCAGGTCTCGGTCGTCAACCAGCTGTTCCAGCTCAACGGCGACGGCCGCGAGGTGCTGCGCGTCTCGCGCCAGTCGACCACGACCGGCGGCAATGCCGATCTCTCCCGCGACATGCGCTTCACCGACACCGTCGCCCGCGGCGTCAGCTACGCGCCGGCCTGGTTCGTGGACCGGACGCCGATGATGTCGATCTCGGTGGCGCATTCCGGCTTCAATGCCGGCGTCACCGTCGCCGAGCTCGACCTCAGCTTCCTCTCCGACTTCCTGTCCGACGCCCAGGTCGGCAAGGCGGCCTTCGCCTATGTGGTCGATCCGCGCGGCCGCGTGCTGGCGACGTCGTCGAAGGGCCCCGATGTCGGCAAGGATTTGTCGAAGCTGCCGCAGGTCGCAGCCGCGATCGCGCCCGGCCGCGAGCCCGATACCTCGGGAACCGACTTCAACGGCCATGCGGTGATGAGCGCCGCGAGCACGGTGCCGAAACTCGGCTGGAGCGTGCTGTTCGAGCAACCGACCACGCAGGCGCTGATGCCGATCCGCGACCAGCTGGTGCGGATCGCGCTTCTGATCGGCATGGGACTGATGGTCGCGATCCTCGCCGGCACGCTGCTCGCCCGCCGCATGATCATCCCGATCACCGCGCTGCGCGATGGCGCGCACAAGCTCGGCGAGGGCGATTTCAGCCACCGCATCGACGTCCACACCTCCGACGAGCTGGAAGACCTCGCCGGTCAGTTCAACCGCATGGCTGGCCAGATCCAGGAGACTTACTCGAATCTCGAAACCAAGGTCGACGAGCGCACCCGCGATCTCGCCCAGTCGATCAACGAGCTCAAGGTGCTCGAGGAGGTCGGCCGTGCGGTTGCCTCCTCGCTCGATCTTAACGCCGTGCTGCCGACGATCGCGGCGCGCGCGATCGAGATCACCCACGCCGATGCAGTTCTGATCTACGGCTTCGATGCCAAGGCGCGCCGCTTCAACCTGGTCGAGGCTGAAGGCATCGACAAATCGGCCGACGGCGCCCATGTCACGATCGAGCAGGGCGACAACATCCTGAGCGATGCCGCCAGAAGCGGCGAGCCGATCGCGATCGCCGATCTCGACCATGCAGCCGAGCAGCCGCTGCGCGACGTCGCGCTCGAGGCCGGCTTTCACTCAGTTCTGGTGGTGCCGTTGGTCGACCAGCAGGGCACGCTCGGTGCGCTGGTGGTGCTGCGCCACCCCAGTGGCGAGTTCGCCGCAAGCATCATCGGCCTGATGCGCACCTTCGCCAACCAGGCCGTGCTCGCCATGCGAAATGCGCGACTGTTCACCGAGGTCGATCACAAGGGCCGCGAGCTCGCGGCTGCGAACGAGACCGTGCGCGCCCAGGCCGACAAGCTGCGCGAGCAGACCGAGCAGCTCAAGGACTGGAACAAGTCGCTGGAGGAACGTGTCGCGACCCAGCTCGGCGAGATCGAGCGCATCCGCAAGCTCGAGCGCTTCCTGGCGCCGCAGGTCGCGCAGCTGATCGCCTCCTCCGACAGCCCCGAGGGGCTGCTCACCAGCCAGCGCCGCGAAGTGACCGTGGTGTTCTGCGACCTGCGCGGCTTCACCGCCTTCACCGAGGCGACCGAGCCGGAAGAGGCGATGAACGTGCTGCGTGAGTATCACGCCGCGCTGGGCACGCTGATCTTCAAATACGAGGGCACGCTCGACAAATATGCCGGCGACGGCGTGATGATCCTGTTCAACGCGCCGATCCAGTTCGAGGACCACACACGGCGCGCCGTGAAGATGGCGGTGGAGATGCGCGACACGATCGGCCCGCTGACCGAGCGCTGGCGCAACCGCGGGCACAGCCTCGGCTTCGGCATCGGCATCGCGCTCGGCTATGCCACGCTCGGCCAGGTCGGCTTCGAGCAGCGGCTGGAATATGCCGCGATCGGCAGCGTCACCAACCTCGCCTCCCGCCTCTGCGGCGAGGCCAAGCCGAACCAGATCGTGGTCAGCCGCCGCGTCTACGGCATCGTCGAGCCCTGGGTCGAGGCCCGCGCGCTCGACGATCTCCAGCTCAAGGGGTTCAACCACCCGGTGCTGGCGATGGAGATCTTGAGCTGGAACGAGGACGCGGAGAACGTGGTGGATGCGTCGGTCGCGCGCCGGCGAGGCTAGCCGCCAGCAAAAAATCGAAAACAACCCCATGCACAGTAGCCATAGGCCTGAGCTGTATGGTGAATTTCATCCCGCTTGCGGATTTTACGAAATTCCAATTGACACGTCGGGCAAAACACCGGCAGAATGGCATCATCCCCGAAACCCCTCCGCCACGAACCACATCCCGCCTCCCCGCGACTAACCATCGCCTCAACGGCGAGGCATGAATCCGGATCGGAGACGACCTGTGACGTTTGCCTTGCCTTCGCGCGCGTATGATTTGCAGATGCTGGACCGTCCCGCCGATCGGACGCGTGACCACGGCTGGGTCTATGGACTGCCGCCGGGCATTGCATCCGAGCAATGGCCGCTCGATCCCGTCACCGGCTTTCCGCTGATGCACGGCTTCACGCTGAAGCTGCCGGAGGATTATCGCGTCCATGGCGCGGACATCGTCGCGGTGTCGTTCTTTGCGACCCCGCCCGATCACAATGACGGCGGCGCGGCTGACGATGCTGACATCCGCGAGGCGGTGCTGGCGCGACCAGCGCATCCGCGGCTCTCGCGCATGACCGACATCCTCGATTACGAATATGCCGCGCTGCTGCTCACCGCAGCCGAATACGAAGGCGCATTCGCGACGCCGCCGGCCCCGCTTGCACTGGCGACCGCGGAGCGGCCGCGCTGGCTCGATGTCGGCGGCGCCAGCGCTTTCTTCGAGTCCGCCCCGCCCTTCGCGCAGAAGATGTTCGCCAGCCCGCCGCGGGCCGATCTGGCGGAGAACCTCGCGATCGCCCTGATGCAGCGCGCGACCGATCCCAACGCCGGCAAGGCGCCGCAGGACCCGCACTTGGCGCGCAACCCGCCGAGCGACTATCAACCCTATTACTACTTTGCCGGCGGCGTTCCGAGCACCGAGAATTACCGCCTGCACGATTGGGGCAAGGACCACGCCCACAACCATCTCGGCGGCACCATGCGGCCTTGCCAGGCGGTGCCGGAGATGAGCCCGTTCTACATCGAGTTCGAGGAATATTTCGGCGGCTACAATTTCGGCACCGGCAACGCGCAGCTCGACTTCAAGAACATGAAGTTCGACTGGGCATGCGGGTGATCACGCCCCGCGCTTCGGCCCGATCGCCTCGAAGGCGGCCTTCTGCTCGTCGCTCAGATCCGCCTCGAAATCGTCGAGAGCATCGCCGACGCCCTTCACGGCTTGCAGCATCGTCTCCAGCCGGGCCTTCACGTCCGTGAGGCGGGCCTGCGGCGTCGCGGCGGGCCTGGTCGGGCAGGCGCTCAGCGTCTCCATGGTGCGCAGCGCGGTGTCCTGGAGCACGTCGAGCCGGGCGCGGGCGGTGTCGTCAAGCTTGAGCGTGGACGCGATGTCGTTGGCCGGCCATTGCTGCTGCACGAGCTGTTCGTATTGGCGCTGCAGCTGCACGTCGTAGCGGGGATCGCTGTTCGGATCGCAGGCGCCTGCCGCGCGCGCATCCCTGGACTGATCCTTGAGCTGCCCCTTGGACTGATCCTTGGACTGATCCTTGGGCTGGCCCGCCGCAAGCGCGGCGTGGCGCTCCCTGGCGAGCGCGTCGAGTTTTGATTTCTGACCGTCGTCGAGCAGGTCGACAAATTTGGCGAGCGACGGCGCGATCGCGTCTGTTGCCTGGATCATCGCTTCGAGGCGTTCGCGCATCAGGCCAAGGCGATCCGCCGCGGTCGCGGGCACCTGCGACGGACAGGCCGCGCGAATGCTGTCGCGCGCCGCGAGCCAGGCGGCACCGAGATCGTCGAGCGCGGTGCGCTGCAATTCGTTCGGCTGCACGGCGCTCGCGATGCGATCGGCCGGGAAGCCGGCGGGATCGCTGACGTCGCAGATGTTTTGCGCCGACGGAATTTTGCGCGCACGCCGTCCTTGCGGCGCGGTGTAGGCGGCGAGCTCGGTGGCGGCATAGGGCGCGAAGATCGCGGCGTAGATGTCGCCATAGCCGTAGAGCGAGATGCTGGTGGCATCGCCGAAGATGATCGCGTTGGTGAGATCGTCATGCGCGAACGGCCAGAACACCGGGCCGGCCCAGCCATAGCTGCCATCCGGGTGGCGCCACCAGCCCTGCGGGCGGCGACCGCCGCGCCAGCCCGACAGCGCGGCTTGCGCCGTGAGTGCCGCGCGCAGGATCATGGGATTGGGCGCCTGCTCGCGCGCGATGCCGGGAGAATCCTGACGAGGATCTTGCGACCGCAACGCGGCGGAGCGGGTGCGTCCGCCGCGCGCCGCCATGCGGGCGTGGCGCAATCGCGACATGCCCATCACGTGCCCGACGGCGAACCGTGCAACGCCGAGCGGACCGCCGCGCATCCCGAACTGCGCCTCGGCCTTGTCAGGCAGCAGCACTGCCGCCATCACGAGGGCCGCGCCGGCCAGTGCCAGTCGCATCCGTGATCCCGACATGATCGCCGACCTCTCCACCTTGGCCCTCCTCCGGCGCCAAGTCCAAGCGCGAAATGCGTCGCATCCCAATGACGCGCAGGGGAACCGAAGGTTCCGGGGGTGCGGGGGTCAAAGCGTCGCAGAACGGCGGCGACGCGCTCTCACCTCTCCCCGTAAGAACGGGCCGAGGGAGAAGAGAGACCGCGCTCAGTCCGCCTTCTGCGGCAGCACAACGGTCTGGCCGGGATAGATCAGATTGGGATTGTGGATCTTCTCGCGGTTGGCGTTGAAGATCACCGCGTAGCGATTGCCGTCACCGTAAGCCAGACGGCTGAGCGCCCACAGGCTGTCGCCGCGGGAGATCACCCGGCTTCCGCCCGCCTCCGACGGCGTCGCGGTGAGGGCGTCCGCCGGCGAGGCCGATGCGACCGTCGTGGCCACGGGCACCCGCGCCATGACGACCCTTGGCTCCCTTGGCTCCCTCGGCTCCCTTGGCTTCGGCGCACCCATCAGTCTGGGCCGAGCCGCCGGCCTGTCGGGTGCCCCGGCCAGACGCGGCGCCGGCAAGGACGCCACGACATCGGATTTGTCGTCCGGCTTCTCGGCCTGCTTCGCGGCGGGCGCAACACGGGCGGGCGGCGGCGCCGCGGCCTCCGCGATCGTCACCGGCATGGTGCGGCTGGATTGCAGGACGGTGCCGTCAGGCGCCTTGGACCGCAGCGTCAGCTCGTAGCTGCCGGCGGGGAGCTGCGGCGGCATCATGACGAACTGCCCCGACGCATCGGCCACCACCGTATCGAGCGGCTTGCCGTCGCGCAGCAGCTCGACCTTGGCACCCGGCACGGCCTGGCCCGCGATCACCGCCGCCTCGCCATGATCGCCGATACGGGCGACGTCGAACTTCGGACCGGGATCGGGCGCGGCGGCCGGCGGCTTGACTGGCGCCAGATCGGCCAGCGCGGCCGTGACCTGCTTCTGCGTCTCGGCGAGCGGCGCCGCCTTCGGGGTGACCGGCTCCGGGGATGGAGCCGGTGCGGGCTGCGCGGCGGCGAGCTTCGGCTCGTCGGGCTTCGGCACCGGCTTCGGTTCGACCTTGGCCTCGACCTTGGCTTCAGGCTTCGTATCCGGCTTCGCCGCCACCACGATGTCGGTGCCGGTCCCGCCTGGCAACAGATGGCGCAGCTCGGTCGGGCCGATCACCAGCACGGTGCCGACCACCGCGAGCAGACAGAACGCAATGAAGGCCTTGGACGCTGTGATCATCGGAAAACGAACCTTAAGTCGCAAATCAGCCAATGGCGGCAGCCT
>NZ_AKIY01000092.1 GCF_000282615.1 Bradyrhizobium sp. YR681 | reverse complement strand
GGAGACGGTCGCGACCGGCTCGCCGTCGATCTCGCCGACGAAGAAGCCCTGCGCGTCCGGAAGCGCGAAGCAGGCGGCGTCCGACAGGCCCGGATTCCAGCCTTCGGCGGCGGCCCAATCGACGGCAAGGGAGATCTCCCCGGGACGCAAGTTGCGGATCTGCAAATCGCTCATGACGGATGCCTTCGGCGGTGGACCTGCCGGCAGGTCCGGCGGTAGAAGCCGTCATGATAGGCCGGGCCTGCGGCTCGCCTCAACACAGGGATGATCGGTCATGTCAGCAGGGACGGCAGCAGAGAAGGTCGCACTCGTTACCGCCGGCGGCAGCGGCATGGGGGCGGGGGCCGCACGGCGCCTTGCGGCCGACGGCTTTCGCGTCGCGATCCTGTCGTCCTCCGGCAAGGGCGAGGCGCTGGCGGCCGAGCTCGGCGGGCTCGGCGTCACCGGTTCCAACAAGTCGAACGACGATCTGAAGCGTCTGGTGGATGGTGCGATGGCGAAGTGGGGCCGTATCGACGTCCTCGTCAACAGCGCGGGCCATGGCCCGCGCGCAGCGATCACCGAGATTACCGACGAGCAATGGCACACCGGCCTCGACACGTATCTGCTGAACGTGATCCGTCCGACCCGGCTGGTGACGCCGGTGATGCAGGCGCAGAAGGCCGGCGCCATCATCAACATCTCGACCGCCTGGGCGTTCGAGCCGAGCGCGATGTTTCCGACCTCGGCGGTGTTCCGCGCCGGCCTTGCCGCCTTCACGAAGATCTTCACCGACACCCATGCGGCGGAGAACATCCGCATGAACAATGTGCTGCCCGGCTGGATCGACAGCCTGCCGCAGCTCGACGCGCGCCGCGACAGCGTGCCGATGAAGCGTTACGGCAAGGTCGAGGAGATCGCGGCGACCGTCGCGTTCCTGGCGTCCGAGGGCGCCGCCTACATCACCGGCCAGAACATCCGGGTCGATGGCGGGCTGACGCGCTCGGTCTGAGGCGCGTTCGAATCGCGTTCGCGCCGGCCTTGTCGCGATGCGCCACGGGTGCGCGTGGTGCGCCGTGGCTGAAGGATGGTACGTGGCCGCCGGGCCACACTCGTCATCCGTTCGCACGACACTGGGCGCGCACTACGTCACAGTCCCTATGAACTTCGCCGCAGCCCAAGACGTTACGGGGCCGGCGACCTATCCCCAATCTGCGCCGGACGCCTTCCGCCCGCGCGCATTCGAAACGCGAGTTTTGCCGCGTGGGGCAAGGAGACTGGAATGAAGAAGTTTTTGCTGGCGGTCGCGTCGATTGTGTTGGGCACCGCCTCCGTGCAGGCGGCCGATCTCGCCGCGCACTACACCAAGGCGCCCGTGATGGCGCCGGCCTATAACTGGACCGGATTTTACGTCGGCGGCAATGTCGGCGGGCAGTGGGGCAGTTCCGATCCGAGCACCTCGACCGTCTTTTCGCCGGTCGGCTATTTCGCCGCCAGCAGCGTCCCGGCGATCGGCGCGGTCGGCGCCCAAGGCGTCAACAGCTCCAGCGTGACCGGCGGCTTCACCGCGGGTTACAATTGGCAGGTCAACCACGCCGTGCTCGGCCTCGAAGGCGATATCAACTATTTCGGCTTCAAGGGCAGCGCGAGCGGCTCGGCGCTCTATCCTTGCTGCGCCCCGACCGGTTTCACCGTCAATTCGTCGGTCTCGGCCGACTGGCTCGCCACCATCCGCGGCCGCATCGGCTTCCTCGCGGCGCCGACCTGGCTGCTCTACGCGACGGGCGGCGCGGCGATCGCCGAAGTGAAGGGCAATTTCAACTTCACCGACACGTTCTCCGCGGCAACGGAGTCCGCCGCGATCCGCGATACGCGCGTGGGCTGGACCGCCGGCGTCGGTACCGAATACGCCTTCGGCGGCGGCTGGTCGCTCAAGGCGGAATATCTCTATGTCGATCTCGGCCGCAGCACCGTCACCAGCGCCAATCTGGTCGGCTTTGCCGGAACAACGCCATTCCCGAGCAACGTCTTCACCCACTCGGTCGACCTCAAGTCGAACATCGTGCGCGTCGGCGTGAACTACAAGTTCGGCGGACCCGTCGTCGCCAGGTACTGAGCTTCATCCCGTTCCTGATCTGGCGTGGAAAGCCCCGGCTCTGCCGGGGCTTTCTGTTTCCGAGCTCAGCCGCCGTGCGACGCGATCAGTTGTGCGAGTGCGGGCAGGATCCTGTAGCGGGCGATCTCGTGAGGGTACTCGCCGCGATTGGCCAGCAGCACGATGCCGATCCGCCGCGCCGGCACGAGGCCGAAATAGCCGGAGGCATTGTTGAGGCCGCCCGGCTTGTCGACGACGGTGGCGCCGGGCAGATGCACCGTCTCCCAGGCCATGCCTTGTCCGAATTTTTCGTCGACGCGGAAGGCCTCATGCTGCGTCATCCGCAGCGCCTCGCGCAGATGCGGATCGATCGAGCGGCCGTCGACGCAGGCGGCAACGAAGGTCGAAAGGTCGCGCGCTGACGAGAACATCTGGCCCGTGCCGGGAAAGTCGAAATAGCTCTGCTGGTTGCCTGGCGGGCCGATCGCCGTGCCCTGGTCCGAATAGCCCTGCACGACGCGCTGCATCCAGCCTGCATCCATGACAGCGCGGTTGTCCTCGCCGCGTTCCGGCACCGAGGTCGCGGTCATCCCGAGTGGTCCAAAGATGCGCTGTTCGAACAGCGCCGCGATCGGGCTGCCGTAGCAGCGTTCGAGCACGAGCTGGAGCAGCACATAACCGGCATGGCTGTAGATGCGCTGCTTGCCCGGCGCCTCGCCAGCGCGCGGCTTCCAGGCGTTGAGCATCGCGATGAACTGAGCGCGCGAAAACTCCTCGTTCGGCCAGGGCGGATGGTCGGTCGGCAGCAGCAGTCCCGATGTGTGCGTGACCAGCTCTCCGATGGTGACTTGGCGGATGGTGTCGCCGGTGAGCTCGGGAAGATATTTCGGCAGGGGATCGTCGAGCCGCAACTCGCCACGGAGCGTGCCGAGCGCGACCAGCGTCGCCTCGAACGGCTTGCGCAGCGAACCGAGGTTGAACAGCGTGTCCGGCGTGATCGGGCGTCGCGTTGCGTCGTCGGCAAAGCCATAGTTGAAGAACACGATATGACGGCCGGCATGGAGCGCGGCGGCAAGGCCGCCCGGATGGTCCGGCGTCGCGGTCGGCGCCAGCTCGGCGGCGACGATGTCGCGCATCTGCGCGATCATGTCGGAATCCGCGGATGCGCGCCGCGGCCGCAGCGCGATCGCAAGCGGAACCAGCGCAGCCCCGGCGAAGGTTCGCCGGGTGATCGGGGATGAGGTGACAACAGGCGGCACGTGCCCTGATGAATCATGCTTGTGCGCCCCCGGACATGTTTTAGCGGGGAGGGCGCGATGGCCCAATTCACGATTGCGCGTTGTGGGTTCCGGTCTCTGTTCGCGGCTTTCGTAGCCCGGATGAAGCGCAGCGCAATCCGGGACCGGCGTTGCTTGTGGCCAAGAATCCCGGATTACGCTGCGCTCCATCCGGGCTACGGGATTAACTTAGCCAATCGGCTAACAATTGTTGACGCCCGGCGTCTGCTCCCGTATAGTTAGCTCCATGGCTAACCAATTATCCCGCCTCGACCATGTCTTCGCCGCCCTTGCCGATCCGACGCGGCGGGCGATCGTGATGCGGCTGTGCGCCGGCGAGGCGTCGGTCGGCGAGCTCGCCGATCCCTTCGACATGGCGCTGCCGAGCTTGATGAAACACATCCATGTGCTGGAGACGAGCGGGCTCGTTCAGTCCGAAAAATCCGGCCGTGTGCGCACCTGCCGCCTCAGTCCGGACGCGCTGGTCGGCGCGGAGGACTGGTTCCAGCAGCAGCGTGCGATCTGGGAGGCACGGCTCGACCGGTTCGAAGCCTATGTGATGCAGCTCAAGAAGGAGAGGGAGCCGGCTGCGAAGCCGTCCCGAACAAGCAAACGGAAAGGTCCCAAGTGATGACGAGTTCTGCCAACCCCGCCTTGTCGCAATGGTCGCTCGACCGCGAGATCGTGATGTCGCGCGTGATCGACGCGCCGCGCGATCTGGTGTTCGAGGCGTGGTCCGATCCAAAACATCTGCCGCAATGGTTCGGGCCGAAGGGTTTCAAGCTCGAGACGTTCGAGATCGACGTACGCGTCGGCGGCGTCTGGCGCTTCAACATGATCGGCCCCGACGGCACGGTCTATCCCAACCGCATGCGCTTCCGCCGCATCGAGCGGCCGTCGCTGATGGAGATGGACCACGGCACCGACCAGGACGAGGATCCCGGCATGTTCCGCTTCACTGTCACCTTTGCCGAGCAGGCCAACGGCAAGACCGTGCTGATGATGCGGCAACTGGCCTCGAGCACCGAGCAGCGCGACGGCATGATCGGCTTTGGCGCCGTCGAATACGGCTATCAGACGCTGGACAAGCTCGCGGCTTATGTGGGTGGGATGAAGAGGTAGCGGCACCATCCGTCGTCGTGCCCGGGTCTCTCCCGCCGTTTCGGCGAGGCGAAGGCCCGGGCTCACGTCGTCAGCATAGGCCTCGCCGGTCTCGCTACTCCTTCGCCTCGTCCGTGATGATGTCACCGAGCTTTTGCCACCGTTGACCGTCGAACTGCACCATCTGGAACTGCTTGTTGACGCGATAGTCGGTCGGTGTCGTCGTCACCGAGATGCCCGGCAGGGTCAGGTCGAGCTCGATGTTCTTGAGGCTCGCCGCCTGGCGCATCACATTGTCGCGGGTGAGGTCGTCGCCGCATTGCTTCAGCACCTGCACCAGGAGCTGCGCGGTGATGTACCCGTAGACGTTCAGGTTCGAATCCCTGTCGCCGTCCGGATAGTATTTCGCCATGAAGGCGAGATAGCGCTTCATGCCGGCATCGTCCTTCCATTCGGGATCGGCGGAGTCCTTGACGTAGCCGACGCTGACGACGCCCTTGGCGTTGTCGAGCCCGGCCGGCTTCAGCACGGCGCTGACGGAGGAGGCGTTGATGTCGATGATGTGCAGCGGCTTCCAGCCGATCTCGGCAACCTTCTTGATCGCCTGCGCCGCCTGCTTCGGTGTTGTGGCGCTGAACAGCACGTCGGCGCCGGCGTCCTTCAGCCGCAGGATCTGGGAGTCGATGGTCGGCTCGGTGATCTCGTAGGAGGTCTCGGCCACGACCATCTTCGCCTTGTCGCCGAGACCTGCCTTCAAGCCGGCGAGATAGTCCTTGCCGAGATCGTCGTTCTGGTAGAGCACGCCGATCCTGGCGTTCGGATGGTTCTTCAGAAGATATTGCGCGTAGATCCGGCCCTCGACGAGGTAGGGCGGGTTGAAGCCCATGGTCCACGGATAGTTTTTCGGATCGGTGAAGCGTGCAGCACCGGTGGCCGCGAACAGCTGCGGCACCTTCTTGGCGTTGAGATATTTCTGCACGGCGACGTTCGGCGCGGTCCCGATGATCTGGAACGTCAGCAGCACCTCGTCGCTTTCGACCAGCTTGCGGGTCTGCTCCACCGTCTTCGGCGGCGAATAGGCATCGTCATACTGGATCAGCGAGACCTTGCGGCCGTTCACGCCGCCCTGGTCGTTGATCATCTTCATGTAGGCAGCCTGGGTCTTGCCGATCACGGCATAGGCCGAGGCCGGGCCGCTGAGCGGTACGGTCTGGCCGACCTTGATCTCGGCGTCGGAGGCGCCGGGGGCGTATTTCTTCTGCGCCTGTGCGGCCGGGATCGACAGCGCGAGGGCCAGCACGGCGGTCGCGGCGTGTCTGAAGCAATCGGTCTTCATTTCCATTCCCTGTTCGTGATTGTCACTCGCCCTTGAGGCCGGCCTCGCGGATCAGGCCGGTCCATTTCTGCGTCTCGCTGTCGATGAACTGGCCGAACTCGGCGGCGGTGCCGGTGCGCACCTCCAGGCCCTGCGCGGTGAGCTTGTCCTTGACGGCAGGGGTGGCGAGGGCGCGCGCGACTTCGGCCTGCAGCTTGTCGACGACTGGTTGCGGCGTCGTGGCCGGCGCCATGAAGCCGAACCAGCCGGCGGCGATCACGTTGGGAAAGCCCTGCTCGCGCAGGGTCGGCGCCCGCGGATAGAGCGGGCTGCGCTCGCTGGAGGCGACGCCCAGCACCCTGAACTTGCCGCTCTGGACATAAGGCAGCGCGGTGGTGAGCGCCGTCAGCGTGGCATCGACGCGGCCGGCGAGCAGCTCGGTGTAGGACGCCGCATCGCCGCGGAACGGAATGTTGAGACCCTTGACGCCAGCGTCCCTGAACAGCAGCTCGCCGGCAAGATGCGGCTGCGAACCTGCGCCGGGCGACGCGAAGGTCAGGCCATCCGGTTTCGATTTGCCGTAGGCAATCAACTCGGGCAGCGTCTTGAACGGCGCGTCGGCGCTGATGATCAGGAACAGCGGCGCGATCACCGCCATCGCGACCGGCTGAAGATCCGTGCGCTCATAGGTCAGCTTGCCGAACAGCGCTTCGGCGGTGGCGTAGGGGGCCGCGACGTAGAGAAAGGTGTAGCCGTCGCCCGGCGCGTGCGCGACCATGTCGTTGGCGATGCGCGTGCCGGCGCCCGGCTTGTTCTCGACGATGAACTGCTGATGCAGGCTGCGGCCGAACTCTTCCGCGAGCAGCCGCAGCGAGATGTCGTTGGAGCCGCCGGGGCCATAGGGCGAGATCAGCCGCACCAGGCGTGACGGCCAGGCGTCCTCAGCATGCAGGGGCGGTGGAAGTCCTGACAGGGAGAGGGCGAGGGTGCCCAGCAGGGTTCGGCGTGTGATGGTCATGACGGCCTCCCGATCGTGGAGTGCCAGTGTTCTCGTTCATTTCCTGGCCCTCTTCTTGTTTTGTTGTTGTGTCGCGGTTGCCGGCCCCGTGGCGCCGACGATGGCGCGGATGCTGTCGGCGAGTGCCGCGATGCGCGGACCGATCTCGCCCTCGAGCTGGCCCGGCTGAAGCCGGAAGGCAGGGATGCCGCAATTGATCGAGAACGACCGCCCGGTCTCACGCGCGTGAAACAGCGGCGCCGCGACGGCGTGGATCGAGGCCATGTATTCGCCCCAGCAGGTGCAGAAGCCGCGGCTGGCGCATTGCACAAGGCCCGCGCGGTATTTTTCGCGGAAGGCCGACCAGAGTTCGGCGTCCTCGCTGGCGAGGCGCTGTTCGAGCAGTGCGGCATCGGTCTGCGGCAAGGTCGCAGCCGCGGCGCGGCCCATCGCCGTCATGACCACGGGAATGGGCATGCCGATGTCGGGGACGTGCGGGCCGACGTCGCCGGAGCGCGCGGTCTCGACATAGATCATGGAGGTCGCATCGAGCAGGCCGATGGAGACAGTGCCGCGCACGCTCTGCGCAAGCTCCTGCATCATGGGGCGCGCGACCTGGCGAAACTGCATCTCGGCGAGCAGCGGATGCGCCATGCGAAGCGTGCGCGCGCCGACGCAATATTTGGCGCGATCGGCATCGTAGCGGAGATAGCCGAGCTCGGCGAGCGTATGCGTGAGCCGTGCCACCGTCGGCCGCGGAAGCCCCGTCAGGATCGACAGCTCCATGTTGCCGAGCGACGTCGTCCCCGCCTTGAAGGCTTCGAGCACCACGAGGCCCTTTGCGAGTGTCGTCGCGAACGCGGCATCATCGGCGCGCGAGGCCAGCACCACGGCGGCGGATGAGGAGGTTTCCGGCAGTTTGTCCTGGGTCATCGTCGCTTTATGGACGAGCGGACCGAAGATGTCGAATAAATATAGCATTTTGCCATAATCGTCCGGTATGTGGACATTTAGCGGCGATCCCCTGATGATCAAGGAGCCCCGTCGGCCGCTTCGACTGCAGGGATTTTTGGGCCCACCCCGGAAACGTTGTGATCCTCCCACCCTGGCAAAGCGGTGCCATTGCTGTGACCGTCAATCGCCCGGCCAAGTCTTCGGCAAAATTTCGCGTCGATTGAGAGCGAGGGGAGTGCGCTCTGGAAGATCACCGAGCAGCGCGAGCGCTCGTGTCGTCGTCTTCATCGGCAGGAGATATTTGCGACGCCGAAAAAGTTCATCGTGCTTTTTGCTGATGACTGAAACGGGGCGCTTTCCATCGCGAACTTCGAACCGCCTTCGCGAATATGACAGCGCGCAGCGCTATTATGACAGTATCATGACATCGATTTCTGTCGCGCCGTGCTGCAAACATATGACAAAATTGCTACCGCTAGATGTCACGTCGATTACAGCGGAGCGATTCATCATGTTGCAGTGGCAGGCGCGGTCAAATCCCCTCGCGTGGTGGTGGGGCTCCCTGACGCTTGTCAGTGCCGCCAACATTCTCGTCTGGTTCATGCTGTACCGCGAGTTCTATCCGACGGTTGCGGGCAGCATCAGCGGCGGCTCGGACATCGGCCTGATGTTCCTGCTCTGCGCGGGCTATGTGTTCGGCTGCGCCTTCCGCTCGGTGCTGCCACGCGCCGACGTGCAGCGCATCTGCCTGTTCGACACCTGGCTCTCCAGCGTCTTCGTCGGCCGCACGGTCGCGACCGTGGCCGAGCTGTGCTTCGTCGCGCAATGGGCGATCATCCTGCATCAGCTCGGTCAGATGACCGGTGCGGAGACCGCGGTGAACATCGCGCTGGTGATCGTGCCGATCATCATCATCGCGGAGTGCTTTTCCTGGTACGCCGTGGTGACCACCAATTTCCTCTACAACGCGATCGAGAACTCGCTATGGGCGGTGACCTTCTTCCTCGCCGGCATCGCGCTGTGCCGGCTGGTGCCGGAATTCCAGGGGCCGGTGCGCTGGGCGCTGATGTCAGGCATCGTCGGCATCGCCTGCTTCCTCGCCTTCCTCGTCACCGTCGACGTGCCGATGTATCTCAGCCGCTGGCGGGCAGGGCATCAGGAGGGCAACAGGTTGCTCGGCTTCCTCGAAGGCCTGCATGACGTGTCGACGCGCTGGGTGGTGACCCACGACATCGCGCACTGGAAGGGCGAGCTGACCTGGATGTTCCTGTATTTCAGCGCCGCGGTGTGGTCGAGCCTCGCGCTCTGCGCGCTCTATGCCATGGAAGGCTATCTGACACGCTATCTCGCCTGAGCGCTTCAGGCCTCGCCGAGATCGAGCTGCGTCAGCAGACCCTGGCGCAGCGCCAGGCGGACCAGCTCGATGTCGGAGCCGACGCCGAGCTTGTCCTTGATCAGCGAGTGCAGGTTTGCCACCGTCTTCGGGCTGACATGGAGCGTCTCGGCGATCTCGTCGGTCGTCCGCTCGGCGAGCAGCAGCCGCAGCACCTCGAACTCGCGCGGTGTCAGCACGTCGGCAGCCGAGCTTTCGCCTGCGAGCCGGCTCAGTGCAAGTTCGTGGTCGATGTCGGGGCTGATGGCGATCTTGCCGGCGAGCACGTCCATCACGGCGCGCACCAGCGTCTCCGGCGGGCTGGTCTTGGTGACGTAGCCCCGCGCGCCGGCGCGGATCGCCTGCACGGCGAAGCCGGCATTCTGGTGCATGGTGAAAACGAGGACTTTTGCACCCTTGTCCCACTGCCTGATGCGCCTGACGGCCTCGATGCCGCCGATCCCTGGCATGCTCAGATCCATGATGACGAGGTCCGGCGCCTCGGATTTGTACAGACGGTAGGCCTCGGCGCCGTCGCCGGCCTCGGCAATGACGCGAAGCCCCGGCTGCTTCTCGAGCACGGAGCGATAGCCCTCGCGCACCACGGAATGGTCGTCGACCAGCAGAATGGTCGCGCTCATGCCGCGCGCTCCAGCACCGGCTGGTCGGCGGCCGGGAGCGGAATGACCACGCGCAGCGCGGAGCCGCCATGGGGGCCAGCCTCGAAGCTCAACCGGCCGCGCAAGGCGGCGACGCGCTCGCGCATGCCGAGCAGGCCCATCCCGGATTTCGAGGCGCGATCGCTAGACCGTCCGTCATCGTCGATCGCAAGCGCGATCTGGTCGGCGTGCATGGTCAACTCCAGGCTCACCTTGGTGGCGTCGGCATGCTTGGCGGCGTTGGTGAGTGCCTCCTGCACGATGCGGTAGAGGTTGGCGCTGATCGCGGCCGGCAGGCTCTCGAAGGCGCCATCGAAGCGGATCGCAAAGCGCGTCTTGCCGCCGCTGCGTCCGTTCCAGCCGGCGACCAGACCTTCGAGGCTGGCGACGAGCCCGAGCTCCTCGACATCGGGCGGGCGCAGCCGGAACAGCGTGCCGCGCAGCGTCTCCATCATGCCGGTCGCGGTCCGCGCGATCCCGTCGCATTCCGACAGCAGGGACGGACAGTCCTGCGCGGCGGTCTGGCGGGCGGAGGAGGCCAGCGCGCGGATGGCGGCCAGCGACTGGCCGAACTCGTCGTGCAGCTCGCGCGCGAGGTGGCGGCGCTCCTCGTCCTGCAGCGCGATCAGCTTCCGCGTCAGCTCGGCGCGTTCGGCCAGAGCGGTATCGAGGCTCTCGGCGAGATGGTTGAAGACGTCGCGGATGGCGGACAGCTCGGCGAGGTCGAACGGGGGCAGCCGTGTCGTGAGGTCGTTGGCGGCGATCCGCTCGAGGCCGGTGCGGATCATGTGGGTGGGGCGCAGCGCGCGGGCCAGCGCGGCGTAGACCAGTGCGCAGAGCAGCGGCAGCGTGATCGCGAGCGCGAGCATCAGGCGGCCGGCTTCGTGCCAGGCCTCGGCCGTCTGCACGGCCGGATCGACCGCGACGACGGCGTCGCCGAGCTTCGCTCCGCGCACGATCACAGGCCGTGCCGCTTCGCGGCCGGGGTCGAACAGGCTGCGATAGAAGGCCGCGAAGGCCTGTGGCGGCGGGCTCGCCGGTATCGGGGCGCCACTGCAGAATCGCTGGAGGATGTCGCCGCTCGTGCCACGGAATGCCAGACACAAACCGGGCGTCATCACATAGGCCGAAACGGGGTCGAGGTTGGGAAAGTCCGAGCGGGGACTCGCCACCCACTGGATCTTGCCCTGCTGCAGCTCCAGCGTCTTGGCCACGATGGCGGCGATATCGTCGAGGCGCGTGTGGGCCGCGCGGTCGGCCGTGATCAGGAAATAAGCGGAGATCGCGGCGAAGCAGGCGGCCGATATCGCGGCGACGCGCAACGTCAGACGGACCTTGAGATCGAATCTCGGGCGGTTCCACATCGGCAGGCACCTGACGCGAACGGAATTGTCGCCCGGGCATTAAACGGCAGAACGCAGGCGGGGCAAAGCACTGCGCATATTGCGGCGCAACGTCGTGAAATTTTCCCGGCTGCGAGCGGGACCGGCGCTGCTGCACGGCTCGAGGCTGCCGTCCAGATTGCGCCGCCGTTCCATCACACGAGGTCCGTATGCGCCGTATCAGGTCGATCCTCTCCGCGTTTCTGCTCATCGTCCTCCCGGCGGCGTATTCGCCGGCCGGTGCCGAGGCCGCCATCGGCGTTGCCATGGACGATTTCAGCTATACCGATACGTCGGCCGAGCCGGCCAACCAGACCGCCGCCCATGAGCGGCGGCTGGCGGCGTTCATGGCGGCGCTCAGGCGGGATCTCGGTGCAGACGGTCGCTACCGGTCGGTGCCGTCGGCGAATGACGGTGCGGCGTTCAAGGTCATCGGCGGCATCCAGAAGACCAGCACGCTGGTGCAATGGGCCAAGGTCGCCGTGATCGACGTCGGCGCGAAGAAGGTCGTGATGGACAAGCTCTACACTTTCCGCGGCGACAATGATGAATCATGGGAGCGCGCCGAGATGTTCGTGTCCCGCGAGGTCATCGCCGCGCTCGCCACACCCGCGCCGATCGCGCTGGCCGTGTTCGATTTCGAGCTCGAGGACATGACCGCCGCCTCGGCGGGCGCGTCGGCCGCATCGGATGCGTCCTACCTTGCCGAAGTCACCGGCAGCGTGCGCGAGGCGCTGGGCCAATCCGGCCGCTACCGCATCGTCGATGTCGCCAGTGCAAGCGGCGAGGCGAAGACCCGCGCGTTGCGCGATTGCGATGGCTGCGAGGCGGCGATCGCGCAGAAGCTCGGCGCGGACCAGTCGCTGATCGGTGTGGTGCGACGGGTCAGCCGCACCGAATACACGCTGGGATTCCAGGTCCGCGATGCCAGAACCGGCGCCGTCGTGTCACGCGGCGACAGCGGCCTGCGCCTCGGCGCAGACTATTCATGGAAGCGAGGCGCCGTGCGGCTGGTCAGCGACCGGCTGGTCGAGCGCCGGTAGCTTAGAAGGTCAGCTGCACCTTCATCGACTGCGAGCGGTCGCTGGCAAGCTCGAAGGCGGCGACCGCGTTCTCGAACGGCATGGTCGCCGTAATCAGCGGCTTGACGTCGATCAGGCCTTCGCCCATCAGCCGCACCGCCAGCTCGAACTCGGGATCGAAGCGGAAGGTGCCGCGCAGCTGCAATTCCTTGGCGACGATGGCGTTGATCGGCAGCGTCATCTCGCCGCCGAGGCCGAGCTGCACCAGCGTGGCGCCGGGCCTGAGCACGTCGAGCGCGGCGCGGAGGGCGGCCTGGTTGCCGGAGGCTTCGAACAGCGTGTCGAACACGCCCTTGCCGGCGCGCCAGGGATCGAGCGCGGTGGCATTGGCCGCGACGTTGAGGGCGTGGGTGGCGCCGAGCTTTCTGGCGACGGCGAGCGGCGCGTCAGCGACATCGGTGACGACAATCTCGGACGCGCCGCCGAAGCGCGAGACCAAAATCATCAGCGCGCCGATCGGGCCGCAGCCGGTGATCAGCACGCGCTTGCCGAGCAGGGGGCCGGCCTGCTTGCCGGCATGCAGGCACACCGCGAGCGGTTCTGCGACCGCAGCTTCCGCCAGCGACAGCCTGTCGGCGATCGGCACGGCCTGCGTCGCATCGACGGTGATGAACTCGCGAAAACCGCCCTGCACGTGCGGAAAGCGCATCGCGCTGCCGAGGAAGCGCATGTCGAGGCACTGGTTGCGCATGCCTTCCTGGCAATGCAGGCACTGGCCGCACGGCTTGCTCGGATTGACCGCGACGCGCGTGCCGGGTTTGATGCCGGCGACGCCGTCACCGACGGCCGCGACCACGCCGGCGATCTCATGGCCCAGCGCCATCGGCTGCTGGATGCGCACCACGCCGAAGCCGCCGTGATGGTAGTAATGCAGGTCGGAGCCGCAGATGCCGCCGTTGGCGATTCTGACGCGGACCTCGCCCGGGCCGGGCGCCGGATCCGGATAGGTGTCGATCCGCAAATCCTTGGGGGCGTGGATGACGACGGCGCGCATGGTCTCGTTCCCTCGGTTTCGCGATTACATCGCGGCGATCATGCCGCCATCGACATAGATGATCTGGCCGTTGACGTAAGTGGATGCGTCGGAGGCGAGGAAGATCGCCGCGCCAACCAGCTCGTCCGGTCTGCCCCAGCGTTTTGAGGGGATGCGGCCCATCAGCCAGTTGTTGAAGTCGGTGTTGTTGACCAGCGCCTCGTTCATGTCGGTCAGCATGTAGCCGGGGCCGATCGCATTGGCCTGGATGCCGTGCTGGGCCCATTCCACCGCCATCGAGCGGGTCAAATTCTTGATGCCGCCCTTCGCCGCGGTGTAGGGCGCGATGGTGGGACGCGCCAGCTCGCTGCCGAGCGAGCCGATATTGATGATCTTGCCGTGCTTGCGCGGGATCATGCGCTTGCCGGCCTCGCGGCCGATCACGAAGGCACTGGTGAGGTCGGTCTCGATCACCTTGCGCCATTCTTCGGTGGTGAACTCGACCAGCGGCTTGCGGTGCTGGATGCCGGCATTGTTGACGAGAATGTCGACCGCGAGGCCTTCGCGGTCGAAACGCTCGAAGGCGGCGACGATCGCAGGCTCGTCGGTGACGTTGAACGCCGCGCCCTCGGCCTGGTGACCTGCAGCGCGAAACTCGGCGACGGCCTGCTCGACTCGCTTGGGATCGACACCGTTGATGATCAGCTTGGCGCCGGCCTTGGCCATGCCCTCGGCAATGGCGCGGCCGAGCCCGCGGGAGGAGCCGGTCACAAGCGCGGTGCGGCCGGACAAGTCGAACAGGGCGGTGCTCATCTCAAAGAATCCTCAGACGTTGGAACGGCGCACGGTCAGATCGGAGCGATCGAAGACGGCGGGCAGAAGGTCGACGCCAAGGCCCGGTCCTTCCATCGGATAGACAAAACCGTCCTTGATCGTCGGCATCGTGGTGACGAGCTCATTGTACCAGCCCTTGTAGAAGGCGCGCACCGATTCCTGGATCAGCGTGTTGGGCTGGCTGAACGACATGTGGATGGCCGCGATGAAGCCGATCGGGCCGATGCAGTCGTGCGGGGCGAAGGGGCGATGATAGGTCTCGGCCATCGCCGCGATCTTGCGGCCCTCGGTGAGGCCGCCGGTCCAGCACAGGTCCGCCATCACCACATGCATGGCGTCGCGGTCGAGCATGTCCTTGTAGGGGAAACGCGAGCCCAGCGTCTCGCTGGCGCAGACCCAGACGTCGGTCGAGCGGGCGTATTCGGCCAGCGCCTGCGGCGAGTTCATCCGGATCGGGTCTTCGTACCAGGTCGGCTTGTAGGGTTCGAGCGCACGCGCGATCTGCTTGGCGGTCGGCAGGTTCCAGAGCGAATGGAGCTCGACCATGATCTCCATCTTGTCGCCGACGGCCTTGCGGATCTTCTCGAACGGCTCGATCGCCTTCTTCATCTGCGCTGCCGTGATGTAGAGGCCCTTGTTCTCCTGCGCGGCGGGATCGAACGGCCAGATCTTCATCGCGGAGATGCCGCTCTCCAAAAGGCTTTCGGCGAGTGCATCGGCACGGTTCATGAAGCCGTCGAGATCTTCATACGGACCCTTGTTGGCACCGAGATTCCAGTTCGACACCGGGCTGATATTGGTCGAGCGGACATATTGCGTGCCGGCGCAGGTGTTGTAGATGCGCTGCTTGTCGCGGCAGAGACCGCCGAGCATCTGGTGCACCGGCTGATTGCAGACCTTGCCGAACAAATCCCACAGCGCGATGTCGATGGCCGAGGCTGCGCGATATTCGACGCCGGTCGAGGACTGCGCCATCGGCAGGTTCAGCATGTCGCGATGAATGGCTTCGATGTGCAGGGGATTGCGGCCGAGCAGGCGGCCGGCAAAGGTGTCATGGATCTGCGCTTCGACTGCGCCCGCACCATAGAAGGTTTCGCCGAGACCGATCATGCCCGTGTCGGTGTGGACGCGCACCCAGATGACGTTCGAAAATTCCTCGGTGCGCAGCGTCTCGATCGACGTGATCTTCACGGCAACAATCCTCCCATCACAGGCGCCTCGCGCCCGACGTCTCATTTTGCGCTGCAACATGTTGCAGATCGCGCGAAAGTCTTACGCCTGCTTGTAATATATCACAACATGTTTTAAGGGTGCCACAAATAAGGCGCCACCCAGCAACGAGAGCGCGGGCTGACGGGAGACAACGACATGGCACGGCGCAAGCGCGCGCTCGAGGTGGTGAGAAACGAGGACGACGGCGAGGGCAAGCCCTCCCGGCGCAACCGTCTCAACTTCTTCGAGCTGGCCTATCAGAGGATCGAGGAGCTGCTCGTTCATTGCGAGCTCAAGCCCGGCCAGTTCATGACGATGCTGGAATTGCAGCAGATCACAGGCTTCGGACGCACGCCGGTGCATCACGCCGTCAATCGTCTCTCCGCCGACACGCTCATCGTCATCCGCCCGCGGCACGGCCTGCACATCGCGCCGATCGATCTGGCACGTGAGCGGATGCTGCTGGCCTTGCGCCGCGACATGGAGCGCTTCGTCGTCCGGCTTGCCGCCGATCGCGCCAGCCTCTCGCATCGCAATCAGGCGCTGCACATCGAACGTCTGTTGCGCGAACGCCGCGCCACCCTGACCCTCGACGAATTCAACAGCATCGACCGCCGCATCGACGCGCTGGTGCTGGAAGCCGCTGGCGAGCCGTTTCTGGTGCACACGCTGCGGCCATTGCACACGCTCTACCGTCGCATCGGCTACATCCACCACCGCTTCATGCCGGGCCAGACCGATCTGTCCGGCACGATCGATCATCATCTCGCCATTCTCGCAGCCGTCGCCGGCCGCCGCGTCGAGGACGCCGTGAAGGCAAGCGATGCATTGATCGACTACATGGACCAGATGTTCACGGGCATGGAGGCGGGGATCGACCCGCGCCTGCTCGATTGCAGCATCGAGCCGCTACTCGGCGCCTGAAAAGTACCTGGCGCCTAAAGGGTTTTGAAGAGAGGACCAAACATGTCGACGATGGCTGTGCCACAACCGACCGCGAGCGAAGCCGCGGTCCGCTACCTCATCACGAACTACAGTCCAAAGGGCAACAAGGTCGGCTGGCTGATGATGGCCTCGATCCTGGTCGAGGCCTGGGACCTTTATTCGATCGCCTTCGTGCTGATCTTCATCAAGGAGCAGTTCAATCCCGATCCGCTGATGCTCGGCCTTGCCGCGGCCGGCACGCAAGGCGGCGCCCTGATCGGCGCGCTGCTCGGCGGCTGGCTCTCCGACAAGATCGGCCGCCGCGTCATGTTCCTGGTGACGATGGTGATGTTCATCGTGCTGGCGCTGGCGCAGGCCTTCGTGCCCAACGTCACCTGGCTCATTGTGATCCGGTTCCTGCTCGGCATTCCGCTCGGCTCGGATATCTCGACCGGCTACACCTACATCATGGAATCCATGGCCAAGGGTGAGCGCGAGGTCATGGGCAACCGCTGGCAGTTCATGTTCGCCGTCGGCGAAGTGCTGACCATCGGCGTCATCGTGATCTTCCTGCTGCTCGACATCAACCACGAGACCCTGTGGCGCGTGACGCTCGGTCTCGGCGCGCTGCCGGCGCTGATCATCCTGGTGATGCGCCACGACGTGCCGGAGACGGCGGTCTGGCTGGTGCAGAAGGGACGCTACCGCGAGGCCAAGCAGGTCGCGCGCGAGATGTTCAACGACAATCTCGACATGCTGCCTGACCAGGACGTGCCGGCGCCCAAGGTCAGCACGCGTGCCTTCATCGCCGATCTCAGGAAGGATCCGATCCGCTGGCGCGCCACGGTCTACGGCTGGATCGCCTGTTTCGCGCAGGCGAGCGAGTTCTCGACCTTCGCCTTCTATTTGCCCGTGCTGTTCGTGATGGTCGGCGTGTCGAGCGTGCTCGGCATCAATCTGGTGACGATGGCGCTGTTCTCCTTCGCCGCCTTGTCGGGCTGGGTCGGTCCGCTGCTGACGCCGAAGATCGGCCACCGCGGCATCTCGATCGCGGGCTTTTCGATCGTGCTGGTCTCGCTGCTGGTCGCGGCAGGTGCGCTCTACACCGACAACAAGATCCTGCTGCCGTTCGCGGCCGCCGCCATGTTGTGGGGCCACTACTGGGATGCGTCGAACTGCATGACGATCCCGACCATGGTCGCCAAGCCCCAATATCGCGGCACGGCCAGCGGCTTCGCCTACATGTTCGTGAAGCTGCCGTCGTTCCTGGCGATCTTCCTGTTCCCGACGCTGTTCGCCGCGATCGGGCAGGCCAATGCCACGCTGTTCGTCGCGATCTTCCCGCTGATCGGATTGCTCGCCGCAATCTTCATCCTGCCGGAAGTCTACGGCTACGAGAACGACTGACGCGCTGCCCGGTCGCGGCCGTCTTGGCCGCGATCGGGCTTTGTCCGCTATGGACTCAGGAAGACCGGATCGATCCCGGCGCCATGGCCGAGCAGGCCGATCGCCTGAAGCTGGACGCTGTGCAGGTCGATCTCCACGATCGCGAACACGGTCAGCAGCGCCACGACGGAGAAGACGAGCAGGGGATGGGATGTCTCGCCCCGGCCTTCGGCGGGCGCGATGAAGCTCTGGATTTCGCGACGCAGGGAAAAGCCCTGCGGCAGCGCCTTTGATTGAATCTGCATGATGAACCTTCCTTGCCGCGGCATGTCTCGGTCTCGCGACAAGTGAACTCTAGCCGCGCTCGTGCCGCCGGCATTGATGCACCGCAAACAACTGAACTCAATTGGCGCCGGCTACCAGATTGCGGCCGCCAGGGCCGCGATCAAAGCAGGCGGCGTCACCAGCATCCCCAGCTTGAGGAACGGCCAGGCGCCGACCTCGATCTTCTCCCGCCGCAGCGCGACCAGCCAGAGGATGGTGGCAAGGGATCCCGTTACCGACAGGTTGGGTCCGAGATCGACGCCGATCAGGATGGCGCTGACCACCGGCGCGGGCAGATGATCGCTGGCGGCGACCGAGCCGGCGACGAGGCCGACCGGAAGATTATTGGCGATGTTGTCGGCGATCGCTGTCGCGATGCCGACGCTCCAGGCGGCCTTCGGCACCGATTGTGCGACCGCCTGGTGCAGCAGCGCGCTGAGCTGCCCGATCACGCCGGTCTTGACCAGCGCTTCCACCATCACGAAGAGGCCGCCGACCAACGGCAGCACGCTCCAGGACACGCCCTTCAGCACAGGGAGCGGCGATTGGCGGCTGATCAGCAGCACGATCGCGGCCGTGGCCACGCCGCAGATGAAGGTCGGCAGACCCAGCTGCTTGTCGAGCGCCGAGGCGGTGACCAGCACGATTCCGATGGCGACGATGCCGACGGCCGTCAGCTTGCCGCCGCGTCCGAGCTTCGGATGCGGCACGCTGCGCGCGATGGTCTCGTCCTTCAGCGCGCGATGCTGGGTCAGGCGCAGCACGATGTAGGTGAGCAGGATCGAGGCGGCCGAGGGCAGGGCGAACAGGCGCAGCCATTCGGTCAGTTGCGGCATGCGCGCGCCGAACACGACGAGATTGGCCGGGTTCGAGATCGGCAGCACGAAGCTCGCGGCATTGGCGATGAAGGCGCAGACGAACAGATAAGGCAGCGGCTTGGCGCCGGCGGCGCGCGTCGCGGCGTAGACGGCGGGCGTCAGCACGATCGCGGTGGCATCGTTGGAGAGCAGCACGGTGACGACCGTGCCGACGACATAGATCAGCAGGAACAGCCGCTGCGGCGAGCCGCCTGCATATTCGACGGCGAGTGCCGCGAGATAGTCGAACAGGCCTTCGAGCCGGGCGAGCTCGGCGATCAGCATCATGCCGATCAGGAACAGATAGACGTCGAGGCCCTTCTCGATGCCAAGAAGCGCGTCCTGCCATGGCAGGAAACCGAGCAGCACCAGCGCGGCGGCACCAAGCACGGCCCAGATCGCCTCGGGCAAGGATAGGGGCCGGATGATGACGCCTGCGGTCGCGGCGACGATGATGCTCCAGGCCCAGATGGCGTCGGACGGCACGTTCAATCCCTGCAGTGGAATGGGTTCATTCGGCAGCGATAGCCGATGCGGACGCCGCTGTCTTCCCCCGCGGGCGCGGGTTGTCATCTGCACTTTGCCGCGTCTCGGGCAAGGCCAGGAAGCAGACGACGGCGCCGATCGCGGCGACCGCGCCAAGGGCAATGAATGCCGCACTGTAGCCTGCACCGACCACGACGAGGCCGGCGAGCGTCGTCGACAGCGCGGCGCCGATGCTCTGGGCCGTGATCACGGCGCCCTGCGCGACGTTGAAGCGGCCGGTGTTGCGCATGAGGTCGGCGACAATGACAGGGAATATCGCTCCGAATATGCCGGCGCCGACGCCGTCGAGCAGTTGCACGCCGACCAGCCAGAACGGATTGTCAGACAGCGTATAGAGTGCGCCACGGACGGGCAGGATCAACAGCGCGGCGAGGAAGAAGCGCTTGTGCCCCCAGCGGTCGGCCTTCGCGCCGACCAGCATTGCGAACGGCACCATCACCAATTGCGCGGCCACGATGCAGGCCGACATCAGGCTCGTTCCCATGTTCTTGTCCTGGAGCGCCAGCTTCTGCCCGACCAGCGGCAGCATCGCCGCATTGGAGAGATGGAAGAGCAGAGCGCAGATTGCGAAGACGAGCAGAGGGCGGCAGGTCAGGAGCACGGCCAAGCCTGATGGCTGTTCGCTATGGGTATCGGCCTCGTCGAGTCCGCGGGCAAGGTCGTGATCGATGGCGCGTTCGGGAATCGCAACAATGCTGAGCAGGCTCGCAATCGCCATGGCGCCGAGAAGGTAGAACACCACGGTCGGACCGAACCAGTAGGCGCTGAGGCCCGCGAGGCCGGCTGCGACGGCATTGCCGGCGTGATTGAAGGTCTCGTTGCGGCCGATCCGACGGGTGAAGGCGGCATGACCGAAGATGCCGAGGGAGACGGCGGCAATCGCAGGCGGAAAGATGACAGCCGCGGCTTGTGCGAAGCCTTGCGAGATCGCGACCGGGACAAAACCTGGAAACAGCGGCAGCGAGAGTGAGGCGAGCGTCACCATGATGGCGGCGATCACCATCACCAGCCGCTTCGCCCGCGTGGCATCGACCAGGGCTCCGGCCGGCGTCTGCGCCACGATGCCGGCAATCGTCGCGATCGACATCACAAGGCCGATGCGGGCCTCGTCCCAGTGCTGTTCGGTGAGCAGATAGACGGCGAGGTAGGGGCCAAGCCCGTCGCGCACGTCGGCGAGGAAGAAATTGGCCGCATCCAGCGCGCGGCCGGCGCGTCCCTTGTCGTCTTTGTCGGACATGAACGGTTCCTTCCTCGCCTTCGTCTCGCCTCAAGCCGCGCGGCTGTCTTCGTCGTGACCGTGCTTCGGCTTCTTGTGCTTCGGCTTCGGCTTTTTCACCGGCGTCAACCTCTCGGAATCAGGGCCAATCTCCAATGCATGGATCACGCGCCCGTGCCTGGTCTGAAGGCCGTCGCCACGGGCGGCAAGCCTGGCGCCCGGTGCAAGCAGGGTCGCAAAGTGCTCCGCCTCCTTCGGCCCGATGCGCAGCACGGTGCCGTTCGATAGCAGCGCGCCGCGCAGTTCGCCCTTCGGGCCGAACAGCGAGAGCTCTACCCGGTCCTGCACCGACATCGGCTCGTGCTTCACTTTCGGATGCCCGCGTTCGTGATCCGGGCCGTTGTCGACGATCTCGCGTCCGCCTGCCGTGCTCACAGCGATCGCCGCCAGGAGGCTCGCGCCGCGAGGCCGCACGCCCCGCACGCGGACTTTCTCGCCGGGCTTGAGATGGCGGGTGAGTTCGGCCTCCATGTGCGGTGGCGTGTGAACCAGGATGACGGCCTGCTTGTCCTTCATGACGAAGCCGTCGACCTCGCCATGGGGATTGAGAACGAAGCGCTCAAAGGTGCCTGCGACTTCCGGCAGGCTGTCGGGATCGATCCAATGCATGACGACGTCCTTATCTGTCGAGTTCTGAATGGAGCATCAGCCGCGCGGAGGGGGCGGCGGCGGAGGCGGGCCGAAGCCGGGGGGCGGCGGCGGGCCGCGACGGTCGGGGCCATCGGCCGGTCCGGGCGGACGCGGGCCGCGCAGCTCGGTCATCTGCTCCGGTGAGACGCCGATGGCGCGTACGTCGAGCACACGGCCGAGCGCGGTGTCGATGATATGGCCGCGCGCGGAAATGGTGGCGCCCTGACGAAGCTGATCCTGTATGCGCTCGGCTTCCGGCGGTGGAAGACGGAGCGTCGTACCATCGTCGAGCACGACACCGTTCACCTCGCCGCGCTTGCCGTGCAACTGGAGTGCGATCCGGCCGCTGACGGTTTGATCGTCACTGCCGCCGCGCCGGTCCGGCGGTCCGTTGTCAACCACGCTCTTGCCGGTCGCGACATTGGTGATCGATGCCGCATCGATCAGCGGCAAGGCCCGGGCGCGCAGGCCGCGTACGGAGACCTGGTCTCCGGGACGGATCGCGAAGACCGTCTGCGCGGAAAGATGCGGCGGCAGTTTCACCTCGGTGCCATCGGTGAGAAGGACGCCGTCGACATCGCCGCGCGGCGTCAGCGTGTATTGCTTGACGGTTCCGCGCGATTCCGGAAGCTGCGAGGAATCCCACATGGGATCCCTCGATTGCGAGTAGGCGGCGGCACCGCTGCCGATGGCCGTCGTTGCGAGCAGCACCCAGAACAGGGCGCCCATGCGTGTCGTCTTCATCGAACTGTTCCTTTCGATTGTCGCGACGTGGTCGCTTGCAGCATCTTCGGCAAGCGACGTGCCAACGGCGAAATCTTTGATAAGAAAGGAAAAAGTCGGACAGTGCAGGCGTCAGTCGTCGTCTTTCCCGACGCGGTCCGTCAGCTTTTCTGACATCTCGGCGAGGCCGTAGCGCTGCATCTTCGTGTAGAGCAGCTGACGGTTGATGTTGAGACGGCGCGCGGCCTCGGTGCGGTTGCCGGCGCAGGCATCCAGCGCACGCGCGATCATCGTCTTCTCCAGTTGCGCCACGGCTGCGGGGAGATCGCCGCCGGCCGGCGCGGCGCCTGCCGTCGCTTCGTGCGTGCTGGTATCGATATCGCCGGGTCCAATGACGTCCGCGCGGGTCATGATGCAGGCGCGTTCGATCACGTTGCGCAACTCGCGGACATTGCCGGGCCAGGAATAGCGCTGCAATTTGTCGATCGCCGGCTGGCTCACCTGCTTCTGCCGGCTGCGGTCTGCGGCGGCACGGGCGAGGAAATGCCGGGTGAGCGGCAGGATGTCCGCAACGCGATCGCGTAGCGGAGGAATTGCGATCTGCACCACATCGAGCCGGTAATAGAGGTCCTCGCGGAATTCACCCGCCGCGGCAAGCTTCGCGAGATCGCGATGGGTTGCCGCGATGACACGCGCGTTGGTGCGCATCGGTTTGCCACCGACCGGCGTGATCACTTGCTCCTGCAACGCACGCAGGATCTTGGCCTGCATGGCAAGCGGCATGTCGCCGATCTCGTCGAGGAAGAGCGTGCCATCAGCCGCGTCGCGGAAGGCGCCGGCGCGGTCCGCAGTCGCTCCCGTGAACGATCCTTTGACGTGGCCGAACAGCTCGCTCTCGAGCAGGTCTTCGGGGATCGCGGCACAATTGACCGCGACGAAAGGGCCGTCCTTCCGCTTGCCGTGAACGTGGAGTGCGCGCGCGACAAGCTCCTTGCCGGTTCCGGTCTCGCCGCGGATCAGCACGATCGCGTTGCTGTCTGCCGCAAGACCGATCGCCTTTTGCACGCTGCGCATGGGCTCGCTCGACCCGATCAGGCCATCCTCGATCTCGGCATCCGGGGCGCCGACCGCGGGAATGCGCTGGGGGAGGCGGCACAGCAGATCTTTCAACTCCGCACGTCCGATCGGCTTGCTGAGGTGATCGAAGGCGCCGAGGCGCATTGCCTCGATCGTGTTGGCGGCGCTGGCAAAGGCCGTCAACACCACGACAGGCGGCGGATCCGTGCGCGCGCGTATGCGGCGAAGCACCTCAATTCCATCCATGCCGCCGGGCATGCGCAGGTCGAGCAGCACCGCATCGATCTCGCCGTCAAGTGCGGCAAGACCCTCACGGCCGGACGCCGCGAGGCGGGGCGTGTGACCGAGATCGGCGAGCGCTTCGGCGAGACCCTCGCGCAGCGCCGCGTCGTCGTCGATGATCAGGACTGTCGCCATGGCACCTCGATCTCGAAAACCGCGCCACCGATATCCCGGAGCAGACGGACGTTGCCTCGATGATGCCGCGCGATTTCGCGAACGATAGCGAGCCCAAGACCAGTGCCGTCGGCGCGCCCGGTGACGAACGGCTCGACCAGCCGCTCGCGCACGTCGTCGGCGATGCCGGGGCCGGTGTCGGCCACCCGCAGCAGCAAGCTGCCGTCCCGCCGGCCTGCATCCACGGCGATGGTCCCGCCGGCCGGGGTGTTCTGGATGGCGTTGATGATCAAATTGTCCAGGGCGCGTTGCATCTGGGACGGATCCAGTTGCGGTAACGGTGAAGATGCGGGCCCGGTTCCCACGGTCAGCGTGACGCCCCGAGCCGCAGCGATGTCGCGATGGCTCTCGACCGTTCGTGCCAGGAAGGTCTCGAGATCGACCTCCGCCAGTCTGGGCTCACGGGCCTGTGTCATCTCCAGGAGGTCGCGGAGCAGAACGTCGAGCCGGTCGACCTGCTGGAGAATGGCGTTCAGGGCTGCTTCGCTGCGTGAGCCGTCGGCAACTGCCAGTGCATTCTCCGCCTTTAGCCGCATAGCGGCGATGGGGTTGCGTATTTCGTGGGCAAGGCCAGCCGACATGCGGCCGAGAGCTGCGAGCCGTTCGGCCGCAGCAGTGCGGCGGCGCTCCAGCGACAGCCGCTCGCCGGTGCTGTTGAGCGCATCGACCAGACGGTCGAGTTCGGGAGCGCCGGTCTGCGCCAGCCTCGGCAGGTCGATCGCGCCATCCCGATGGTCGTCCAGAGCCGCTTCAATCTGATTGATCTTGCGCGACCAGACATAAAGCACGCGCGCAAGCCAGGCGGCCGAACCGAAGACGGTCAGTGCAAGCACGATAAGCCCGGCGAGAAGCTGATTGTATGCGGGTCCTTCCGCCGCGAAGGCCCGCGTCATGGTCCATCCGGTGACACCCGCCAGCGGGCCACGTAAGGGGCAGGCATGCATGATCAGCACCTGGGATCGGCCTGGTTGCCTGATCGACGTCGCGTGTCCCGACCGCAACGCCTCGGCGTTGACCTCGCGGATGGTGTTGAGCTCGGCCATGGGAAGGTCGGTCTTCGGCCCGGTGCCTTCATAGGTCGGGAACGCATAAGCGAGAGAGCCCTCGTCGGCCTGCCAGACGCCGCCTTCGACGCCGGGTGCGCCCGCAAGCGCGGTCTGGACGACGGCGGCCAGCTGTTGCTTCAATTGCTCGTCGATTGGTCCGCCGCTCCAGCCCGCCACGAAGAACTGGTAGCGATCGGCGAGGTCGCGGCAGGCACGCGCGACCAGCTCTTCGGACCGGGCCAGCCGGGCGTTCGCCGTCTGCTGAAACGATTCGAACAGCAGATAGCCGGTGGCGACACCGGAGACCACCAGCATGATCCAGAGGGTCAGCAATCGGGAGCGAAGCGAACGCATCAAGCTAGAACGCCGGGTTTCGGAATCGGTGCCTCACAACTTCACGGCCAGCAGCACCGCGCCGGCACCGATCATGCCGATCCCGACCCAGCCCTGCGCCGTCGGCCGTTCGCCGAGAAACGCGAAGGCGAACAAGGCCACAAGCACGACACTGAGCTTGTCGATCGGCGCGACCAGCGTGGCGGGGCCGAGCTTTAGCGCCCGGAAGTAACAGAGCCACGATGCCCCGGTCGCAAGCCCCGACAGCACCAGAAACAACCATGTCCTTGACGAGACCGCCGAGGGCACCGCGAATTGTCCGGTGAAGAACAGCAGCACCGAGAAGGCGAGCAGCACCACGACGGTGCGGATGAAGGTGGCGAGATCCGGATTGATGGTCTCGACGCCGACCTTGGCGAAGATCGCGGTCAGCGCCGCAAAGCAGGCGGAGAGCAGCGCCCAGGTCTGCCAGGCGGAGAAGAGGGCGGGCTTCATGTCGTATGAACCTGTTAGAATGCAGCTGTGTCACCACGCCGTCATTGCGAGGAGCGAAGCGACGAAGCAATCCAGAATCTTTCCGCGGAGGCAGTCTGGATCGCTTCGCTGTGCTCGCAATGACGGAATCTTTGGCGGCTTCCTGCGCTTAAAGCACTCACCTGGCCACCGACAGCTTTTCCGTGATCGCCTTGCGCAGGATGCGCGACAGCGATTCCACCGAGTACGGCTTCTGAATCAGCTCGAAGCCGCGATGCGCGTTCTCGGCGAGCACGTTGCTGTAGCCCGAGGTGAGCACGACGGGCAGGCCCGGATAGCGCTCGCGGATAATGCCGGCGAGCTCGACGCCGTTCATGCCGGGCATGATGACGTCGGAGAAGACGAGGTCGACGGCGAATTCATTCTCGCCGAGGATCGCAAGCGCCGCGGTGGCGTTGGCGACGCGGCGGGTGACGTAGCCGAGGTCTTCCAGCAGTTCGGTCGAGAATTGGCCGACATCGTCATTGTCCTCGACCACGAGCACGCGATAGCCGCGCCCGGTGGTCGCGGCCTCGCTGGTCAGCGTCGCGGCTTCGTTCCCGGCGGCCGGGCTCTGCGCTTGCGGCAGGTAGATCGTGAAGGTCGCGCCTTTGCCTTGCGTGCTCGCTACCTCGATGTCGCCCTCGGACTGCTTTGCGAAGCCGAACGCCTGGCTGAGGCCGAGGCCGGTGCCCTTGCCGACTTCCTTGGTGGTGAAGAACGGCTCGAAGATGGCGTCGATATTTTCCGGCGCGATGCCGCTGCCGGTGTCCGCGACCGAGATCGCCACATAGTCGCCGCCGCGCGCCGATTGCGCGCGCAGGCTCGGAATGCCCTGGACCTTGCGCACGGCGATGGTGAGGTGGCCTTCGCCGTCCATGGCGTCGCGGGCGTTGATGGCGAGGTTGATCAGCGCGGTCTCGAATTGCGCGATGTCGGCAACAGTGAAGCAGTCCGCATCGTCGATCTCGACCACGATCTCGATGCGGCCGCCGACCAGGGGCCGGACCAGTTGCGCGACGCCCTCGACCTGGCTGCCGACATTGAAGATCTGCGGCTTCAGCGGCTGCCGGCGCGCAAAGGCCAGGAGCTGCGCCGTCAGTTTCGAGGCGCGCTCGACGGTGTCGGAGATGGCGTCGACATAGCGGCGGCGCCGCTCCTCCGGCAATTCGCGCCGGCGCAGGAAGTCGGTCGCCGAGCGGATGATGGTCAGGAGGTTGTTGAAATCGTGGGCGACGCCGCCGGTGAGCTGGCCGATCGCCTCCATTTTCTGCGACTGCCGCAGCGCTTCCTCGCCGCGGCGGCGCTCGGTGATGTCGACCAGCTCCGGCACCGCGCCCGTGATCTTGCCGTGGCGGTCGAGCACGGGGCGCATGCCGAACTCGAAATCGCGCTCGCCGATCGGCAGGGGCAGC
>NZ_AKIY01000091.1 GCF_000282615.1 Bradyrhizobium sp. YR681 | reverse complement strand
CCGCATGCGGCGGGCGGCTCACACCGCCACGGGCGCGGCGAGTGCCTCGCGCACCAGCCGCGCCAGCTCCGCCTTGCGGTAGGGTTTTTCAAGGATCAGCGCGCCCTGCCGAAGGTGGCCGTTCGCCGCCAGCGTTTCGAGGGCGTAGCCGGACGTCAACAGCACGCGCAGCTCGGGCCTTGCCTTGCGCGCGAGCCCCGCGAGCTCCCAGCCGTTCACGCCCCCGGGCATCACCACGTCGGTGAACAGCAGGTCGACATGCGGCGCCGCGCCGAGCGTCTGCAGGGCCTCCTTGCCATCGACCGCGGAGACCACCTTGTAGCCCAGGCTCTCCAGGCTCATCACCGCATAGGAGCGGACGAACGGATCGTCCTCGACCACCAGCACGGTTTCGGAGCCGCTCTGCACCACTTCCTTCTCGACCGCCAGCGGCACGCCCTGCGTCCTCTCGAGCGCCGCGGGAAGATAGATCCGCACCGTCGTCCCGAGGCCCGGTTCGCTGTAGATCGTGACATGGCCGTTGGATTGCTTGGCGAAGCCGTAGACCATGCTGAGCCCCAGCCCACTGCCCTTGCCGACCTCCTTGGTGGTGAAGAAGGGCTCGAACGCCCGTTCCAGCACCCGCCTCGGCATGCCGCAACCGTTGTCGGTCACGGCGACCACCACGTACTCGCCGGGTCCGACATCGGGATGCGCGTTGTGATCGCCGGCATCGAGCGACGCATTCGCCGTCGAGATGGTCAGACGGCCGCCGGACGCCATCGCATCCTGCGCGTTGAGCGCGAGGTTGAGGATCGCGGATTCGAGCTGAACCGGGTCGGCGAAGGCGTGCCGCAACGCGGGATCGGAATGGGTCGACAGTTCGATATCCTCGCGAAGGGTCCGCCGCAGCAGCTTGTGCATGGATTCGACGAGCTTGTTGCACTCGGTCTCCACCGGCCGCAGCAACTGCTTGCGGCTGAAGGCGAGCAGCCGCTGCGTCAGCTCCGCTCCGCGTTCGCCGGCGCTGCAGATGTCGTCGGCGAGCCGCTTCAGATCCCCTCGCGACACCAGTTGCTCGGCCAGATGTTCGGCGTTGCCGACAATCACGGTGAGGAGATTGTTGAAGTCGTGGGCGATGCCGCCGGAGAGCTGCCCGACCGCCTCCATCTTCTGCGCCTGCATCAGTTGCGCCTCGGTGCGCTTGCGATCGGTCAGGTCGTGGATCATGCCCACGAAGATGGAGGAGCCCTCCTGCTTGGCCTCGCCGACCGACAGGTCCATCGGGAAGGTCGAGCCGTCCTTGCGCCGCCCCGTCACCTCGCGTCCGATGCCGATGATTTTCTTGTCGCCGGTGGTGATGAAATTGCGGATGTACCCGTCGTGCTCGGAGCGGTAGGGCTCCGGCATCAGCATCCGGACGTTCTGCCCGAGAACTTCTTCGTCGCGATATTTGAAAAGCCTCTCGCAGGCCGGATTGAACTTCAGGATGATGCCGTCGGAATCGATCAGGATGACGCCGTCAACGGCGGTGTCCACGACCGCCCGCAGCCGTGCCGCGCTCTCGCGCAGCTCGCGCTCGACCCGCTCGCGCTCGGTGAGATCGTGGATGATGCCGACGAAGATCGACTCCTCCCCCGCCCGCTTGGTCTCGCCGACCGACAGGTGCATCAGGAAGGTCGAGCCGTCCTTGCGCTGCCCCACCACCTCGCGGCCGATGCCGATGATCTTGCGGTCTCCGGTGGTGTGATAATTGTGCAGGTATCCGTCATGGGCATCGCGGTAGGATGACGGCATCAGGGCCTTGACGTTCCGGCCGATGACCTCGTCCGCGGGATAGCCGAACAATCCCTCGCAGGCCGGATTGAACATCAGGATGCAGCCGCGGGCATCGATCAGGATCACGCCGTCAACCGCGGTGTCGACGACGGCGCGCAGCCAGTCGGCGTTGGAATGGTCCGGTCTGGCGATGTGATCCTCCGTTCCCATCTGCCGTCTCTTCGATTCCGAAGACGTAGCCAGTCCACACGCGCTGATTGATTCAGGCAAGACAATTCTACCGGGCCTATGCACGCAAGCGGGCACTAGATCCAGCTCTGGAACAGCATCAGCCGGTTGAAGCCTTGCATCGACGTACCGACGAAGGCCGCCGAGATCGGCAGCATGACGGCAAAGCCGATCGCGGTGATGCCGACATAAGCCCACAGCAGCCAGCGCGGCAGACCGCCCCGACGCAGGACATAGACCAGCGCAAGCGACGCAAGGGTCGCCGCCGGCAGATAATAGTAGATGAAGCCGAGCGTGCGCGGCAGCAAAGCCCAAGCCAGCCAGCAGCCGAAATAGAACGCCGCGATCAGGAACGCGTCCCAGCGGCGCGCGACGATGACATCGCGCAGCACGATTGCGAGCGCGAGCAGCGCAGGCCAAAGCACAAGCGGATTGCCGAGGAAGACGATCGCGGCGACGTTGTCCTCCGCGGTCTTGTCGAACAGGAACCAGACCGGACGGGCAAGCAGCGGCCAGGACGGCCATGAACTCATGTAAGTGTGGCCGGCGATCGCAGTGGTGGTGTTGTCGGCAAAGATCCGGCGCTGCGCCTCGATCAGATCGGGCAACGACAATCCGTAGAGCGGAACGAAAGCGGCAAGATACGTCATCGCCGGCAGCACGGCGAAGCAGAGCGCGACATGCTGCACCCGAAAGTCGGGCCAGAGGTCCGGCCGATACCAATCGTCCGGCTTCGCGTCGGCGAACAGCGTGCGCCAGCCCTGCATCAGCCGGATCAACGCGACGACGGCAATGCAGATCCCGAGCGGAAACAGGCCGCTCCATTTGCAGGCCGCAGCACAACCGAACAGGCAGCCCGCGAGCGCAAACAGAGCATGCGGCCGTTCTCTGCGAAAGCCATGCATGAAGGCGGCAATCGCAAGCAGACCGAGGCCCAGCGCGAAGACGTCGAGCATCGCGATGCGCGCCTGCACGTAGACCATCTGGTTGAAGCCGGCGATCAGCGCCGCCGCAATCGCGGGCCCCTCCGCGGCGAACAGGGCAAGGCCGCACAGATAGATCGCGACGATGGCGAGCGCGCCGAACAAGGTCGCCGGGTAACGCCAGCCAAACGCATTGTCGCCGAACGTCGCGATCGACGCCGCCATCAATTCCTTCGCCAGCGGCGGATGCATCGGATTGAGCATCGGCTGCGACATCACCGGCGCCAGCATTTGTCGTGCGGCCGGAACGTAGTGCACCTCGTCGAAAACGAACTTCTGCGGCGTCGTCAGACCGATCAACAGCGCCAAATGCGCGATCAGGTAAATAGCGACAGCAATCACTGCGCTCCGCGACATCTTCGGAACATCAGGCAATTCGATCGACGTTTGTGGGGCTATTTTGCGTGGCAAATTGGCTTCACCGCGGAGAAAAACAAGGACGGCACTTTTCATTGAACGCATTCTGCCGCAACTGTCACTAAGCATAACGCACGACCGCGCCGCTTGTGATAATTTCGCCACATCAGAAGCGCGCGCGATCCGGTACGATCAGGGACACATCGATCGGTTGCGAAATGATTTTGCGTTTCTGGCTTTTCCCAACTCTGTTGTCGGCACTCGTCTGCGCCGCGCCATGTGCGCAGGCACAGACGCGCGTCGGCGAAGCCGTCGTGATCCAGAACGAAGTGGTGCGCGTGGCCGCCAGCACGACGCCGATCAGTGTCGGCGACAGCATGCTGCGCGACGAGACCGTGCGCACCGGCGCCGACAGCGCGGCGCGCTTCGTCATGGCCGACAGCACCAACCTCTCGCTGGGCCCGAGCGCGACGCTGAAGCTCGACCGCACCGTCTTCAACGACGAGCACAGCTACCGCGACGTCGCGATCCGCATGACGACAGGCGCATTCCGCTTCGTCACCGGACATTCGGAAAAGGCCGCCTACAAGATCACGACGCCGCTCGCGACCATCGGCGTGCGCGGCACCACGCTCGACATCCTCTCCCAGCGCGGGCGCTCCGTCGTCGTGCTTCAGGACGGCGCCGCCAGCGTCTGCACGACGAGCTTCCAATGCGTGCAGCTGACCCAGCCCGGCGACACCGCGGTGATCACCTCGACCGGCGGCAAGGTCTCCATCACCAAGACCAACACGCCGCCCTGGACCTTCGCCGCCAACTGCGCCGCAAGCGCCGGGCTGTGCGCGGTCAACCAATACGCCGACGCCTCGCCGACCATCACGCCCGCCGTCCATGACGACGGCATGCTGTGCGGGCGGTGACGATGGCAATATTCGACGTCAGGCGTTTCATCCTCGCCGGCGCGCTGACCGCTGCGGCTGTGCTTGCGCTTGTCACGCTCGATGCCCACCCGGCAGCAGCGCAGGCGGCTTGCGAGATCGGATGCGGCAGCCCGACGCCTACCCCGGCACCGACTTATTCGCCGTCCCCGACGCCGACATACACGCCGACGCCGACGCCCTCCCCATCGCCGAGCCCCTATCCGTCATCGTCGCCCAGCCCCTATCCACCGACGGGCCCGACGGGAGCGGACTCCAGCGGCAATTCGATCGGCGGCCTCGCGGGCCAGCGCTTCAACCAGATGATCACCAACCGTGTGCTCGGCACGGTGCTGCTCGGCGTCAACGAGCAGGTCAATTGCAGCGACTGCATCAGCGCGTTCGGCTCGGCCGGCTCGTTCTCGGCCGGCATCCACGGCCGCAAGGAGCTCACCAACAATCTGTCGCTGCTCGCCGGCATCGCCTACACGCAATACAACGAAGGCGGCTACCACATCACCAGCGCGCCGATCGGCGCCTTCGCGCTGCGCTACGACTTCACCGACTGGGGCTCATCGCGCCCGTTCTTCGACATCGGCACCATCCTGACGCCGTGGGAGAAGGCGCGCTACACGCGAAGCTACGACACCAGCCTCGGCCCGGTGACCGTCTCGGGCTCGACCAACGCGTCGAACTACGCCGTCTACGGCCGCGCCGGCTGGATGAGCCGCGTCTCACCGCGCGACGAGGTCGCCGCCTCGATCGAGGTCTGGCAGCTCTGGCAGCGTGTCTCGAGCTATTCGGATAGCGCGGTCGTGTTCAATCCGTTCGACGCCACCATTGCGACCGGCACCGACCGCACCAGCCTGGTCAAGATCGGCGGCCAGTGGACGCATCTGTTCGGCAGCAACATCGAGACCAACATCAACGGCGGCTGGGTGCAGTCCTTCGCCAGCCATAGCGGCATCGTCGCCACCGTGACCGGTGACGGCACGGTGGTGCCGACCATGGGCAACCAGGGCTGGTTCGAATATGGCGGCCGCCTCGGCTTCCGCGTGCAGAAGGGCTGGATCGTGGATCTGTTCACGAACGGCACGCTGGGCCCGCAGCCGGTGGGCAACACCATCCACGGCGGCGTGGGGCTGAGGATCAATTACTGAGACCGGATGGTCTCCTAGTCTCGTGGGGTGGGCAAAGGCGCAACGCGCCGTGCCCACCATCTGTCTCTATTTGCGAAAGGACGTGGGCACGCTTCGCTTGCCCACCCTACGGCACCGGGTACGTGGCGCGGGTCACGCCGCCGACTTGCCCTCGAACGCGCGGCGCAGCACTTCCACGTCCAGCTTCACCATCTTCATCATGGCCTGCATCGCCCGCGCGGCCGCGGCCTTGTCGGGGCTCGACAGGAATTCGAACATCACCTTCGGCACCACCTGCCAGGACACGCCCCAGCGATCGCTGATCCAGCCGCACTGCTGCTCCTTGCCGCCATGGGCGAGGAATGCGTTCCAGACGCTGTCGACCTGGGCCTGGTCGTCGCAATGGATCATCAGCGAGAGCGCGTGCGTGTACTCCATCTTCATGCCGCCGTTGAGCGCGACCAGCGGCTGGCCGGCCACCGTGAACTCGACGACGAGCACGGAGCCCGTCTTGCCGGACGGGCCGTCCGAAACGTTTTGCTGAACGTGTGTAATCTCCGAATTCGGCACCAGCGAGGTGTAGAACTTCGCCGCGTCCGCGGCATCGCCGTTGAACCACATGCAGGGCACGAGCTTGGACATCGTGAATGCTCCTCTTCAGCTTTCGATCAGGCCGTGGCCATGCCGGGCTTGGCGGGGACGGCTGCCATGTCGAGCCAGTTCACGCCCCACATATGACCATCCGGGTCCTCGAAGCTGCGGCCGTACATGAAGTCGTATTCGTCGATCGGGCTGGGGTCGGCTGCCCCGCCCGCGGCCGCGGCCTTGCGAACGATATCATCGACTTCGCTCCGGCTGTCGGCAGACAGACAGAACAGCGCCTGGTTCGAGGTCTTCGCATCAGAGATCGGCTTGGGGGTGAAATGACGGAACTTGTCGTGCGTCGTCAGCATGACGTAGATGGCCTCGGAAAAGACCATGCAGCTCGCCGTGTCGTCGCTGAATTGCGGGTTTTTGGCCGCGCCGATCGCCTGATAAAAGGCGGTGGCGCGCTTGAGATCGGTCACCGGCAGATTGAGAAAAATCATCCTGGGCATCGGGAGCTCCTTGGGGTGTTCTTCCCCAAGGACGGATGGCCCGACGGCCATCCGACATCGCTTCCGGATATTTTTGGGACCTGATCTGCGGGGGTCTGCCGCACCGCACCCCGCGCAGTCTTCGGCCTTACTTTTTCTCGCTGGGGTCTCGGTGAATGGGATCGACCCACAGCACAGTCTCGGGCTTCTCGACCGGTTCGATGTCGAGGTTGATGGCGACCGCCTCGCCGTCGCTGCGCACCAGCACGCATTCGAGCACCTCGTCGGGGCTGGCGTTGATTTCCTGGTGCGGCACGTAGGGCGGGACGAAAATGAAATCGCCGGGGCCTGCCTCGGCCGTGAATTGCAGGCTCTCGCCCCAGCGCATCCGCGCCTTGCCCTTCACGACATAGATCACGCTTTCGAGATGGCCGTGGTGATGCGCGCCGGTCTTGGCATCGGGCTTGATGCTGACCGTGCCCGCCCACAATTTCTGCGCGCCGACGCGGGCGAAATTGATCGCGGCCGCGCGGTCCATGCCGGCCGTCGACGGCACGTTGGTGTCGAGCTGATTGCCGGGAATGACGCGCACGCCGTCATGTTTCCAGCGATCGTCGTGATGATCGTGGTCATGGTGGGAATGGCTGTGGTCATGGCCGGTCATGGGTCTTGCTTTCTGTTGGTTCCGTGCGCGCGAAACTAACCAAAGCCGCGACATCAAGCCATACCAAATTCGGAACTCTCATAGCCGCCGGGCGTTGTCACCGCGAGCAAACTGGAAGGAGAGTTTCATGGGTAGCACCAGCGACAAGATCAAAGGCACCGCCAACGAGGCCATCGGCAAGGCCAAGCAGGGCATCGGCGAAGCCACCGGTTCCGATCGCCTGAAGGGCGAAGGCGTGGTCCAGGAAGTCAAGGGCAAGGGCCAGCAGGCCATGGGCGATGCCAAGGACGCCGCAAAGGACGCGATCGATCGCGCCGCAGCCGCCGCACGTCGCGCGGCGGAGTAACGCGTACAAAGCTGAATGCGAAAAGACCGGCCGCGAGGCCGGTCTTTTTGTGCGTTTATTTCACCGCGAGCAATTCGACGTCGAACATCAGCGTCGCGTTCGGCGGGATCACGCCGCCGGCGCCGCGGGCGCCGTAGCCAAGCTGCGGCGGGATGATCAGCGTGCGCTTGCCGCCGACCTTCATCGTGGCAACGCCCTCGTCCCAGCCGGCGATGACGCGGCCCTTGCCGATCGGAAACTCGAACGGCTCGTTGCGATCGACCGAGGAGTCGAATTTCTTGCCCTTCTGGCCGTTCTCATAGAGCCAGCCGGTGTAGTGCATCACGCAGATCTGGCCGGGCTTCGGCGAAGCGCCGGTGCCGACGACGCTGTCGATGGTCTGCAAACCTGAAGCTGTGGTCATGGTCTTTCCTGCGGTCTGGGCCGAGGCCGTGGTGGAAACGAAGCCGGACACGCCGGCGATCACGGTGATCGCGAGTGCCGACATGATGGCGAGCAGTGCGCGCTGGAAACGCTGCATAAGATACCTTCCGTTCGAGGCGGGAGGTGTCTAGCGCAATGCAGGTGTCGTTTCCAGCCCTTGGCCTCGCTCAATAGCCGAGTGCGCAGCCGTCCTTGCGGGGATCGGAACCACCGGTCAGCGTGCCCTTGTCCCAGTCGATCCAGATCGCCTGGGCGCCGCCGAGCGGGCCGACCACGCTGGTGGTCTTGTGGCCGAGCTTCCTCAGGCCCTCGACGATGTCGGCGGGCACGCTGTCCTCGAGCTGGTACTGACCCTCGTAGTGCAGGCCGCGCGGCATGTCGATCGCCTCCTGCACGTCGCAGCCATAGTCGAGGACGTTGGTCAGCAGATGGGTCTGGCCGGTCGGCTGGTACTGGCCGCCCATCACCGCGAACGACATCGTGGAACGGCCGCCCTTGGTGAGCAGGCCCGGCATGATCGTGTGCAGAGGGCGCTTGCCGCCCTCGATGCAGTTCGGATGGCCCGGCTGGATGCGGAAGCCGCCGGCGCGGTTCTGGAGCAGCACGCCGGTCTTGTCCGAGACGATCGCCGAGCCGAAGGAATGCGCGACCGAATTGATGAACGAGCAGACGTTGCGGTCCTTGTCCACCACCGTGATGTAGATGGTCGAGGGATTCATCGGCGGCGCGACATCAGGCAAATCGAGCATGCCGTCCATGCGGATCTTGCTGATGTACTCGTCGGCAAAGCCCTTTTCGAGCATCTCGGCGACGTTGATCTTCATATGCTCGGGAGAGGCGACATGCATCTCGCGGTTCATGTAGGCGATGCGCGCGGCTTCCGCCTCGAGATGGAAGCGCTCGACGCTGACGGGCGCATACTTGGTCAGGTCGAAGCGCGAGAGAATGTTCAGCATCAACAGCGCGGTGACGCCGGGGCCGTTCGGCGGGCACTGCCAGACGTCGTAGCCCTTGTACATGGTGCCGATCGGCGTCGTCGTTTCCGTGGTGTGCGCGGCGAAATCGTCGAGCGTGTGCAGGCCGCCGATTCCGCGCAGGGTCTCGACCATGTCCTCCGCGATCGGGCCCTTGTAGAAGGCGTCGCGGCCGTCCTTGGCGATGGCGCGCAGCGTCTTGCCGAGCTCGGCCTGGCGGATGACGTCGCCGGCAACCGGCGGCTTGCCGCCCGGCAACAGGTAACGCGCGGTGTTGGTGCCATTCTTCAGCTTCTCGAACTGGTTCTTCCAGTCGAAGGCGATGCGGGGGGCAACGACATAGCCCTCCTCGGCCGCCCTGATCGCGGGCTGGAGCAGGCGGTCGAAGCCGAACTTGCCGTGGTCGCGCAGCACGGTCGCAAACGCGTCGATCACGCCGGGGATCGAGACCGCATGCGCCGAGGTCAGCGGCACGGAGTTGATTTTGCGCTCGAGATACCAGTCGGCGTTCGCCGCCTTCGGCGCCCGGCCGGAGCCGTTATAGGCGATGATCTTGCCCTCGCCGCGCGGCTGGATCAGCGCAAAGCAGTCGCCGCCGATGCCGGTCGATTGCGGCTCGATCACGCCGAGCACGGCCGAGCCGGCCACGGCCGCGTCCACCGCCGTGCCGCCCTCGCGCAGCACCTCGATCGCGGCCAGCGAGGCCTGCGGATGCGAGGTCGCGACCATCGCGTTGGTGGCGTGGACCGTGGACCTGCCGGGGAAGTGGAAGTTTCTCATCGAATTCTTGCTCTCTTGAAGCTCTCTGGGCCGTGGGCGCGGACGGCGCGCCGTCTCGGAAAAACCGGGCCTACATGACACATTCCGGCCCATCCGGGCAATGCTGGCATACCAGGGAAATGGCTGCCATCCGCTGGGCGTATGGGCCTTTCGCGTCCCGGGGCGATGCGGGTTTTCTGGGCGGCGGCCGCCTGCTAAACGAGCCGCCAGGATTCCAGAGAACATGATCTTCAAGGTCGCCGCCTTCTATCAATTCGCCGCCCTGCCCGATTACCGCGAGCTGCGCGAGCCGCTGCGGGCGTTTTGCGCTGGCCTTTCGCTGAAGGGCAGCGTGCTGCTGGCTGGCGAGGGCATCAACGGCACGATCGCGGGCGGCCCCGAGGCAATCGACGCGTTCACCCATGAGCTCGCGCACGGCAGCCTGTTCGGCGGCCGGCTGAACAATCTCGAACTGAAATTCTCGACCGCGGAAGCCATGCCGTTCGGCCGGCTCAAGGTGCGGCTGAAGAAGGAGATCGTCACGCTCGGGGACGAGGCCGCCGATCCGACCCGCCGGGTCGGGACCTATGTGGATGCGGCCGACTGGAACGCGCTGATCTCGGCGCCCGACACGCTGGTGCTGGACACCCGCAATGCCTTCGAGGTGGCGATGGGGACGTTCGAGGGCGCGGTCGATCCTGAGATCAGGAGCTTCGGCCAGTTCAAGGATTTTGCCGCGCAAAAGCTCGATCCGGCCAAGCACCGCAGGATCGCGATGTTCTGCACCGGCGGTATCCGCTGCGAGAAGGCGAGCGCGCATCTGCTCGCCCGCGGCTTTGCCGAGGTCTATCACCTCAAGGGCGGCATCTTGAAATATCTGGAAGAGGTGCCGGAGGCGCAGAGCCGCTGGCGCGGCGAATGTTTCGTGTTCGACGAGCGCGTCGCGCTCGGCCACGGTTTGCGCGAACGGGAGAAGGGGCAAGGCCGTGACGAATGAGATCAAGAGTCTGGGTGAGCGCATCGACGCGCTGGAGATGCGCATCGCCTATCAGGACGACACGATCGAGACGCTGAACCAGACCATCACCGCGCAATGGAAGCAGATCGACGCGCTGACGCGAAAAATCACGGAGCTCGGCGACCGGCTTCAGGAAGCCGAAGCGAGTGCGCCGGGAGCGGTCAGCGAGCGCCCGCCGCATTATTGAGCGCGATTACTGGCCGACCGCCTTGGGCAGGAGCGCCATTTCGACCGACATCATCAGCCCGTCGCGGCCGGCTTCCTTGGCCGCGTAGAGCGCCTGATCGGCAGCCTCGATGAGCGTGCCGACGCCTGCGGTGCGCTCCAGCGCCGGCCGGCAGGTCGCACCGCCCAGCGAAACGGTGACGCAACCCGATGCGCCATTGGCGGCATGCACGAGGCCCGCCTCACGGATGGCCCTGCGAACCCGCTCGCCGATGCGGGCGCAACCGGCGGCATCGGTGTTCGGCAGCAGCATGGCGAATTCCTCGCCGCCATAGCGCGCGGCGAGATCGCCGGGGCGCTTCATCTCGGCGGCGATGATCTGCGCCACCACCCGCAAGCAGGCGTCGCCCGCGGGATGGCCGTATTCGTCGTTGTAGGCCTTGAAGTGATCGACGTCGATCATCAGCAGGCCGAGGCTCGAGCGGTCGCGATAGGCGCGGGCCCATTCCTCGTCCAGGCGCTCGTCGAAACGGCGGCGGTTGGCAAGCCCGGTGAGACCGTCCTCGATCGCAAGCGTCTCGAGCTTGGTCTCCAGCTTCTTCTGCTCGGTGATGTCGCGCGATATCGCGACCACGCCGTCGACATTGCCGTTGTCCTTGCGCGTGACGCGCATGGTCGATTCGAGCCAGACCTCGGTGCTTGTCCGGTGCGCGTTGCGATAGGTGACGCGCGCTTCGTCCTTCTCGCCGCGCTTCATGGCGTCGACGATGGCCTGGACCTGAGGCCGATCCTCCGGATGGATCCCGGCGAGCGCGTCCGTTCCGATCAGCTGATTGGCGCGCCAGCCGACGACGCGGTTCGAAGACGGCGAGACGTAACGCAGCCGCTCATCGAGCCCGATGCGGGTGACCATGTCGCTGGAGCCTTCGGCGAGCAGGCGGAAATGCGCTTCCTTCTCGACCAGGGCGGCGGCCATGCGCTGGCCGCGCTGCAACTGCCGCACCAGCACCGCACCGATCCCTGCGATCAGCATCACCAGCGCGACAACGTAGAGCATGCGGGAGATCGCCGCCGTGCGCCAGGGCGCGAGCAGCTCGCTCTTGTCGACGGTGGCGAGCAGGACCAGCGGATAGCGGCCAGAGCGCTTGAAGAAGCTGACGCGCTCGGCGCCGTCCAGCGGCGACTTGAAATGATAGGCGCCGGCCGGCCGTTGCAGGCCGGCGTCGCGGAACAACGGCGTGTCGGCGACGCTGCGGCCGACGAATTTGTCGTTGCTGGGAGTGCGCGCGACGATCATGCCGTCGCCATGCATCAGCGCCACGGAGCTGTTACGGCCGATCTCGAACTGCTCGAAGAAATGCGAAAGATATTTCGAGCTGATGGTCGCAAGGACCACGCCGCCAAAGCTGCCGTCCGGCTTGTTGAAGCGGCGCGACAGGGTGACGACCCATTCGCCGTCGAGCAGGCTCTTCACGGGACGGCCGACATGGGCCTCCCGTTTCGGGGAGAGCTGGTGATGACGGAAGAACGCGTCGTCGCTGAGCGTCGAGCCGATCGTACCCGGCGAGGTCAGCCAGTTACCCTGGTCGTCGATGACGGCGAGGCTGTGGACGCGCTCCATCGCCTTCTTGCGCGCCTCCAGCAGGGTGCGCAGCTTGGCGATCGTGGCGGGCTCGGTGCCGTCCATCTCGAGCCGGCTGACGACGCCGACGACGCCGGAATCGAGCAGGTCGAGACTGTCCTCGGCATGCTGCGTCAGCGAGCGGGCGACATTCGCCATCTCGGTCTCGGCGCCCTTGAGCACCGCGTCGCGTGCGGCCCATTCTCGCCAGGCGCTGACGCCGAGGATGGTCGCGCAGGTCAGCAAAACGAATGCCGCCGCCCGCAGCGGCAGGCGACTCCATCCGGCTCTGTGGGTAGCAGCGTTCATGCAGCAGAATGTCTCCGATAGCCGGAACCTCTGCCGCTTCTGTTATTGAACTCTGAAATGACTGCCGAAATACGCCGCGATATCCCCGGTTTCCCGTAGTCCTACGGACGGCGGAGTCGGCGCATCGCTAACAAGGCATTAGCGAACCTATCGGAATCCGGCGGCCCCGGCGTTAGCTGAAGATCGCCTTAACCTTGTCCCACAGCGAGGGACTGTCGGCCTCCGCATCGACCTTCGAAGGCGTCGGCTGCGCAGCGCTCACCGGATCGGACGCCGGGAAGCTGTCTTCCAGCGCGGTATCGAGCTTGGCATGACGATCGGCGGCCAGCGCCTCATGCAGATCATCGGCGTGCTTGTCGTGCGGGGCGGGATTGAACGTCTCAGCCATGAATGCCTCCTCCAATGGTAGGTCAACGCGGCGCATTTGCGCTTGTTCCCCTGTTCCGCTCGGGCCGCGGGCGGTGTATCAGGAACGCCAACCTGCATCAGGATCGTTCGTGCCCCAGTCTGCGACAAAGCCCTTCATCGACGTGCTCTCCGGCCAGCGGCAAACCGTCCCGCCGATGTGGATGATGCGGCAGGCCGGCCGCTACCTCCCCGAATATCGCGAGGTGCGGGCCAAGGCCGGCGGCTTCCTCGATCTCTGCTTCAATCCGGAGCTGGCCGCCGAGGTGACGCTGCAACCGATCCGAAGGTTCGGCTTCGATGCGGCGATCATCTTCTCGGACATCCTGGTGATCCCCTACGCGCTCGGCCGCGCGGTGCGCTTCGAGGTCGGCGAAGGGCCACGGCTCGAGCCGCTGGATGATCCCGCCAAGGTCGCAACGCTCGCCGCGCAGGCCGACTTCAGCAAGCTCGCGCCAGTGTTCGAGGCGCTGCGCATCGTGCGCGGCGCGCTCGATGCCAAGACCGCGCTGATCGGCTTCTGCGGCGCGCCGTGGACGGTGGCGACCTACATGGTTGCCGGCCACGGCACGCCGGATCAGGCGCCGGCCCGGATGATGGCCTACCGGCATCCGGAGGCGTTCGCCAAAATCATCGACGTGCTGGTCGAGGCCTCGATCGAGTATCTGCTGGCGCAGCTCGCGGCCGGCGCCAATGCCCTGCAGATCTTCGACACCTGGGCCGGCGTGCTGCCGCCCGCGGAGTTCGCGCGCTGGTCGGTCGAGCCGACCCGGCGCATCGTCGAGGGCGTACGTGCGCAAGTGCCTGACGCGAAGATCATCGGCTTTCCGCGCGGGGCCGGCGCGCAATTGCCGGGCTATGTCGAGGCGACCGGCGTCAACGGCGTCAGCATCGACTGGACCGCCGAGCCGGCCTTCATCCGCGAGCGCGTGCAATCGCGTGTCGCAGTGCAGGGCAATCTCGATCCGCTGGTGCTGATCACGGGCGGCGCCGCGCTCGACCGCGCGGTGGACGACGTGCTGGCGAATTTTGCGCAGGGGCGGTTCATCTTCAATCTCGGCCACGGCATCCAGCCGGAGACGCCGATCGCCCATGTCGAGCAGATGATCAAGCGCGTGCGGGGGTGAACGACGAGCGACCTCTTGCAGTCAGCTCCACCAAAACAGCGAAAACAACCCCATGCACAGTAGGGAAGTCGTTGGATCTTCTGACATATTCTTATAATCCGAAATTTTTCTTGACCCGTCGGGCAAAACAGGCGCACGATGGTATGATGGCAGCGACCTGCGCGGCAAAGCGCGATTGTCGCCACGGCCCCTTGGTCTGTCAGTGAACGGTGGCGCGCTCGGCGGCGGCAGGCTGATCCCCCGGGGCCTCGAAGGCCAAGATTGATAGCTGCGCGATGGTTCTGACACCCACCTTCCGCATGATGCTGGCGCGGTGGTCCTCGATCGTTCGCGGACTGAGGCCAAACCGGCGCGCAATCACCTTGTTCGACGATCCCGCGAGCAGATGATCCAGGACTTCGCATTCGCGCCTGGTGAGTCCCCGCGACCGTTTGAGATGTTCGACGGCACCCGCCGAGCGGGCTCCCAGCCCCGCGCCGGCCGACACGATCCGCGCAATCAGGTCAGCCGGGCGGAACGGCTTCTCGACGAAATCAACCGCGCCGATCCGAAGCGCGCGCACGGCGGTCGGGATATCGCCCTGACCCGACACCATGAGGATCGGCGCCGGATAAGTCTGATCGGTCAGCTGTCCGAGAACGTCCAGGCCCGACTTTCCCGGCAGGCACAGATCCAAGAGAATGCACGCTGGACACCTGTCGCGGGACTTGGCGATAAGCGCATCGCCGTCCGCGAAGAAGACCGGTCGATACCCGGCTCCTTCGAGAACCACTCTCAACATTGCTCGCATTGTCAGATCATCTTCGAGGATGAAGATCTCGTTCGCGGTCATCGTCGCAACCCTTCTCGCTCAAAACCGCGGCTGCTATGCGCCGGCCGCGGCGGAAGGGAAAGCGAAAACGATCAGGACAGTTCTTGACCAGATAACGGCAAGTTAGCTTAAAATTGCATCGAGTTAGGCCGGAATTAACGCGCTCGGCGCCGCCGGCCGCGCTCGATGATCTCGGCGGCGGTCAGAGACATCTGGTCAAGTGCAAGGCAGCGTTTGCCGTTCTTTTTTGAAATATCGGTCCGATGGTGTCTGTCACAATGGACTGACCAAGCCATGGTATCTTGAAATCGATAGAGGGGCCGTACCGTGACCCAGCATGTTCTGTTCATCGTCACCAATGCAGCCATCATCGGGCCGCACAATCGCAAGACCGGTTTCTTCTTTGCTGAAGTCGCTCACCCTTTTGAGGTGCTTGACGGCGCGGGGATCGCGGTGGAATTCGCATCCGTTGCGGGCGGATGGACACCCTACGATGCTTACGACCAAAAGGATGAGGCCCAGAAGACCTTTTTCGAAAGCAAGGCTTTCCGTCGTCTCAATCGGAGCCGTAAGTTGTCGGAGGTCGACACCGCGGACTATGACGCCATCCTGATTCCCGGCGGCCTCGGACCGATGGTCGATATCGCGCGGAATGCCGAGGTCCAACGAGCCGTCGCGCGCGCCTGGACGACGGGGAAATTCGTGACTGCCGTCTGTCATGGCCCATGCTCGCTGCTCGGAGTGGACCTTGGCGACGGCGTTCCCTTCGTGCGCGGCAAGAAACTCACCGGCTTCTCCAAGAAGGAAGAATACGACTACGCCCGCGAAGATGTCCCATTTGAGCTTGAGGATGCCCTGCGGGCCGAAGGCGCGGACTATGCGTCGACGGAAAACTGGCAAGCAAAGGTGGTTGTCGATGGCCGACTGATGACGGGCCAGAATCCGGCCTCCGCAGGACCGATGGCGAAAGAACTCCTGGCAGCGCTCCGGAAACCTGCCTGAAGGCAAGTCGATCCGGGAGGCGGCGCGATCATCCGTGCCGCGGAGGTCGCGCCTCAGCGCGGCCGACTGCGCTCGATGATCTCGGCGGCGCCCTTGTCCAGCAGATCCAGTCCGACGCTACGACCGAGCTCACGCGGGCGATTGGCGGGACCCGCGCGCGAGGCTTGGATGATCGTGTTGCCGGAGAGGTCAAGCACGGACGCGGTGAGCGACATCTGATCGCCCGTGATGGTCGAGAAGCCCGCGATCGGCGAATTGCAATGACCGTTGAGAACCCATAGCACCTCGCGCTCGGCATCAGCGCAGGCGTGGGCTGTGGGATCGTCGATCGCCGAGAGAATTTTCCGCGTCTGCCAGTCCTGCGCCGCGCATTCGACGGCGACGATGCCCTGCCCTGCGGCGGGCAGCATTTCCGTCGCGGTGAACTCATAGGCGATGCGGCTGGACAGGCCGACGCGGTCGAGGCCGGAGCGCGCCATGATCAGCGCATCCGCGGGACCGACGGCGCCGCCATCCGGCAGGCGCTGCATCTCGCCACCGTCGAGTTTTCGCACACGCGTGTCGGCCGCGCCGCGGAAGTGGATAACGTCCACATCCGGAAACAACCGCCGCGCATAGGCGGCGCGGCGCACGGCGTTGGTGCCAATCTTGAAACCCTTGCCGCGCGACTGGCGCAGCGCCGCCAGCGTGACGCCCTCGCGCAGCACCAGTGCATCGTTCGGCGGATCGCGCGACAGCGTGGCGCCGATGACGAGGCCGGGCGTGTCCTCGTTGCCAGGCATGTCCTTCAGCGAATGCATCGCCGCCTGGAGCTCGCCCGAGAGCACGGCGGCGCGGATCTGCGCGACGAAGGCGCCGCCCTTGCCGCCATGGGGCAGCAGCTTGCTGGTCTGGTCGAGATCGCCCGTGGTGTCGAACTTGACGATCTCGACGTCGAGATCCGGCATGGCAGCGGTCAGGCGGCGCGCGATCTCTTCCGTCTGGGCCAGCGCCATCGCGCTCTTGCGGGTGCCGATCTTGAGTCGCGTAGCCAAACCGTCTGCTCCTTCTCGCGCGAATTTACCGCGCATCCTCCAATATCATGTCGGAGGCCTTTTCGGCGATCATGATGATCGGCGCATTGGTGTTCCCCGACACGAGGTCCGGCATGATCGAGCCGTCGACGATTCGAAGGCCCTCGAGCCCCCTCACCTTCAGCCGCTGGTCGACCACCGCGAGCGCGTCATTGCCCATACGACAGGTCGAGGTTGGATGGTAGATGGTGCTGCCACGCTCGCGGCAATAATCCAGAATTTCGGCATCCGTGGATACCTTCGCCCCGGGATCGTACTCGCTGACCACGAACGGCTTCATCGCCGGCGCGTTCAAGATCCTGCGCAGGATCTTGATGGCTTCGACGTTGGTGGTGCGGTCGGTCTCGGTGGACATGTAGTTGATGCGGATTTCCGGCGGCACCGTCGGGTCCGCGCTTTTGATGCGCAGGGAGCCGCGGCTTTCGGGCCGGAGCTGGCAGACCGATGCGGTGAAACCGGAAAAATCATGCAGCCTCTCGCCCATCTTGTCGGTCGAGAACGGCAGGAAGTGGACCTGGATGTCGGGCGAGGCAAGCCGCGGATTGGTCTTGAAGAACGCGCCGGCCGTACCGGCCGCGATGGTCAGCCAGCCCTTGCGGAACAGCGCGTAGCGCGCGCCGGCGAGCGTGCGGCGGAGCGGATTGTTGACGGTGTCGTTGAGCGTGATCTTCTGCGAGCAACGCATCACGATGCGGACCTGCATGTGATCCTGGAGATCGTGGCCGACGCCCTGCGCATCGAGCACCACATCGATGCCATGCTTGCGCAGGAGATCGCCGGGGCCGACGCCGGAGAGCTGAAGCAGCTGCGGCGAGTTGTAGGCGCCGCTCGACAGCACGACCTCCTTGCGCGCCCGCGCGCGGCGCACAGTCGCGCCTTGGCGATACTCGACGCCGACGGCGCGGCGGCCCTCGAACAGCACCCGCTGGCCGAGCGCCTCGGTCTCGATCTGGAGATTGCCGCGCGTCTTCGCGGGCCCAAGATAGGCCACCGCGGTCGAGGCGCGGCGGCCGTTGCGCGTCGTGGTCTGGAACAGGCCGACGCCTTCCTGCGTGGCGCCGTTGAAGTCGGGATTATAGGGCAGACCGGTCTCGACCGCGGCGTCCATGAAGGCTTTCGACAGCGGATCGGTCACCACCATGTTGGAGACCGGCAGGGGCCCGCCGGGGCC
>NZ_AKIY01000090.1 GCF_000282615.1 Bradyrhizobium sp. YR681 | reverse complement strand
GGCCGCCGCCGAGGCCGCCGATATCGCCCTCCATGCCGAAGCGCGTCGCGCCATGCAGCGAGCCCATCGACCAGGCCTGCTCCGGCGACATGCCCGCCTTCACGGCTTCGCGCACCACCCAGTCGAGGCCGAACAGCAGCAGATCGTCGGCGTCGCGGTCGTCGGTGCACACGGCGGTGCGCTTGTGCGAGGCGCCGAGCTCGGTGATGGTGCGGATCGCCTGCGGCAGCGAATGCCAGGGCGTGGTCGGTGGTCCCCCGCGCAAAAACACCCAGACGCCGGCATCGAGCAGATCATCGGCGATGTCGCGGTCGATCGCCTCATGGGTGTCGGTGACGCCGGACGCCGCATAGGCCGCGACGAATTCGCGGCCATAGACGTGGCCGGACACCGGCCGTCCGCGCTTCAAGGCCGCGGCGAGGATGGCATGGCTGCGTTCGTCCCCCATCGTCACCGGCACGAAGTCCATCTTCTCGCCGAGCGCGACCGCTTCGGGCCATCGGTCGAACAAGCCCGCGATCTTGTCCGGCGTGAGGTCGCCGCCGGCCGTCTCCAGCTCGGCCGAGGTCGCCGGCACCGTCGACGGCACCGTCAGGAAGATCGAGAGCGGCGCCTCGCGCGCGTCCTCCAGCATCGCCTCGACGCCGGCGACGTCCATGACGTTGCCGATCTCGTGGCTGTCGCAGAAGATCGTTGTGGTGCCGTTGAGGAGCGCGGCCTCGGCATAGGCGCAGGCCGTCACCATCGAGGATTCGATGTGGATGTGCGGATCGACCAGCCCGGGCGCGATGATCCCGCCGGCCGCGTCGTAGATCGTGACGTCGCGCCACGCCTTCCTGGCTGTTCCAGCCGGCTTCACCGCGGCGACGCGGCCGCCTGATATCCAGACCTCACGGTCCGGATGGATACGCTCCGAATAGGTCGAAAGCACCCGGGCACCCGTGACGACGAGATCCGGCGCGACGCGCCCGGAGGCGACGTCGGCGAGGCGCCGGGTCATCGCATGCAGCGGTGCGACGGCGAAGCGGGTAAGTTTGCTCATCGGGACCCTCGCGTGGCGTTACGGCCGCACGATGGTTACGCCCTGCGCCAGACCGGGCAAGCGCAAATATAGCGGCAGGCCCTGCTTACGCCTTAGGCGCCGAACCGCCCGCCGCCCCCGCCCTGGCAGGCCTGCGCGGGTTCCGCCGTCTCGACGGTGCCGCGGCCGCGGGCTTGACCCGAATGCGGATCGACCGCCCGTTCGATTCATCGATCTCGAACGAATTCGTCTTTCGCACGAGGTCGCTCAACTTGCGGGAGCCGTAGGTTCTCGAATCGAAATCGGGGGCGAGGTTGGTCAGCCCTTTTCCGACTTCCCCGAGAGAAACCCATCCATCTTCGCTTTCCATCTGGGCGATCACCTTCTTGATCATGGGGATGGCTGCGTCAGGGGGTTGAAGTAGCGGCGATCTCGAGGCGGTATCCTGATTGCTCGCCGTACCGGCAAGCAGGTTCTCGGTATAGACGAACCTGCGGCAGGCCTGCCTGAAGCTCTCAGGCGTCTTCTGCTCGCCGAACCCGAAGACATCGACGCCCTGCTCCCGGATGCGGGCAGCCAGACGGGTAAAGTCGCTGTCTGAAGACACAAGGCAGAAGCCGTCGAACCGGCCGCTGTGGAGCAGGTCCATGGCGTCGATCACCAGCGTGATGTCGGACGCGTTCTTTCCCGTCGTATAGGCGAACTGCTGCTGCGGGATGATGGCGTGTTTCGACAGAATATCGGCCCAGCCCTTGGACCGCGCATTGGAGAAGTCGCCGTAGATGCGGCGGACGCTGGCTTCGCCGATCTTGGCGATCTCCTCGAACAGTCCATCCGCGATCTTGGCAGAGGCGTTGTCGGCATCGATCAGGACGGCGAGACGGGGCGAGCGAAGTTCCGACGGCATGGCGTTTCCTCGACCAGATGGACGCAGCACGCGCGCCGGGACGGCTAGTCCTCGTTCGCCTTGAAGCGTCCCATCCCCTTCAGCACGAATGGGGCCAGCAGCGCAACCAGCGCGAGGCCGAGCAGCGTTGCCGAGATCGGGCTTTGCAGCAGCGTCATGGGATCGCCGAGGCTGATCGCGAGCGCGCGGCGCAACTGGCTTTCGGCGATCGGGCCGAGGATCAGGCCGACCACCACCGGCGCGATCGGAAAGTCGAACCGGCGCATCAGGAAGCCGAGCACGCCAAAACCGGCCAGCATCGACAATTCAACCACCGACGGCTTTGCGGCGATGGTGCCCATGGTCGCGAAGACGAGGATGCCGGCATAGAGCCACGGCTGCGGGATCGCGAGCAGCCGGACCCACAGCCCGACCAGCGGCAGGTTGAGCACCAGCAGCATGCAATTGGCGATGAAGAGGCTCGCGATCAGGCCCCATACGAGGTCAGGCCGCTCGGCAAACAGCAGCGGCCCGGGATTGAGGCCGTATTGCTGGAAGCCTGCCAGCATCATCGCGGCCGTCGCCGAGGTCGGCAATCCCAGCGTCAGCAAAGGCACCAGCGTGCCGGCGGCGGAAGCGTTGTTGGCCGCTTCCGGTCCGGCGACGCCTTCGATCGCGCCCTTGCCGAACTCTTCCGGATATTTTGTCAGCCGCTTCTCGGTCGAGTAGGACAGGAAGGTCGGGATCTCCGCGCCGCCCGCCGGCAACGCGCCAATCGGGAAACCGAACATGGTGCCGCGCAGCCATGGCTTCCACGACCGCTTCCAGTCTTCCTTCGTCATCCACAGCGAGCCGCGCACCGGCTCCAGCTTCTCCTCGGTGTGATGGCGGCGCGATGCGACATAGAGCGCCTCGCCGAGTGCAAACAGGCCGACCGCCAGTGTCGTCACCTCGACGCCGTCGAGCAGTTCAGGCACGCCGAACGCGAGCCGCGCCTGTCCGGTCAGCTTGTCGATGCCGACAAGGCCGAGCGTCAGGCCGATGAAAAGGCTGGTCAGCCCGCGGATCGGGGAATCGCCGAAGGTCGCCGACACCGTGACGAAGGCGACGCACATCAGCGCAAAATAATCCTCGGGGCCAAAGCGCACGGCGAAATCGACCAGCCACGGCGCGAGGAACGCAAGCCCGATGGTGGCGATGGTGCCGGCGACGAAGGAACCGATCGCGGAGGTCGCGAGCGCCGGCCCGCCGCGGCCGGCCTTGGCCATCTTGTTGCCTTCGAGCGCGGTCGCCATCGAAGCGCTCTCGCCAGGGGTATTGATCAGGATCGCGGTGGTCGATCCGCCATACATGCCGCCGTAATAGATGCCGGCGAACATGATCAGCGAGCCGCCGGGATCGAGCTTGTAGGTGACAGGCAGCAGCAGTGCGACCGTCAGCGCCGGGCCGATGCCGGGCAGCACGCCCACCGCGGTGCCGAGGAACACGCCGATCAGCGCATAGAGCAGATTCATCGGCTGAACGGCGACCGCCATGCCGTGGGCCAGCGCCGCAAAAGTGTCCATCACAGCAGTCGCTCCAGCGGGCCGGTCGGAAGGCTCAGCGTCAACAGCCGGTCGAACGCGAGATAGATGAGGGTGGACATCACGAGGGCGATGATGCTGTCGACCAGGATGGCGCGGCGCCCGAAGGCCGCCGACGTCGTCACGAACAGCGCCGAGGTCGCCAGGATGAAGCCGCCGCCAAAGCCGATGATGGCGATCAGCAGCGCAAGGCCAACCAGGATCAGAATTACCGGCACAGGATCGGCGCTCTCGCGCGCCGGCAGATTGCCGCGCAGCGCATCGATGAAATTGCCGATCGCGAGCAGTGCGAGGCCACAGGCGATCACGACCGGCATGGCCTCCGGTCCCATCCCGTACATCGCGGTGGATTGCAGGCCGCGCGCGTCCCAGACCAGCACCACGGCGAGACCTGCGAGCAATGCCGCAATGATGATGCCGGCGCGATCGACGCGCCGCGGCGGCTGGGCGGGACCGCCAGACGCGTGATCCCCGGTCATGACTTGACCAGGCCGACCGATTTCAGCACGTCGGTGACGCGCACGGTTTCCTTCTTCAGGAAGTCGGCGAAGGCGTCGCCGCCGAGATAGGCGTCTTCCCAGCCCTTCTGCTTGAGGATGTCCTTCCAGGCGTCCGACTTCACCATCTTCTCGACCGCATCGCTCAGGGTCTTGCGCTGCTCCGGCGTGATGCCGGGAGGCGCGACCACCGAACGCCAATTGGCGATCACGAGGTCGATGCCTTGCTCCTTGAAGGTCGGGATATCGCTGCCGGCGATGCGCTTCTCCGAGGTCACGCCGATCGCGCGCAGCTTGCCGGACTTGATCTGTCCTTCATATTCGCTCATCCCCGAAATGCCCGCGGTGACCTTGCCGCCGAGAATCGCGGCGAGCGACTCGCCGCCGCCGGAGAACGGGATGTAGTTGATCTTCTTCGCGTCGGCGCCGACCGCGCCCGCGAACAACGCCGCCATCACATGGTCGACACCGCCGGCAGAGCCGCCGGCAAAGGTCACCTTGGCGATGTCGGCCTTCACCGCGGCGGCCAGATCCTGCGCCGTCTTGATCGGCGAATTCGCGGGCACCACGATCACCTGGATCTCCTCGGTGAGGCGCGCGATCGGCGTCACCTGCTCGAGCGTGACAGGCGACTTGTTCATGGCGAGCGCGCCCACCATGACGAAGCCGTTGACCATCAGCTGATTGCCGTCGCCCTTGGCGCCGTTGACGAACTGGGCGATGCCGACGCTGCCGCCCGCGCCGGGAACGTTGATGACCTGCACGCTGCGCGCAACGCCCGAGGCGACCAATGCCTGTTGCATCGAGCGCGCGGTCTGGTCCCAGCCCCCGCCCGGAGCCGCCGGCGCCATCAGCTTGAGCTCGAGCTGGGCAAAAGCAGGCGTGGCTGCCGCAAGGGTCAGCGCGACGGCTGCGCCGACAAGGCGCGCGGGAAATTGAAACATGGGGGCATTCTCCAGGCTCGTGCGGACGTTGCTGTTCGCCGCCGCATTGTGTCGTTTGGTCGCATATCAGCCAAAACGACCGACGCTGTCCAGCGACCAGGCCCGGTTCCTGCTAGCCGGATTTCGGCATCACGCCGCCGAGCGCAAATGTCAGCTCACCGGCCACATCGCGCACGATTTGCCCGATTTCCGGCAATCTCTCATCGGTCAGACGGCTGGTCATGCCCGAGACGGAGATCGCCGCGAGCGGCTCGGCGCAGTCGTTGTAGATGACTGCGGCAATACAGCGCAGGCCCATGCAGGCCTCCTCGTCGTCGAGCGCAAAACCCTGCTTGCGGATCTTTTCGAGCTCCTTGAACAGGTCGCTCGGCCGCACGATCGACTTCTCGGTCAGGCGGGGCATGCCGTGATGGCGGATGACGGCACCGACGTCCTCATCCGAATAGGTCGCGAGCACCGCCTTGCCGACGCCCGAGGTCACCATGGCGACACGGCCGCCCACCTGGGTCAGCGAGCGCATGATCTCGCGGCTCTCCATGCGGGTCAGCACGATGATGAATTCGTCGTCGACCACGGCGAGGTTGGCAGTCTCGCGGGTGAGATCGCGCAGCTTGCGCAAATAGGGAATCGCCTGCGTGGAGAAATTGCGCCGCCGCGCAAAGCTCGCGCCGACCGTGAAGCTGCGCGAGCCGACGTGCCATTTCGATTCCGTGCGGTCGAACTGGACGAAGCGGCGGCTTTCGAGCGTTGCGAGCAAGCGGTGCACCGTCGAGGTCGACAATCCGGTGCGGATCGCCAGGTCGCTCAGGCGGTAGCCCTCGTCATCCTCGGCCAGCGTCGCCAGGATCGACAGCGCGCGATCGACGGATTGCACCCCGCCGTCGCGGGTCTCAGGCTCCTGGTCGGCCGCGGATTTCGGCTCGACGGTCCTGCGGCGGATCACGTTTTTCCTCATCGCGACCTGCATATCAGCCAGTCAGACGATTGACGCTCGTGCCCTGAAACTTTCCCGCATCGTGGGAAACGTCGCTCCGGTGCCTCACGGGAGCGACGTTTTTTGTTGACAGCTCAGAGCAGCCCTGCCCCGCGCGCCCATCGGTACTTGGCGCCGAGCACCTCGACCGGAAGCTCGGTCGAATAGGCATAGGCCGGGATGCCGTTCTGGTAGAGATATTCGGCGGCTTCCTCGACCTCGACGTCGCCGGCGAGCGAGGCTACGATCGGCTTCACAAACCCCTTGGCCTCCATCTCCTTCTTCACCTCGACCATGTTGCGGGCGAACACCATCGGTGGCGTGACGATGGTGTGCCAGTAGCCGAGGATCAGCGAGTGGATGCGTTCGTCCGTCAGGCCGAGCTTCACCGTGTTGACATAGGTGATCGGCGGCTCGCCGCCGGTGAT
>NZ_AKIY01000089.1 GCF_000282615.1 Bradyrhizobium sp. YR681 | reverse complement strand
CGCTCCTCGCAATGACGGCGCGGGAACATCGCGCCATGCCCCTCCCCTGCTCCGCTTATCCAAAGGTCCCCATGCCGCTCGACCGCCGTTCCCTGATCGCCTCGCTCGCCTGGATGGCCGCTTCTCCCGCGCTTGCCGCCGACGCGCCGCCCGAACTCGAAACCTACGAGCGCGAGAGCGGCGGGCGGATCGGGGTCTATGCGGAAAACCTTGCGACCGGCGCGAAGATCGCATGGCGCGCGGAGGAGCGGTTCGTCATGTGCTCGACATTCAAGGCCTCGCTCGCGGCCTGCGTGCTGGCGCGGGTCGATCGCGGCGAGGAGCAACTTTCCGCCATGATCCCTTACAGCAAGGCTGACCTGCTCGAATACGCACCGGTCGCCAGGCAAAATATCCCGGCCGGCAGGATGTCGGTCGCCGAGATGTGCAAGGCCATCGTCGAGCTCAGCGACAACACCTGCGCCAATCTGCTGCTGGCGCGGATCGGCGGCCCCCCCGCGCTCACGGCGTTCTGGCGCTCGCTCGACGACACCATTTCGCGGCTTGACCACAACGAGCCCGAGCTCAACCGCTCGCCGCCCGGCGCCCCCCATGACACCACGACGCCGGCCGCGATGGCCGGCAATCTGAAGCGGCTAGTGACGGGCGAGGCGCTGTCGCCAGCTTCGCGCGCGCAGCTCACCGACTGGATGGTGAATTGCAAGACCGGCGCCAACCGGCTGCGCGCCGGCCTGCCGGCAGGCTGGAAGATCGGCGACAAGACCGGCAACAACGGCAAGGACGCATCGGGCGATATCGCGGTCGCCTGGCCCAAATCCGATACCAGGTCGGATGCGCCGATCCTGATCGCTGCCTACACCCAGGGCGGAACGCCGAGCACTGCGCAGATCGAAGCCGTGTTCGCGCATATCGGGCGCATGGTGACCGAGCGGCTGGCGTAAGGCCGCCGCATTGACCTCATGTTGACCTCATGGCCGCTTCCGGGTGAAGACAGATCATCATGGAAGCGAAGTTTCAGACCTTTCTCATCCTGCTTGCCGTACTGGCCGGTGTGGCGCTGGCCGCACGCCGCTTCAACGTGGCGCCTGCTATTCTCCTGATGCTGGCCGGCGTCGGCCTCGCCTTCGTGCCGGGCATGCCGCCAGTCGAGCTGCCGCCACAACTGGTGCTGCTGATGGTGCTGCCGCCACTGATCTACTCGGCCAGCGTCGCCATGAGCTGGCGCGAGTTCAGGAACAATTTGCGCCCGATCGTCCTGCTCGCGGTCGGCGCGGTGATCTTCACCGCGGCGCTGGTGGCGGCCGCCACGCACTATGTGATCGGACTGCCCTGGACCGTCGGCTTCCTGCTCGGCGCCATCGTCGCACCGCCCGACGTGGTGGCGCCCCTCGCGATCGCGCGGCGGCTGCACATGCCGCGCCGGCTTCTGGTCATCCTCGAGGGCGAAGGGCTTGCCAACGACGCCACCGCGCTGATCCTCTACCGCTTCGCGCTCGCCGCCATCATGGTCGGGCATCTCTCGCTGCCGCTGGCGGCCGGTGAGTTTCTCCTCATCGTCGCCGGCGAAATCGCCTTCGGCATCGGCGTCGGCTGGCTCTCCCTGCGCTTCCGCAAATGGTCCGGGGATCCGCAGGTCGAGCTGACGCTGTCGCTGATCACGCCTTACGTCTCCTACTGGCTGCCCGAACATGTCGGCGGCTCCGGCGTGATCGCCACCGTCGCCTGCGGCCTCTATGTGAGCTGGAACGGGCCGCTCTTGATCTCGTCGGCGACGCGCCTGCAAGGCATCTTCTTCTGGGACCTCGTGATCTACCTGATCGAGGGCATGCTATTCCTGCTCACCGGCTTCCAGATGCGCGCGCTCTACGAGAAGTCGAAGGCGTTTCCGCTCGATGACATCATGATCGCGACCGCCGTGGTCCTGGTGGTCGTCGTGATCGCGCGCTTCGCCTGGCTCTATCCCGCGACTTATCTGCCGCGGATCCTCAGCAAGTCGCTGCGCAAGCGCGATCCGTCGCCGACTTGGCAATGGCCATTCGTGCTCGCCTTCACCGGTGTGCGCGGCGCCGTGTCGCTCGCGGCCGCGCTGGCGCTGCCGTTCACGCTGCCCGGCGGCGAGGCTTTTCCGTATCGCGACCTGATCCTGTTCGTCGCCTTCGGCGTCATCTTCATCACGCTGATCGGCGTCGGCCTGACGCTACCGCCGGTGGTGCGCTGGCTGGGCGTCGCGGAAGCCGGCCGCAGCGAACATGTCGCCGAGCACGAGGCCGAGATCGCGGCGCGCCGCCAGGCCCTCGACGCAGCGCTGAAATCGCTGGACGCGCTGACCGCGGAAAAGGAGGTTTCCGACGAGGTGATGCAGCTCCTGCGCGCCCGCCACGACATCCGCGCCAACCAGCTTCCGGATTCCCTCGATCCCGCCCATCACGACGTCTCCGCAGCCGGCACCGCGCTGACCCGCGAGCTGATCGGCGCCGAACGCAAGTTCATCCACGACCTCCTGCGCGACGGCCAGATCACCGACGAAACGCGGCGGCGGATCGAGCGCGACCTCGATCTGGAGGAGGCGAGCCTCGCGAACAGGGAGTATCGGGGCGTGCCGCTGTAGCTTCCCGGTCATTGCCGCCGCGGCGGAGCAAACCTACCGCCTCTGGCAGAACTCGCCCATCGCCGCCGCGACGGCCCCCGCAATCAGCTCGTGCCGCTCCGGCGAGTTCATCGCCATTTCCTCGTCGCGGTTGATGATGGAGCCGGCTTCGAGCAGCACGGCGGGGCTCCGGGTCTGCGACAGCACAACGAGGCCGTCATAGCGGTAAACGCCGACATCCTTGTCGAGCAACTGGCGCCGGTAGCGGCCCATCAGCGGCAGGGTGTATTGGCTGGCATAGTGCAGGCCCTGCCCTTTCAATTGCCGGCCGATCATCCGGGCCAGCTTGAGGCTGGCGGCGAAATGCGGATTGCGCTCGGACACGAACAGAGAATGGCCCGAGAACCGGTCGCTGAAATGGCTCATCGCGCCATCGAATTCCCAGGTTTCGATCAGCGTGTCCGGCACCGAATCGTGGTGGATCGAGAGGAATAGATCGGCCCGCCCGTCATTCGCGGCACTGACGCGCTTGAGAAGGCTCGGCCGCGCCTTGCCGTCGGTAACGAGTAGACGGGTTGCGGCAAAGCCTTCGGATCTGAGTTTCGTCGTGATGAGTCTGGCGAGACGGAGGTTGAAGCCGAATTCCGGATCGTTGCGCGCACTCAACGCGCCGTAGGAGTCCGGGGTATGCCCGACATCCACGACGATCCGGAACTTTGGCATCTCGCATTTGGCCGATGAATTCGGCGGCTTCGGCGTTGGCTTCGCATGCGACCGCACGGGCGCAGCCTGGCCGGCGTCAACCGGTGCAAGCGACCACAGCAGGATCGACGCGACGAGCGGCGCAACGAGAGCTGCGATGATGCTGCGCGATCTCTCCAAGCGCTACTCCGCTGCGGCGACCTTGGGACGACCGACGAAGCCCGCGACGTCGCCGAAACGCTCCAGCATCACCGCAGGCAGATCCTTGGCCTTGCTGGCGACGCAGGCGCCAGAGCGAACCGCGTAGCGATCCTGATGCGCGGCATGCGGCGGCGGCTCGCCCTGCTGGAGCGCGCGCGCCAGCTCCATCACGACCTTGCGGAAATGCATGATGCCGAGATCGGTCGGCCCGAGATGCTCGCGGGTGCGGTCGGCGATCGGGCCCTGGCTGTCCTGCACGGCGGCGTCCTGCTCGGAGACGCCTTTGATTCCGGTGTAGCTCCGCGTCTTCTGGAGCTTGCGGTCGATCAGGTAATCATTGCCCTTGTGGCGCAGCGGCACGTAATTGTCGTCGACCTCCGCGATCACGCCGTTGCCGCGATCAAATGCATCGCGCTCGGCCTGCGTCAGCGGCCGGTCCGGATTCCAGACATAGGTGTAGATCCAGCAATTGGTGTCGGTCACGGGCACGAAGGTCTGGCCGAAGATGTTTTCGCCCGGCATCGCGCTCGGCGCATAGGCATGGAACGGCATCAGGAATTGCGCAATGCGCCAGTAGACATTGTCGCCGCCGGTGAGCCGGCCGCCGGCGATCGTCAGCCCGGCATCATGAGGGCTGACCTTGATCACGGGGCGGGGGTCCTCGGCGATCCAGCGCATGTGGTCGCTGTTCATGCGCACGAGCGGATTCACAAAGTGCTTCTTGATATCCAGAATCTCGTTCTCCTCCTTGTCGAAGGAGAGATGCGCGAAGGTAAAATGCGCGGTGTCGATCGAGCCTTCCAGCGCCTGCACCCAGTTGCAGTCCTGCCATTTCTTGCTGACGTAGCGGTGCGAGGCCGGCAGCAGCGCCATTTCGAGATCGGGCAGCTCGGGCATCACGGCGGCGGGCCCCATATAGGCCCAGATCATCTCGCCCCATTCGCGCACCGGATAGGATTTGATCCGGATCAGGTCTTTTGCGTTGAGATCGGGATAGGACGTCGGCATGTCGACGCAGGCACCGTCGGTGTCGAACTTCCAGCCATGATAGACGCAGCGGATGCCGCATTCCTCGTTGCGCCCGAGCCAGAGATTGGCGCCGCGATGCGGGCAGTACTGGTCGATGATTCCGACGACGCCGCGCGTGTCGCGGAAGGCGAGCAGCTCCTCGCCGAGCACGGTGATCTTCTTGGGCTCGCCGTCGGGCTTGGGGAGCTCCTCGGACAGCAGCACAGGAATCCAGAAGCGCCGCAACAGCTCGCCCATTGCCGTACCGGGGCCCGCTTCAGTCAGGAACTTGTTGTCCTCGGCGCGGAGCATGGCGGATCCTCCCGACTTGTTTTTCGGAAGATTGGCGCGGGAGCGCGAGGACGTCAACGCAAGAACGTGCTTCGTAGGGTGGGTTAGCGTAGCGTAACCCACCGCCGATCTCGCCGCGATAAAGGTGGCGGATGACGCTTCGCTAATCCGCCCTACGCTCCAGTCACACCGGCCGCTCCCCCTTCACCGTCACGCGCGTGCCCGAGCGCGTGTGCGGCCAGTAATCCCACATCGCGCGGTGCTGGGTGCAGCGATTGTCCCAGAAGGCGATGGCGTTCTCGGTCCAGCGGAAGCGGCACTGGAACAGCGGGTTTTCGGCGTGCTGGTAGAGATAGGCGAGCATCGCGTCGCTCTCGTCGCGCGGGATGCCGTTGATGTGGCGAGTGAAGCCGCGATTGACGTAGAGCGCCTTCCGGCCGGTGACCGGGTGCGTGCGCACCACGGGATGCTCGGCGTTCGGATAGGACGGACGGTCCGCGACGCCATAGTTCGCATAGAGCCCGCGATAGATCGGCTCGCCGTCATGCAGCGCGGTGAGACCGTCGAGATAGGCCTTCATGCGGTCCGACAGCGCCTCATAGGCGGCATACATGTTGGCGAACAGCGTATCGCCGCCGCGGGGCGGACACTGCTTGATGTAGAGGATCGAGCCCATCGGCGGTTCGAGATCGCAGGACACGTCGGAATGCCAGCCCTCGCCATTGGCCCGCGGCGAATTCTTGTCGGCATAGATCTTCATCAACGCCGGGTCTTCGTCCTCGTGCGGCGCGGCAGGATGAAAATGCAGCTCGCCGAACTTGCGGCCGAAGGCGAGATGCTGCCTGGGCGTGATCTCCTGGTCGCGGAAGAAGATCACGAGGTTTTCGGCGAGCGCGCGGTGGATCTCGCCCATCTGCTGGTTGGAGCGGGCATCGTCCGAAACGAGCTTGCCGATATCAACGCCGGAGATTTCCGCGCCGATGATGGGCGTGAGCTTTTCGACCGCAATGGTCTCGTACGGCGCGCCGTCTTCAGCCGTGTGGCGATAGCGCGGGCCCTGCTTGCCGGCGAGTGAGCTCATGGCGTGTCTCCCGATCATTGTTGATTGGAGACATCGTAGCGTGCGGCGGCAGATACGCAATCTGCCCTGCAAACGCAGCCGTCGTCCCGGGGCGCGCGGAGCGCGAGCCCGGGACCCATAACCACAGGATCAGGTTTGACGAAGACTCTGAGCCATCATCTCTCGCCATAACCACGCCCTGTGATTATGGGTCCCCGCCTTCGCGGGGACGACAGCGGAGTGTGGAGCACTAGCGGAGTGAAATCACTCCGCCGCGGTCACCGGCACCTTGGCGTTCTGGCCGTAGCGCTGGTCGATGTAGTCGATCACCAGCGCCTTGAAGTCGGCGGAGATCGTGGGCCCGCGCAGCGTGCGGAACTTCTTGCCGTCGACGAAGACGGGCGCGGCCGGCGCTTCGCCGGTGCCCGGGAGCGAGATGCCGATATTGGCGTGCTTGGATTCGCCGGGGCCGTTGACGATGCAGCCCATCACCGCGACGTTGAGCTCTTCCACGCCGGGATATTTCGTTTTCCAACCCGGCATCTCGTCGCGGATGAAATCCTGGATCGAGCGCGCCAGCTCCTGGAAGGTGGTCGAGGTGGTGCGGCCGCAGCCGGGGCACGCCGCAACCAGCGGCACGAAGGTGCGGAAGCCCATGGTCTGGAGCAGTTCCTGGCCGACCTGCACCTCGCGGGTGCGGTCGCCGCCGGGCTCCGGCGTCAGCGAGATGCGGATGGTGTCGCCGATGCCCTGCTGCAAGAGGATGCCGAGCGCGGCCGAGGACGCCACGATGCCCTTCGAGCCCATGCCGGCTTCGGTCAGGCCGAGATGGATCGCGTAGTCGGAACGAGAAGCGAGGTCCTGGTAGACCGCGATGAGGTCCTGCACCGCCGAGACCTTCGCGGAGAGGATGATGCGGTCCTTGGGCATGCCGAGCTCTTCGGCGCGCGCGGCCGAGAGCAACGCCGACTGCACCATGGCCTCGCGCGTCACCGCGCGCACGTCGCGCGGATTGGCCGAGGCGGCGTTCTCGTCCATCAGCTTGGTCAGAAGCTCCTGGTCGAGCGAGCCCCAATTGGCGCCGATGCGCACCGGCTTGCCGTTCCTGTTGGCGATCTCGATGATGTCGGCAAACTGGGTGTCGCGCTTGTCCTTGAAGCCGACATTGCCGGGATTGATGCGGTACTTGGCCAGCGCCTCGGCGCAGGCCGGATAGGCCGCGAGCAGCTTGTGGCCGATATAATGGAAGTCGCCGATCAAGGGCGTGGTGATGCCGCGCTTGGCGAGGCCGTCGCGGATGTGCGGAACGGCAGCGGCGGCCTCCTCGCGGTCCACGGTGATGCGGACCATTTCGGAGCCGGCGCGCGCGAGCGCTGCGACCTGGGCGATGGTGCCGTCGATGTCGGCGGTGTCGGTGTTGGTCATCGACTGCACGACGATCGGCGCGCCGCCGCCGACGGCGACGTCGCCGACCTTGACCTGGGTGGTCCGGTGCCGGGGCGCGGGGCCCGCGATATCGGAATCGATGGGGTTTTCGAGCTTGTTCATGGGGTCCAAATATCAGGTTTTGGTGACGTTCAGCAATGCATCCGCCGGCGCCGCGGCCGATTGGCTGGGACGGTTAACCAGAAAAAGCCCAGCAATTACAAGGACCGCCGCGGCCCCGAATGTCAGGCTCAGGGTTTCGTGCATGATGAAATAGCTACCCACCACGCCAAACAAAGGGGTGATGAAGGTGAAAGCGGACAATTTGCTGGCCGAATAGGCCTTCACCAGCGCGAACCAAAGCGTGAACGTGGTTCCCACCACCCAGATCGCCTGGAAGGCCACGAGCGCGATGGACTGCGGCGAAGGCGTATGGGGGATGGTCTCGCCGAACAGCCAGGCGGCCAGCCCCAGGATCGGGATCGAGGTCGCGACCTGATAGCCCAGCGCCTTCTCGGGCGCGACGAAGCGCAGCCTCGTGCTCTTGGCGACCAGCGTGGTGGCCGCCCACAGCACAGCACCGCCGACGATCATGAGGTCGCCGAGCAGCACCTTGGCATCGACATCGGGCTGCGGCACCCCGATCGCGAGCGCGACGCCGGCAAAGCTCACCGCGAGCCCCAGCCATTGCATGCCGCCCAGCCGTTCGCCGAGCGCCTGGTAGGACCCGAGTGCGACGAAGAACGGCGCGGTATAGAGGAACACCACGGCACGGGACGCCGGCGTGAAGCGCAGGCCCTGGTAGATCAGCACGAACTCGATGCTGAACATCAGCCCCGCGACCAGGCCGGCCTTCCATGTGCCGTCACGTTCGAAGAACTTCACGCCGCGAAACGTGCCGATGAGGAACAGCACCGGCAGCGCGCCGATCGAGCGGAACGTGGCCTGAAGCATCGGCGGAATATCCACCAGCACCAGCTTCACCGCGATCTGGTTGAACCCCCAGGTCAGGCACAGCATCAGCATCAGGGCGATGGCGCCGGCACTCAGGGGACGTGCGGCGGATTGGTTGATTTGAGGTGAGGACATTTCTTCCCGAATATCGGCTTTGCGCCGTTGTTGCTTTATGCAGCTTTCTGACAATGCGTGCAGATGCCCGTGATCTCCACCACGGACAGCTTGGGGGCAAAGCCCGAGCTGCGCGCCGCAGCGTTGAGATCCCCGGCGAAGGACCCCGACGGGATTTCGCCGACCAGACCGCAGCGCTCACAGATCAGGAACGCCACCGCCGAGGTCGAATCATGGTCGTGGGCGGCGCAGGCCAGATAGGCGTTGCGGCTTTCGATGCGGTGCACGAGGCCGTTGGCCATCAAGAAATCGAGAGCACGGTAGACCGTGATCGGGGCCGGACGCGGCATCGACTTGGCGAGTTCGTCGATGATCTCATAGGCGCCGAGCGGGCGATGGCTGGAGAGCAGCGCCCCCAGCACCTGGCGGCGTATCGGCGTGAATTTCTGCGCCCGCTGCGCGCAAACCGCCTCGGCATGCGCCAGCGCGTCCGCGGTGCAGCGGCCGTGATCGTGGTCGGGCGTCGGAAATGCCGGCTTTGCGAGGGTCATTCGGCCCGCCTTCTAGCATTTCGGCCGGGGAACCCAAAGGCCGGGACGCAAACGGCTGCCAGCCATGCTTTTCCGGCGGGACAGCGTCGCATCTGCCGGCCGTGAAATAATCATAAGCTTGCTTATAGTATTGCAAGCTTATAGGAGACCAAGCTCATGAGCCGCGGGCCCGTGGACCAGAACTTCCTGTTTACGCTCGCCGAGCTCTATCGCCTGCTGCGCGTCTATGCCGACAAGGAGGCCTCGCGCTTCGGCATCACCCGTGCACAATGGGCGGTGCTGGCCAAGGTCGAGCGCAGCGAGGGCATGAAGCAATCGGAGCTCGCCGAGCTCCTCGAGGTGCAGCCGATCACGCTGACGCGCCTGATCGACAAGCTCTGCGACAATGACTGGATCGAGCGCCGCAGCGACGCTTCGGACCGCCGCGTCAAGCGCCTCTATTTGAGGAAGGCCGGCCGGCAATTGCTCGGCAAGATGAGCGGGCTCAGGTCCGAAATCACCGCCAACGCGCTCGAGGGCATCAACCCGGCCGATGCCCACCGTCTTCTCACCCAACTCGAAGCAATCAAGGAAAACGTGCGTGACGCGATCCAGACCTCTGGGGCGGAACAAGCGCGTAAGGAGCAGCGCTATGGCTGATCAGGTTCTCAAGTTCCAGCCCGAGCAGAAGATCGACAGCGGCAAACCCACCAAGAAGGCCGGCGCCGATCCGCGCCGCCGCTTCATCGCAGGCCTGCGTCGCTATCGGCGATTCCTGCTGATGGTCGTGCTGCCTGTCGTCGTCGCCATCGGCGGCCTCACCTTCTATCTCAATGGCGGCCGCTATGTCGGCACTGACGACGCCTATGTCGGCGCGCAGAAGGTGCTGGTGACGCCCGACATCTCCGGCAAGATCGAGCAGGTCGTCGTGAAGGAAGGCCAGCTCGTCAAGCAGGGCGACGTGCTGTTCGAGATCGATCCTGTGCCGTTCCGCCTCGCGGTGGACGAGGCCAGGGCGCAGCTGATGCAGGCGCAGACGACCTATGACAACCTTCGCGCCAACATCAAGATCTACGGCGACATGCTCGATCTCGCCCAGAAGGGCGTCGACCTGAAGCAGCGCGACGTCGAACGCAAGCAGGCGCTGGTCAAGAACAGCTTTGGCTCGCAGCTCGATCTCGACAACGCGTCGAACGCGCTGGTCACCTCGGGCTCGATCGCGCAATACGTCAAGCAGCAGATCTCGACGGCCAAGACGCAGCTGCTCGGCGATACCGACCTGCCGCTGGAGAAATTCCCACCCTACGCACAGGCCAAGTCCAAGCTGGAAAACGCCGAGCGCAATCTCGACCATGCCGTGGTGCGCGCGCCGATGGGCGGCGTCGCGACACAGGTCGAGCAGATCCAGCTCGGCCGCTACGTCACCGCGGGCATGGCGGTGTTCTCCATCATCGACGTCGCCCATCCCTGGGTCGACGCCAACCCGAAGGAGAGCGACCTCACCCACGTCACCGAGGGCCAGCCGGTCACGCTCGAAGTCGACGCGTTCCCGAACCACGTCTTCAAGGGCAAGATCGGTTCGCTCTCGCCCGGCACCGGCGCTCAGTTCGCGATCCTGCCGCCGCAGAACGCCACCGGCAATTTCGTCAAGGTGGTGCAGCGCGTGCCCGTCAGGATCTATTTCGACGAGACCGACAAATATGTGCGGAAGCTGAAGGCCGGCATGAGCGTCTATGCCACCATCGACACCGGCCACAAGCGCACGCTCGCCGGCCTGCTCGGACTGTCGGCGACGGCGAGCCAAGACAAAGATCAGGACAAGGACTGATCCGATGGCGGAGTCCAATCCCGCTTTGATGGTGCCCGGCCTGCGCCGGAACATGGTGACGATCTGCGCCATGACCGCGACCATCATGCAGGCGCTGGACACCACCATCGCCAACGTCGCGCTGCCCTACATGCAGGGAACGCTGTCGGCCTCGCAGGACCAGATCAACTGGGTGCTGACATCCTACATCGTCGCCGCCGCGATCATGACGGCGCCGGTGGGCTGGATTTCCAACCGCTTCGGCCGCAAGCGGATCTTCATCATCTGCGCGGCCGGCTTCACCTTCGCGTCCGTGCTGTGCGGCCTGGCGCAGGACATCAACCAGATGGTGCTGTTCCGCTTGCTGCAAGGCGTGTTCGGCGCAGCGCTGGTGCCGCTGTCGCAATCGGTCATGCTCGACTATTACACACTCCAGGAACGCGCCAAGGCGATGTCGATCTGGGGCATGGGCGTGATGATGGGCCCGATCATGGGTCCCTCGCTCGGGGCGTGGCTGACCGAGACCTATTCCTGGCACTGGGTATTCTTCGTCAATCTGCCGTTCGGCGCGATCACCGTGCTCGGGCTGATCGTCTTCATGGACGAGACCGAAAAGAACCTCAGCCTCAAATTCGACTGGTTCGGCTTCGGCGCACTGGCGATCGGGATCGGCGCGCTCCAGCTCGCGCTCGACCGCGGCGAGCAGCTCGACTGGTTCGAGTCGGTCGAGATCGTCACCGAGTTCGTGATCTCCGGCATCGCTTTCTATTATTTCTTCGCCCACTCCTTCACGACCTCGCGGCCGTTCATCCAGTTCGCGCTGTTTCGGGACCGCAACTTCCTCACCGGCTGCATCTTCATGACGGTGATGGGGCTCGTGCTGTACTCGACCATGGCGCTGGCCTCGCCCTATCTGCAAAACGTGATCGGCTACCCGATCATCACCGCCGGCGGCCTGCTGGCGAGCCGCGGCTTCGGCACCTTCTTCGCCATGATGATGGTCGGCCGCATCATGCGCTGGATCGAGGCGCGCACGCTGATCATCTGCGGCCTGACGCTGACCGCGGCCTCGCTGTTCCAGATGACGGGCTGGACCGACCAGACCCAGGTGCCGGAGATCGTCATCGTCAGCGTGATCCAGGGCTTTGGCTTCGGCCTCGTCTTCGTGCCGCTCTCGACCGTGGCGTTCCTGACGCTGCCGAACCATCTGCGCACCGACGGCACCTCGATGCTGACGCTCTTGCGCAATGTCGCAAGCTCGGTCGGCATTTCCATCGTGATCGCCGAGCTGACGCAGGGCACGCGCAAGACCTACGCGATCCTGTCCGAACACATCAATCCGTTCAACCACGCGCTCCAGATGCCCGACGTGCGCGGCATCATCAACCTCACCACCGACGCCGGCCGCGCCATGGCCGACCGGATGGTCAGCGTACAGGCGCAGATCATCGCCTTTGCGCACGACTACATGCTGGTGATGGTCTTCATCCTCTGCACCATCCCGCTCGCCCTGATGATCGGCTCAACCAAGGCGACGCTGCGCAAGCAGGCGGCGGGACCGGACCATGCGGTGATGGAGTAGGCAGGGCGCCTCCCCGTCATTGCGAGCGAGGCGAAGCAATCCAGACTGCCTCCTCGGCAGCAGTCTGGATTGCTTCGTCGCAAGTGCTCCTCGCAATGACGGCTTGCAGCTTCTACAACAATTCCTCGCAGCCCAGATCCTCGACCGCCATCATCACCCGCTCCAGATTGTTCCACCAGATTCCCGGCGGGAGGTTGATGCTCCATTGCCAGACCGGCTTGGTGATGTGCCAGAGCACCGACCAGCGATAGTCCTGGTCGAGTGCGCCGCGCGTGTAGCCGGCGACACCGTGCGCGAGCAGCGTCTCGTGGTAGCGATTGAGGAGCGGCCGCTCGAGCGCCTGCCGGCGCTCCGGATACCATTGGATCGCCATCATGTAGGCGAGATCGCTGGTGGGCACATTGATGCCCCACAGGTCGAAATCGAAGATGCGCACGGTGTCGGCAATTCCGGCGCGAGGCATCAGGAAATTCCAGGTGTGGGCGTCGCCATGGGCAATGCTGACGTGACGGCGCGAATGATAGCGCTGCGATAACCGGGCCGACTGTTCGATGAGACGGCGATAAAGGATGCGTCGTTCCTCACTCAGGCGATCGCCGAGCTGATCGGCGAAACGGTCGTAATGACCGGCGAAGGTCTCCATGCGCGCCGTACTCTCCTCGGTGCTCGCCCAGGCGCCGACGGTCTCGCCGAGCTCGGGATGATCCCACCATCCCGCATGCATGCGCGCCAGCGCCGTGACGATGGCCATCGCCTGATCGCGCGACGGCGGCAGCGTCGGCACGGTCGCGAGTTCGTGGCTATCGGTGAGGTCTTCGAGCAGGAGATGCCAGGCCCCGCTCTCTTCGTCGAAATGCCCATGGAAGCAGCGCGGGACGAGCCCCGGCTGCATGTTCGGCGCGAGCTGCGTGTAAAAGGCCACTTCGTGCTCGCCGCGATCTGCAAGTGTCCCGGCGAAAGCAGCATGCGCCATCTTCAGGATCAGCGATTGCGGAGCACCGGCGGATTCGCCGACATAGCGCAGGCCGAGGCGAATGATGTGCGACACGACGGTGTCGCGCTGGTGCAGCACCTTCACCTCGCGCACCGCGCCAGCGTCCAGCACGCCGCCCCTGCGGAGCGCAGCCGTCAGTCGGGCGGGCTCGACGACATCAGGCAGTTGTGGAGGTGTCATGATATTCACGATGCCCCTGTCCCGCGCCATACTGCACGATCACACCCCGGGGCACCAGCGGCGGGCCTGGCGCCAGGCGCTAAGCCGCGGCAGTCGAGTCCCGCACGGTCCGGACCACGACCGACCGCAGCTGTTCGAGATTGGCGGCCATGCCGGCGATGGCCTGCCGCACCTCCGTGGCGCGCTCGTTCACCGACGCGGCGTCGCGGCTGACATTGCCGATCTTGGCCGAGACCTCCTTCGCAGCCGAAGCCGATTCGGAAATCGACCGCGAGATTTCCCGCGTCGCCGCATCCTGCTGTTCCATCGCCGCGGCGACCGAGGTTGCCACGCCGTCGATCTCGACGATGTGGCCTCCCATGGTCTCGACCGCATCGACCGCGGCCTGTGTCGAAGCCTGAATTTCGGCAATCAGCCGGGTGATCTCCTCGGTGGATTTGGCGGTCTGGTCGGACAGGGATTTCACCTCGGCGGCGACAACCGCGAAGCCGCGGCCGGCCTCGCCGGCGCGCGCCGCCTCGATCGTGGCGTTGAGCGCAAGGAGGTTGGTCTGGCCGGCGATGCCGCCGATGAGGTCGGAGACTTCGGCGATCTTCTTCACCGATCCTGCCAGCGCCTGGATGGTCGAACGGGCCTGCTCGCGGCCGGCGACCGCGGATTTCGTGACGGTGCTGGTCCGCGCGACCTGATTTGCGATCTCCCGGATCGAGGCGCTCAGCTCCTCGGCCGCGGCCGAAACGGTCTGTGAACTGCCAAGCGCCTGGGTAGAGGCGGAAGCAACCGCCTGCGACTCCGCGGACAGCGAGCGGGCGATCTCGGACAGGCTGGAGGCGGCGCGCTCGACGCCTTGCGTCGCCGCGCTCGCGGTGTCGACCGAGCGGCCGGTCTCGCGTTCGACGGTCTCGGCCATCTGGTGCAGCGCGCCGCGCTTGGCGAGTGCGGCCTCCTGCTCCTGCCGCAGCTGCTCCTCGCGCAAGCGGGAATTATCGACCGCCGCCTGCTTGAATACCTGGAGCGCTCCGGCCATCGAGCCGACCTCGTCCTTCCGGTGCGCGAAGGGGATGTCGGCGGCGAGGTCGCCGGTGGCGAGCTTCTGCATCGTGCCGGTCATGCGCACGATCGGGCGTACCACGCCGAGGGCGACGCCGAGCAGGCCGGCGGCGATGAAAGCCAGGACCGCTGCAGAAACGCCGAGGAGGATGTAGAGCATGGAGCTGTCGCGATCCGCAGCCAGCCTCTCCATGTCGGCGTTCTGCTTGTTGGCGCTCTCGACGATGCTGTCGATCACGGCGCGATGCGCGGCGTAGGCGTTCTTGAGCTGCGCATAGGCACGCTCGGAGGCCGCGGCGTCCTTGGCCTTGAGGGCCGGCAGGAGCTGGTCCGACAACAGCTTCCAGAATTTTTGGACCTCCGCATCGGACTTCGACACCAGCGCGGTCTTCAGGTCGGTCGAGAGACTGGAACCGATCCAGAACGCCTTGCGCTCGTCGTAATCCTTGCGGAGCTGGACCAGGCGTTCGCCATGCGCCGCGAGCTGGTCCGGCTCGCGCATCGCCAGCGTCGCCTCGAGATAGGCCTCGATGACGTATTCGGGCGGCGGCAGGATGTCCGCGATGAGGTCGTTGCCGAGCTTGATGTCGGAATAGAGCGGGCCGCCGACCTTGAGCTCACGCAATGCATAGAGGCTGGTGGAGACGACCGCGGTGAAGCCGATGGCGATCACGATGCCGAACGCGATGATCGCGGAGGACAACGACAGGCGAATTTTCATGAGCGTTCCCGGCGCGAATCACATTCCGCCCCGAATCTAGATCGCTGCGGTAAATGCGGGATTGCGCGACGACGGGACAGCCGCACGGAAAACTCCGCAAGACTACGGAATTCGTCCGCCAAGTCGTCGGATTTGGGTCAGCGAAGCTGACGCACAGAAGCGAAGATCGATCGTGGCGCCCCGGCAATCGACGTCGAGCCGGCCATCGATGCGCTGTCTGAGAAGCGCATGCCGGCGACCAGGTATCGCCGGCACACCCATGTTTCACACGTCGAAGAACACCGTCTCGTCGTCGCCCTGCAAACGCAGGTCGAGCCGATAGACCGGCTTTTC
>NZ_AKIY01000088.1 GCF_000282615.1 Bradyrhizobium sp. YR681 | reverse complement strand
GACCGACACCGGCGGCTCGATCCGCCAGCCGGCCGCGTTCACCGCGACCGTCGGCATCAAGCCGACCTATGGCCGCTGCTCGCGCTGGGGCATCGTCGCCTTTGCCTCCTCGCTCGACCAGGCCGGTCCGATCGCCCGCAGCGTGCGCGACAGCGCCATGCTGCTGCGCTCGATGGCCGGCCATGATCCGAAGGACACGACGTCGGTCGATCTCCCGGTGCCGGATTACGAGGCCGCGATCGGCAAGTCTGTGAAGGGCATGAAGATCGGCATTCCCAAGGAGTATCGGCTCGACGGCATGCCGGCCGAGATCGAGAAGCTGTGGAGCGAGGGCGCGGCCTGGCTGAAGGCGGCCGGCGCCGAGCTCGTCGAGGTCTCGCTGCCGCATACGAAATACGCGCTGCCGGCTTATTACATCGTGGCGCCGGCGGAGGCGTCCTCGAACCTGGCGCGCTATGACGGCGTCCGCTACGGCCTGCGCGAGCAGGCCAGGAACATCATCGAGCTCTACGAGAACACCCGCGCAGAAGGCTTTGGTGCGGAGGTGCGCCGCCGCGTCATGATCGGCACCTATGTGCTCTCGGCCGGCTATTACGACGCCTATTATCTGCGCGCCCAGAAGGTGCGTACGCTGATCAAGAAGGACTTTGAGGACTGCTTCGCCAACGGCGTCAACGCGATCCTCACGCCGGCGACGCCGTCTGCGGCCTTCGGCATCGGCGAGAAGGGCGGCGCCGACCCCGTCGAGATGTACCTCAACGACATCTTCACGGTGACCGTGAACATGGCGGGACTGCCGGGCATCGCGGTGCCCGCCGGCAAGGACGCGCAGGGCCTGCCGCTCGGGCTCCAGCTGATCGGTCGTCCGTTCGAGGAGGAGACGCTGTTCTCGCTCGGCGAGGTGATCGAGCAGGCCGCCGGCCGCTTCACGCCCGCGAGGTGGTGGTGAATGTGGCTGCCTTCATCGCGAGCCTCGACGGCGCAGCGCCGGCGCCAGACCTGAACGCGCCGCTGGCTGGCCTCTGGTGGGCCGGCAAGGGCGACTGGGACCAAGCGCACAGGATCGTTCAGGACGATAACGGCCGCGACGCGGCCTGGGTGCACGCCTATCTGCACCGCGTCGAAGGCGATCTCGGCAATGCCGGCTACTGGTACCGCCAGGCCGGCCAGCCCGCAGCAAAGGATTCATTGGAGGCGGAGTGGGAGCGGATCGCTGCCACGCTGCTCGGGAGCAGGACATGAGCACGGCCACACACAAGCTTCTCAAGGGAGCAACCGGTGATTGGGAGGTGGTCATCGGCATGGAGATCCATGCCCAGGTGACCTCGAACTCAAAACTGTTCTCGGGCGCCTCCACCGCGTTCGGCGGCGAGCCGAACAGCCACGTGTCGCTGGTTGACGCCGCGATGCCGGGCATGCTGCCCGTCATCAACGAGGAATGCGTCAGGCAGGCGGTCCGGACCGGGCTCGGCCTCAATGCGCAGATCAATCTGCGCTCGGTGTTCGACCGCAAGAACTATTTCTATCCGGACCTGCCGCAGGGCTACCAGATCAGCCAGTACAAGTCGCCGATCGTCGGCGAGGGCGAGGTGATCGTGGAGCTCGAGGGCGGCAGAACTGCCACCGTCGGCATCGAGCGGCTGCATCTGGAGCAGGATCCGGCCAAAATGCAGCACGACAAGTTGCCGTCGCTGTCCTTGATCGACCTGAACCGCTGTGGCGTGGCGCTGATGGAGATCGTGTCGAAGCCCGACATCCGAGATGCCGAGCAAGCCAAGGCCTATGTGAGCAAGCTGCGCTCGATCATGCGCTATCTCGGCACCTGCGACGGCGACATGGAGAAGGGATCCTTGCGCGCCGACGTCAACGTCTCCGTGCGCAAGCCGGGCGCGCCGCTCGGCACCCGCTGCGAGATCAAGAACTTGAACTCGATCACCTTCATCGGCCAGGCGATCGAATACGAGGCGCGCCGCCAGATCGAAATTCTGGAGGATGGCGGCAAGATCGACCAGGAGACCCGGCTCTATGACCCCAACAAGGGCGAGACACGCTCGCTGCGTTCGAAGGAAGAGGCGCACGACTACCGCTACTTCCCCGATCCCGACCTGCTGCCGCTGGAATTCAGCCAGGAGTTCGTCGACGCGCTGAAGGCGAAGCTGCCGGAACTGCCGGATCAGAAGAAGACGCGCTTCGTCGCCGATTTCGGCCTGTCGGCCTATGACGCGAGCGTGCTCGTCGCCGAACGCGAGAGCGCCGTGTTTTACGAAACCGTGCTCGACAAGCTGGGCAATCGCGTTCGCGACGGCAAGATGGCGGCGAACTGGGTGATCAACGAGCTGTTCGGCCGTCTCAACAAGGAAGGCCGGGATATTACGGGCTCGCCGGTCAACGCCGAGCAGCTTGCCGCGATCATCGACCTGATCGGCGAGGGCACGATCTCCGGCAAGATCGCCAAGGATCTGTTCGAGATCGTCTGGCAGGAGGGCGGCGATCCCCGCGCGCTGGTCGAAAGCCGCGGCATGAAGCAGGTCACGGATCTTTCGGCGATCGAAAAGGTTGTCGACGACATCATCGCGGCCAATCCCGACAAGGCCGCGCAGGTGAAGGACAAGCCGCAGTCGCTCGGCTGGTTCGTCGGCCAGGTGATGAAGGCGTCCGGCGGCAAGGCCAACCCGCAGAGCGTCAACGACCTGCTCAAGTCCAAGCTCGGCATCTAGCCTCACGCGTTCGAACGAGGTGACGGACGCGCTTCGTCACCTCGCGATCGGTGCGCAATGCGACGTTCGCGCGCATCATCGTCGGTCAACATCACCCTCTCACCACCTGATCGAGCTGCGCGGCGCCACCGAATCGCCGCCATGCGATTCGCGCAAAACGGCGGCTTGCACACGCTCCGACGAGCGCTCGCGCTGTTGTGGACGAAAATAATTTCATTGCCAAAATTTGCGACTCAGAGTCCGCGACTCGCTCCGGCGATGCGATCGAGCGCTTTGCGGCGTTTGTCGTTGCGCTGATCGCGCGCGATATGCGTGCTCAAAATAATACTTGCTGCGTAGTGTTTTTCGCAATCTTCGCTGCTGTCGACATCGATGTCGCGAGAACGATTTGCAATCGCGGGCGCGTGTCTCTGCGCATCGGCAAATCAGGCGCGGCTGGCGCACGCGCGCTGCGCCGTCAACACTTCCTTAAGTGAGAAGATGTTTTTTTCGTCGTGTTGGTGTATTCGGAATGAGTGTGCACTCGATCCCCGAATGCATGCAGCAATTAAAGCCATCTCACACATCGGAGGGCAACATGGCCAAGAAAGCTAAGAAGGCGAAGAAGGTAAAGAAGGCGAAGAGCGCAGTGAAGAAGACTGCGAAGAAGACCCGCAAGGTCGCGAAGAAGAAGTAACTTCGACTTCTGAAGTTGCCGGCTCCTCGAGAGCCGGCACGTCATCAGCGCCTCCTGGAGGTTCTGGTCGACGATAGAGGGTGTCGGCGAGACATCAGGTCAACGGTCGGATCGCCCTGTTCGCGGTCCGGCAGAAGAAACAAGTTTTCTTCGTTCGGTGCGGGGCCGGTTCTCCGGTTCTGCAATTTCACGAGTAGCCTCGCGGTCAAAGTGGAATCTGGTCCTGACGTGTTCGCCGACGCCCTCGTTCCTTGAGGCCGGGGTATTGCCGGCATCCCCATTCCCGACATTGCTGATCCGATCGCGACGTGGCCGCACTGCCCAGGGGCAGGCGAGGGCTTCGGCGCTGATGGCGTCGTGCGCCGTCTTGTCGTGTGCGATCTTGCTATGCGCGGTGTCACCGCTCCGGCCGGGCGATCCGGCATGCCGCGGCCCATCGCGTGACGATCGCCGCCGCATGATTACCGGGGCGTCTGCCTGCCGCCTTCGCTGAAGCTTCGGCGTTCCAGGACCGTAAGCCCGGCGTAGCCGGGGCGCGGGCGAGCAGCGGCGCCAAAGCCCCGAAATCCATGCGCCACTGCGCGCGATGGTTATCGTTCTCCGAAAATCCCAGGGTAAACCGAATCTGACGAATCGCAGAAGTGCCTGCAAAATGGGGACTTCTTGCATTTGCCCTGCGCGCGCCGCCCGCTCGCGTTTACGTCTGCTTCATCGCGATACTTAAACTGCCATTCAAATTTGCCCGCCATCATCGCCTCCAACAAGCCGGCAAACGGCATTGGGCAAGAAGAGTCTGGCAAGAAGACTCGGGGATGAGTTGAGCAGCGCACGATCCCAGAAGGGGATCATGCAAATCACAGTTGGACGGGAGCCGCGCTCGGGGGACGAGGCGGCACAAGAAAAAAGGGGATGCGTTATGTTTCAGGGTACTTTCGATCTCGATACGGCAACGCCGATCGATGCGAGCGCGCTGTCGGACGTGCTGTTCGAGCGCGGGATCTATTGGGCGAGCGGCCGCTCGGGCCTCGTCGATCTCGTCGCCGCGCATAAATGGTTCAATCTCGCCGCCCTGAAGGGACGCAAGGACGCCGTGGCGCTGCGCCAGGAAGTCGCCGGGCAGATGTCGGAGTCCGAGATCTCGGCCGCGCAGCGCGAGGCGAGGGCGTGGGTTTCCGCTCACTGAACTGAGAGTCGCATCCCCACCCGTGTTTTCACGGGTGAACCCGGTTGCGCTGAATCAAGTTCCTGTATCGTGCCGCCACGAAACCCGCGCGGCATGAGCACCCCCGACAAGAATGACCCGACCACGGGTCAATGGCTGCCGATTCAGATCGCGCCCGACGATTGCGATCTGGAACTCGGACGGCCGCACAAGACCGGCATCCTCGCCTGGACCTTTCCGTGCCGCCGCAGTTCCGGCGTCTGGTTTAACGTCTGGGCCGGCGAGGCGGTGCTGATATCGCCCTCGCATTGGCGGATCTGGCGATCGCCCATCCAGATGCACACGCACGTATATAAGGAGCGCGAATCGGGCCGGGCTCAGCCGCGCCGATCCTTGCGCCAGACTTTCGCGGCTCAACGCCCGCTTTCAGGTGAAAGATCTTTGATTCTGCCGCTGGGTGGCGGAGAGGGAGGGATTCGAACCCTCGATACAGCTTGAGACCGTATGACGCTTTAGCAAAGCGTTGCCTTCAGCCACTCGGCCACCTCTCCGGTGCGAGCCTTATGCATCTAATTACTTGGGCCGGTCAATTTGGAAGCGCGTGTTTTTGCTCGAATATTCCCAGCGATTTTCGAAGGGGCGAATTCCTCCGTCTCCGCCGGCCGAGCTGCCGGCCCCGATCCCGATCATTCCCGCCGTTCATAAAGGGTCCGCTGCGCGCCTCGGGCGCTGCCGCAGGCGGGCCTGAGCCTCGTCAGGAGGCGCGGAGAGGAGGCTGTGCCTTCTCCTTTGAGTCTGCTTCTGATTCCACGATTCGAGCGCGTCAAAGCCGTTTCTGGTCGAGGTCCCGGCTGCGGCGCCTCAGATGGGGAATTTTGACGGCAAATGGAACCGCCTAAAAAAGGCAATTAGAATCAATGGCTTGTAAGGGCGCTTTGATCACATCTGCGTGTTATTTGTGCAACACCCGTCGGAAAACGAGCTTCATAGGCCCGTTTCGGAGCGTTCTGTTGTTGTGTGTGCAAGGACGTTCGGTAATTGTGACTGAGCGACGGAGGGGGGCATCCCGAGGTCGTCCCGTTTTAGGTGGTTCGCTTAAGTCCCTCGCGTTCAGCGGGTGTGTCCGAAGGCGCGAAGCGACTAAGCGGTGAGTTAAGGGACAAGGGAACCAACCTAGGGTGTTTCACCCAGCGGATCCGGAACCTTCCCTATAGAGCAAACTTGGAGGTTTAACATGAAGTTGGTTAAGAGCCTTTTGCTCGGTTCAGCGGCGGGTCTCATCGCTGTTGGCGGAGCGCAGGCGGCCGATCTTCCCGTGAAGGCGAAGGCCGTCGAATACGTGAAGATCTGCTCGCTGTACGGTGCGGGTTTCTACTACATCCCGGGCACCGACACCTGCATCAAGCTGGGTGGTTATCTGCGCGCTGAAGTCGCGCTGAACACCAACTCGGACTTCAGCGGTCAGCTCACGTCGAACAACGGCGCACGCAACCGTCTGACGAACTACTACACCATGCGCGCTCGTGAAGATCTCAACATCGACACGCGCACCGCGACCGAGTACGGCGTCGTCCGTACCTTCTTCGACGGCGTGTTCTCCTGGACGACCGGCAACTATGCCGGCAGCGGCAGTGCAACTGGCGGTACCGTGTACAGCGGCACCCTGGGCCTCAACACCTCTGGTGCGACCCCGGCGCTCGTTGGTTCTTCGATCAACGGCACCGACGGCAACACCTCGGCCGGTTCGCTCGGCGTGTACTACGCCTTCATCCAGTTCGCCGGCTTCACCATGGGTAAGGCCGTGTCGCAGTTCGACGCGCCCTGGACCAACTATCCCGGCAACAACTTCGACAGCCTCGTCGGCGGCAGCGGCACCGTTACCGGTGTTGCGCAGTTCTCGTATACGGCTGACTTCGGTCAGGGCGTGACGGCGGCGTTCTCGGCTGAAGATTCCTCTGCCTACTACACGGCCGGCAACCAGAACCTGACCGGTGCGACCGCGGCTGGCATGATCGGTGGTGCTTACGGCACCAACGCCATCAGCGGCACCCGCTCGCCGAACCTCGTCGGTATGGTCCGCGTCGACCAGGCTTGGGGTCTCTTCCAGGCGTCAGTCGCTGCGCATGACAACCACGTTGCCTACTACGGCGCCACTGAGCCGACCGGCCACCCCGACGACAAGTGGGGCTGGGCTGTCCAGCTCGCTCTCTCGATCAAGAACATCCCGACTGGTGCGGGTGACGTGATCAACATCTCGGGCGTCTACACCGACGGTGCCACCCGCTACAACTTCCAGAACCTGGCGGGCAGCACCTACTCGATGTTCGGCAGCTCCGGCATCGCCTACCAGAGCGTCGGCTTCGCCAATGCTCCGGACACCGTGTACATCACGGGCAGCTCGCAGGAAACCGTCAAGACCTGGGGCTTCCGTGGCGCTTACACCCATAACTGGGATCCCTACTGGAACACTGCGCTCTACGGTGCCTACGCTCAGGCGCAGTATGGCGCGCTTGCCAAGACCGCGCTCTGCGGTGTCGGTGGCGTGTTCGTCACGGGTGCCTCTCAGGCAGGTGTGACCTCGTGTAACCCGGACTTCGCCGTCGGCCAGGTCGGTATCATCACCCGCTGGACCCCGGTCAAGAACCTGACGTTCTCGGCTGACCTGAACTGGACCCACCTCGACCAGAAGTACGCCGGTACGGTGGCTTACGCTGGTTCCGGTACCACGGCCAAGCCGGCTGCGGTCTATGAGCTGAAGGATCAGGACACGATCACCCTGCTCCTCCGCGCTCAGCGCAACTGGTAAGTTCGGTCTGACGACCTGACAGAGAGCCCCGGCGGGAAATCGCCGGGGTTTTTCTTTTTGGGAGGGCTTTTCTGTTGGCTCTCGAAGAGCCCGCGGGTTGCCAGCAGATCGTTGACAGGACGGACGCCCGCAAACTCTCGACGCAAAAGAGGCGGCCAACCGGGGCGGCCTCTTGGAGTCCAAAGCGAAGCCGTTCTTATTTCAGATCCAGGACCAGCCGGTTGCAGGCGCTCTCACGCTGGTCGAGCCCCGCGCCATCCCGTTGCTTTGGCGCTCGTCGAAGGACTTGAAGCCAAGAGCGCTTCTGCAGTTCTGCACCGCTGCACATGACAGGAACATCCGATCTAGAGCAGTTGCTGGTTTGGGCTGCGGCATTGAGGGGAGCGGCACCCAACGGCACGGCCGACATGGCGACCGGAGCGAGGGGCCCGAAGGCGATGCTGCCGGACGCGCGGAGCGTCTCCTTCATGCCCCGGTGATCGAGGGCATGCTGTCGCTCGCGAGAGAGGAGGGGCGCTATTCCACGCTGCCGGCGCCGCGGCGCAAATCGGCCTCGATCTGCAACCGCGTGCCGCCGCCGAAGCGGGCGCGGTAGACCTGAAGGTTCTCCATGATCCGCTGCACGTAATTGCGCGTCTCGGAGAATGGAATGAGCTCGACCCAGTCGACCGCATCGACTTTCGGATCGCGCGGATCGCCGTAGCGGTCGACCCACTTCTTCACGCTGCCGCGGCCGGCATTGTAGGCGGCGAAGGTCATGATGTAGGAGCCGCGATAATCCTCAAGCAGCCCGCCGAGCTCGGCCGAGCCGAGCGTGGCGTTGTAGACCGAATCGTTCTTCAGCCGGCCAAGGTCGTAGGTTGCACCGTGCCGCTTGCAGACATAGCGCGCGGCGTCCGGCGTCACCTGCATCAGCCCGTAGGCTTGCGCCGGCGAGACCACGGACGGGTTGAACGCGCTTTCCTGCCGCGCGATCGCATAGACGATGCTGCGCTCGACCTCGGGGCCGATCGGCGTGAACTGCGGAATGCCGTTGACGGGGTAGGCGTAGAAGTCGAAGGGCAGGCCGCGGTTGAGCGCGCCCTTGCCGAGCAGCAGCATGCCGCGGGCGTCGCTGTAGCGCTGGGTGAGCTCGCCGAGGCCGGCAAGCGCCTCGGGATCGCCGTTCTCGCCCATGTCGGCGAGCAGGGGCACCGCCATCTCGCGCTCGTCGAGCTCGTAGAGCAGCTGCGCCGCGCGCACGATCTCGAGCCGTTCGGCGCCGCGGCCGCGCGGCTGGCTGTTGAGCTCGATCTGCGGCAGGCCGAGCTTGGCGCGCGCGAGCTGGCCGTAATAGCTGGTGGATTGCTCGGCGGCCCGCGCATAGGCGTTGCGCGCCTCCTGCTGGCGGCCGGCGGCTTCCGCGGCGCGGCCCTGCCAATAGCCGGCGCGGGCAAGCGCGGTCGGATTGACGCTGCCGACGCCGATGCGGGCGAAATGCTGGGTGGCGGTCGCGGGATCGTTGAGGAAGCGCAGCGCGATCCAGCCCGCGGTGAATTCCTGCTCGGTCTTGTAGATGTCGCGCGAGGGCAGGGCCGCGTCGCGCGCGATCAGATAGGCGCTGCGGAATTCCTCGGTGTCGATCATCTTGCGCGCCAGCAGGCGCCGCTCGATCCACCATTCGTCGAGATTGTAGAGCCGGTTCGGATCCTTCGGCGCCGACAGCATCAGCTGGGCGGCTTCCGCGAACTTCTCCTCGCGGCGCAGCAGCTGGATCTTGCTGAAGATGAAACCGGGATCGCTGTGCAGCTCGCGCGGCACCGCCTCGAGCAGCGCGTGCGCGTTCGGCGCCTTCTTGACGGCGGCGATGCGGGCCTTGGCGAGCGCGACATAGCCGGCGCCGAGGCGTTTTGCGGCGCGCAGCGCGGCCTCGTTCTCGCTGCCATAGAGCAGCGTATCCATCCGCGCCTTCTGGTCGCCCGGCGTCAGCAGCGCGCCGAACTGGTCGAGCGCATTGTTCTCGGTGTCCTCCGACATCGGATCGCTGCGCCAGGCCTCGCGCACCAGCCGCTCCGCATTGGCGCGGTCGCCGCGCGCCAGCATCGCCTTGGCGAGGGTGAAACGGCCCTTGGCCGAAATCGGGGACTCGTTCTCGAACCACGACCACGCGACGGTATCGTCGCGCCTGTCGTCCCACATCGCGGCCTCGAGGCGGCGGCGCAGGAAGGTCTGCGACGGCCAGCTCGGATTGGCAGAGAGGAAGGCGCGATAGCGCTCCACAGTCGCGCCATTGTCCTCGCTGCGCAGGAGGATCCATTCGGCGAGCTTTCGCGCGACAGGATCCGAGATCGAGGCTGCTTCATTGGTCGCATCGCCGGCCTTGCGCTTGCGCACGAGCTCGATGACGTTCTCCAGCGTGTCCTTGTCGGCCTGCGACGTCGACGAGGTCGCAGCGACCGCGGCCGGCGTGACCGGCTTGCGCGGCGCGGCATGCTGACGGGTCGCAGGCGCAAGCACGGGGGCTGCGACGGGTTTGGCGGCGACCGGGGCGGTCGGTCGGACGGTGGCGGTCACGGCCGGGGCGGGTGCCGTTTTGGGAGGTGAGCCGCTGGCGGTCGGTTTTGATTTTGGCGCGGGGGCCGCGGCTGCAGGCTTGGGCTTGTCCTTTCCAGGGGCCTTGCCTGCCGTCTTGCCAGCATCCTTGGCTGGCTTCTTCGCGGCATCCTTGTTCGCGGCATCCTTGGCCGGGGGGCTGGCCGCACCTTTGCTCTGGCCCTTGGCTGTATCCTTGCCGGTTCCCTTGGCTAAGTCTTTGGCTGTGTCCTTGGTCGATCCCTTCGCGGCGCCCTTGGCCGCGGGCTTCGCTGTATCCTTGGCCGCTTCCGCGGGCGTCTCGCCGGACTTGGCCAGCGCGGCGCAGCCGAGCGACAGCCCTGCCATCAGGCACACGACCAGACCTAGGGATCGCCATGCGGCGCGCGGAAATGAGATCACGGCGTTTCGTCGCCCCGAATCAGTCAACTGGCTCAAGACCTATGTGTACAAGATCTGGCTGTATTTGATTGAATATGCGGACAAAATACCAACAGCCGCTTACCTTCGCCGGGTTTGCACCACCACCGCGGCAAAATCGCGGCCTAAACGGTGCGTCACACGGAAGCGGCCCTTTTACCGGCGGGATAGACCCGGTATGAAAGGGGCTTGCTCTCAAGATTGCCGCGTACGGAGGAAGTCCATGGCAGCCAAGACGAAATTCCGGGGGTCGTTCACCGCCTTGGTCACGCCGTTCAAGAACGGCTCGCTGGACGAGGCGGCGTTCCGCTCGCTGGTCAACTGGCAGATCTCGGAGGGCACCAACGGCCTGGTCCCGGTCGGCACCACGGGCGAGAGCCCGACGCTCAGCCATGACGAGCACAAGAAGGTCGTCGAATGGTGCATCGCTGAAGCCAAGGGCCGCGTGCCCGTGATTGCCGGTGCCGGCTCCAACTCGACCAAGGAAGCGATCGAGCTCTCCCAGCACGCCGAGAAGGCGGGCGCGGACGCGGTGCTGGTCGTGACGCCGTACTACAACAAGCCGACCCAGGAAGGCATGTACCAGCACTTCAAGGCGATCAACGATGCGATCGGCATCCCGATCATCATCTACAACATTCCGCCGCGCTCGGTGATCGACATGTCGGTCGACACCATGAAGCGGCTGTGGGAGCTGAAGAACATCGCCGGCGTCAAGGACGCCACCGCCAGCATGGTGCGCGTCTCGCAGCAGCGCGCGGCGATGGGCGAGGACTTCAACCAGCTCTCGGGCGAGGACGCGACCATCCTCGGCTACATGGCCCATGGCGGCCACGGCTGCATCTCGGTGACCTCGAACGTCGCGCCGCGTTTGTGCTCGGAGTTCCAGGCGGCCTGGGCGAAGGGTGACCACGCCACCGCGCTGAAGCTGCACGACAAGCTGATGCCGCTGCACAACAACCTGTTCATCGAGAGCAATCCGGCGCCGATCAAGTACGCGATGTCGCTGCTCGGCAAGCTCGACGAGACGCTGCGGCTGCCGATGGGGCCGGGCACCGAGCCGACCCGCGTTGCCGTGCGCAGCGCCATGG
>NZ_AKIY01000087.1 GCF_000282615.1 Bradyrhizobium sp. YR681 | reverse complement strand
CGGCCTGCGGCTCGACCTCGAGCATGTCGCGGATCTCGCGCTCGATGTCCTCGAGCCGGCGCCGCGCGCCCTCCATGCGCTCCTCGGCGCGGGCGGTGGCCTCACGCGAGCTGGACAGAGCTTCCAGCGTCAGCTTGGCAACGCGATCGGTCTCGGCCATCGCGGTCTCAGCGGTGGCGAGCGCATCGGCGGCCATGCGGCGGTCGTTCTCGGCGTATTCGATCTCGGTGATCAGCGCGCTGCGCTTCTCGGCGAAGACCTGCGGCGCGTTTTCGAGATCGCTGCGCTCGATCGTGAGTTCGGCGATGCGGGCCTGGATGGTGTCGATGTGGGAGGCCGCGCTTTCCTTGCGGTTTGCCCACTCGGTGCGCTCGGCGAGGATCGCCTGGACGCGGCGGTCGGCCAGTTCGGCCTCGCGCGCCAGGGCCTGCGCCTCGGCGCGGACCTGGGCGGCCATGCGGCGATGGCCCTCGATGTCGCTGCGGACGGCGGCGAGACGGGTCTCGGTGTCCTCGCTCGACGGCAGCTCGGTGATGCCGGCCTCGGCATATTCGTAGGCGGCCTCGGCTTCGGCGCGGTCGGCGGCGAGACGGCTGTGCGCTTCCGACAGCGTCGCCTTGCGCGCGGCGTGGCGGCTGATCTCGCGCTCGGCGGTGGCGTGGCGCTCACGCGCGACGTTCAGCTCGCGCTGCGCGGCGCGCCAGGCTTCGCGGCTGGCACCTTCCGTGCTGGCGGCCATCTGCAGCTCGGACTCGGCATTCTCCAGCGCCTGACGCTTGATCTGCGCGTCGATGCGGGCCTGCTCCAGCTCGTTCTCGATGTCGACGAGGCGGGCGCGCTCGGCGAGACGCCGTGCGGCGCCGGTCGGGGCGTGGGCTGCGGCGACAAAGCCGTCCCAGCGCCAGACGTCGCCCTCGGGCGAGACCAGCCGCTGGCCGGTCTTGAGCTGCGAGACCAGCTCGGCGCCGCGCTCGCGCGGCACCACGCCGATCTGTGCCAGACGGCGCGTCAGCTCGGCCGGGGCCTGAACGTGGTTGGCAAGCGGGGTGACGCCTTCAGGCAACTCCGGATCGCCGTCCTGCTCGCCGACATTGGTCCAGCGCATCGGCGCCGACGGGTCGATCGGCGCGTCGAGGTCGTCGCCGAGCGCGGCACCGATCGCCTTTTCAAAACCCTTGTCGACGGTGATGCCGTCGATGATCGGCGGCCACAGATTCTTGGTCTCGCCGTTGACGATCTTGGAGATCGTGCGCGCCTCGGTATCGAGCCGCTGCACGCGCTTGTCGGCCTCATTGAGCGGCGAGCGCGAGGATTCCAGCGTCTGGCGCGCGGCGACGTGCGCGGCTTCGCTCGCCTGCGCGGCGGCCTCGGACGCCGCCAGCGTCTGCTCGGCGGTCTCGACCGTCGCGGTCAGCTCGTCGAGATCGCCGAAGCCGCCGGTCTCCGCGGCGAGCTTCTGCTCTTCGGCGGCGACGTTCGAAATCTCCTGGTCGAGCCGCGCGAGCTTGTCGCGATGGGTGCGGACATTGGCTTCGAGCTGGTTGCGCTTGGCGGTGAGGTCGGCGAGCGCGGTGGTGAGCTCGGCGAATTGCTGCTCGGTCTCGGTCAGCACCGCCTCGGCCTCGCCGACGCGTTCGTCGACACCGGAACGCTTCTCGACGCGCGACTTGATCTCTTCCTTCAGCTCGGCGTCTTCGGCGTCGAGGCGCTGCAGCGCGACGTCGGCGTCCATGGTCTGCTGCTGGGCGCGGGAGATGTCGCCCTCGAACTGGGCGAGACGCCGTTCAAGCTCGGCGACACGCTCCTTGGCGCGCTCTTCCTCGCGGTCGAGCAGCTCGCGGGCATTGGTCAGGCGCTGAAGGCCGGCCGCGGCGCGCGCTTCGGCATCGCGCAGCGCCGGCATTTCGGCGGCGCGGATCGCCTGGATACGGGCGGCTTCGGCCTGGTGCTGGGTGCGCTCGGCCATCTCGCGGACGGCGAGATCGTGCGTCTGGCCGGATTCGTTGACGTCGGCATGGGCGCCGATCCAGCGCAGGTGGAACAGCGTGGCTTCGGCCTTGCGGACCTTGGCCGCGACCTCGCGATAGCGCACCGCCTGGCGGGCCTGCTTCTTCAGGCCTTCCATCTGCCCTGCGAGCTGGCCGATCACGTCCTCGACGCGGGTGAGGTTGGTTTCGGCCGCCTTCAGCCGAAGTTCGGCCTCGTGACGGCGGGCGTGCAGACCGGCGACGCCGGCGGCGTCTTCGAGCACGCGGCGGCGCTGCTCGGGCTTGGCCTGGATGATCTCGCCGATCTTGCCCTGGTGGACGAGGGCGGGCGAACGCGCGCCGGTGGCGGCATCCGCAAACAGGATCTGCACGTCGCGGGCACGGACGTCGCGGCCGTTGATGCGATAGACCGAGCCGGCCTCGCGCTCGATGCGGCGGGAGATTTCGAGCAGCTGGCTGTCGTTCATCGCCGCCGGCGCGGTGCGATCGGCATTGTCGATCGTCATCGTCACTTCGGCGTGGTTGCGCGCCGGACGGTTGCCGGAGCCGGCGAAGATCACCGCGTCCATATCGGCGGCGCGCAAGCTCTTGTACGAGGTTTCACCCATCGCCCAGCGCAGCGCCTCGACGAGATTCGACTTGCCGCAGCCGTTGGGACCGACCACGCCGGTCAGGCCGGGCTCGATGACGAAGTCCGTGGGCTCAACGAAGGACTTGAAGCCGTGAAGGCGCAGGCGGGTGATTTTCATAAGCACGCATCTCTGTTGGCAGGCGCGAATCCCCCTGCCGGGACAATACCATGGAAGGCAGTGTCACTATCCGGGCGAGTCGCGCGAGGCGCCTCATGCGGTCGGACAATGGCCGCGGTGCGCCGCGAGGGCAACCGGCCAAAGCCGCTTTTCCCAAGGGATTTATGCCGGGAAAGATACGGCTTTCGAGATGCGAATCAGGATCTTGACGAGCGAATCAGCTCTTCAGGAGCGGATTGATCTTCTTGGCGAACTCCTCGAACGAGGTCTCGCCCTTGATCTTCTCGCCGTTGATGAAGAAGGTCGGGGTGGAATCCACCTTGAGAATGTCGCTGGCGTATTTCTGGTCGGCGGCGATCTTGTCGAGCAGCGCCTGGTCCTTCAGGCAGGCTTCGACCTGCTGCTGGGTCAGGCCGGCCTGCTTGCCGATCCGCGTCAGGGTTTCGGTGGTGTTCTTCATCACCCAATCGCTCTGCTGGCGGAACAGCATGTCGGTGACGGCGAAGTATTTCGGTGCGTCGCCGTTGGCGATGCAGCGCGACAGCATCGAGCCGGCGGCGGCTTTGATGTCGAGCGGGAACTCGCGGAAGATATAACGCACCTTGCCGGTGTCGATGTATTCCGACTTGATCTTGGGGAACACCTGCTCGTTGAAGGCCGCGCAATGCGGGCAGGTCATCGAGGCGAATTCGGTGATGGTGACGGCGGCGTCCTTCGGGCCGAGCGCCATGTCGGGCAGCGACACCGGCTTGGCCACGTCGCCGGCCGCCTGAGCCATGGCGTCGGAGATGAACCGCAGCGGCGAGAGCCCGGCGAGCGCGGCAAGCCCGGTCAGCGACAGCATCGTGGTGAAGGCGCGGCGGGTGATGATCAAGGTCGGCTCCCGAATTGGCGTGGTCTTGCCCGGGGGTCCCTGAAGGTTCCCGGGCGGCCTGTCGCTAGCTTGAAACGTCGTTTGAGGCAATGGCGCGCGGCAAGGACGGGTCCAGATTGGCTGCAAAATGAGGCTCAATTTCGCTTGATGGCGGCTCCGAGCCGCGCCAGCGCCGTCTTCAATTCCTCGTCTTCGATATCGGCGAGGCTTTCCGCGACCTTGGCGACCGCCTTTGGGTCCGGCGGGCTTGGCCGCTTGCGGGCCTGGGGCCGGGACAGGGGAGCCTGGCGGAAGGCCAGCTTGCCGACCGCGCTCCAGCCGAAGAAGCGGTTGACCCGCTCCAGGATCACATCCGCCGAATGCTGGATCTCCAGCGCCATCGGCCCCTCGACCCGCAGCACCAGGGTCGCCGGCTCCTGCGGCTGGCCCTCGACCGGCCGCGGCCATTGCATCTTGAGCGGCTCGGCATGGGCCGCAATCTCCGGCCCGGCAATCTGTGCCCACCGCGTCACCAGCTCGCGCGCCGCAAAGCCCTGCTTGGCATAGGCCTCGGCAAAGACGTCGTCGAGCAGGATCCCCAGCGGCTTGGCGCTGATGGGGCCGGGCTTGAAGATGGGAGGAAGCTTGGACATGGGCGCCTTATAGCACCTCGGGGCGCGAGCCACATGCGGCTTCGCCGTTGTGGCCAGGCTTTGTCCCGGCCATCCTCGTTGTTCCCTGAAGAAAGACGTGGATGCCCGCGACGCGCGCCGGCATGACGTGGAGAGATCGGCGTGACGCCGCTACAGTGAGAGCATGAGCCCCAAATCCGCGCTGAAGGCGAAATCGGAACCCGGTCAGGTGGAGATCTCGTCGCGCCCGATCGCACTGCTCGCATGGTACGACCGCCATCGCCGTCGTCTGCCCTGGCGCGCGATGCCCGGGGAGACGTCGGACCCCTATCGCGTGTGGCTGTCGGAGATCATGCTCCAGCAGACCACGGTGAAGGCGGTCGGTCCCTATTTTGAAAAGTTCGTCGCACGCTGGCCCGACGTCACGGCGCTCGGCCGCGCCTCGCAGGACGACGTGCTGCGGATGTGGGCCGGGCTCGGCTATTACTCGCGGGCGCGCAATCTCTACGCCTGCGCAGTGGCGGTGACGCGCGAGCATGGCGGTGTGTTTCCGGACACGGAGGAGGGCCTGCGCGGGCTGCCGGGCATCGGGCCCTACACGGCGGCGGCGATTGCGGCGATTGCCTTCGACCGCCACACCATGCCGGTCGACGGCAATATCGAGCGGGTGGTGTCGCGGCTCTTTGCCGTTGAAGACGAGCTGCCGCAGGCCAAGCCGCTGATCCAGCAACTGGCGGCGACGCTGCTGGCGAATGCCCGCGCCGGCGACAGCGCGCAGGCGCTGATGGATCTCGGCTCTTCGATCTGCACGCCGAAGAAGCCGGCCTGCTCGCTATGCCCGTTGAACGAGGATTGCACCGCGCGCGTGCAGGGCACGCAGGAGACGTTCCCGCGCAAGGCGCCGAAGAAGGCCGGAACGCTGCGGCGTGGCGCCGCTTTCGTCGTCACGCGCGGCGACGAACTGCTCGTCCGCTCCCGTCCCGAAAAGGGCCTGCTCGGCGGCATGACCGAGGTGCCGGGCTCGGACTGGCTCGCCGGCCATGACGATGCCAAGGCGAAGCAGCAGGCACCGGAGCTGAAGGGGCTGTCGCGCTGGCAGCGCAAGGTGGGCGTGGTGACCCACGTCTTCACGCATTTCCCGCTGGAGCTGGTGGTCTATACGGCGAAGGCCGAAGCCCGCACGCGCGCGCCCGCAGGCATGCGCTGGGTGCCGATCGCGACCCTTGCCGGCGAGGCGCTGCCCAACGTCATGCGCAAGGTGATCGCGCACGCGCTGGACTGAAGATTATCAGGCTGCGCGCGCGGCGCGCTCGTCCTCCGCCGGCATCAGGAAGGTGCGGTTGCGCCCGGTCTTCTTGGCGACATAGAGGCCCTGGTCGGCGCGCTCGATGATGTCCTGCACGTCGCGGTCGCTCTCGTCGAACAGCGCGAGCCCGACCGAGACGGTGATCGGGATGACCACATTGTCATGGGTCACCCGCGCGCTCTCGATCGACGTCCTGATGCGATCGGCGAGCAGGATTGCGGTCTCCTGGTCGATCTCGCGCAGCAGCACCACGAACTCCTCGCCGCCGAAGCGGGCGGCCTTGTCGGTGGTCCGGATCGACTGGCTGACGATCTCGGCGACGCGCTTGATCGCATCGTCGCCGGCGGCATGGCCAAAGGTATCGTTGATCTTCTTGAAATGATCGATGTCGATCATCAGCGTCGCCATGTTGCGCTTGTAGCGGCGGCAGAACGCGACGGCATCGTCGGCGACGGCGAGGAAGGAGCGGCGGTTCATCAGGCCGGTCATGAAATCGGTGTCGGCGAGCTGGCGCAGCTTCAGCATGTCCTCCTGCAGCTGCATCGCGTTCTCGGTCGCGCGCAGCTCGGCTTCCTTGGTGCGTTCCTCGGCAAGGCCGATGCGGCGCAGCAGCGACCGCAGCGCGCGCGAGAGCTGCACGACCTCGGCCGAACCGCTCTGCCGCGCCAGCATGGTCGGACCATGCGCGCGGCCGATGCGGTCGGCCTCCCGCGTGAAGGCGATGATCGGCGCGGCGATCCGGCGCGACACCAGCAACGCCAGCGACAGCGCGATCAGGGCGATCACGGCACCGATCGCCAGAATCGCCTGCGCCGACGAGATCGCGGCCTTGAGCGCGACGCTCGCCGGCTGGCTCGCGGTGACGATCCAGTTCAGGCCCTGATAGTCGCGATGACCCTTGCCGACGTGAAACGCCGTCAGCATTTGCCGGCCGTCCTCGGTTTCCCTGAACGTGCCGGCGCCGGCTTTCACCATGCCCGCGAGCTCGTCGCCGCCATAACGGATGGTCTCCTTCTGCGGGCCCACCAGGACCATGCCGCCCTTGCTGAGGATCGACAACGTCGCGTCGGCGTTGCCATCGTTGGCCTCGACGTCCTTGATCAAGCTGCTCGCCCAATCCCAGTTCAGATGACCGCCGAGCACGCCGAGCAGATCGCCGTTGGTGTCACGTACGGGAACGGCGATGTCGACGAAGCGGTAGGGCTCGTTGTTGGCGCGTTGGGTCAGCAGCGAGGACAGCAGCACGGCCTCATGGACGTCGCCGACGGCAACCCTTTCGAGCCCCTGCTTGAACCAGGGCCGCGCGGCCACGGACTTGCCCTGGAGCAGGCCGCCGGTGGCGGCGACAACGTTGCCATTGACGTCGGCGAAACCAATCCAGGCGAATTCGGAGAACGTGCGCTGGAGATTCTCCAGCGAGCTGCGCAGCGCGGCCGGATCACCCTGCCACTGCGTTTGCATCGGTTGTAATTCGGCGAACAGCTTCATCTCCTGCTGGCGGGTCGCCATGAAGCGATCGAGCCGGCCGGAGGCCGTGGACGCGGTTCCCGTGAGGCTGTTCTCGATGAGTGCGGCGGTGTTTCTGTAGCTGATGAGCGCGGCGCCCGCCGCGAGCGTGCCGACCAGCACGATGGACATCGCGGCCACGGCTGCGGCGATCTGCGTCCGTACGGTCAGATGGTCTTCGAAAGCGTGCAGGCGGTTGGCGGCCTGCTGCAGTAGGGCTCGCATGGAAAGGCTCCGGTGTCACCGTCGCTTGTCCCATGTGGTAACTGCCAACCACTTACCGGCGAATTGCCCAATTGGATCGTATTGAATCGGTCGTGAACCCGCGTGGTTGAAGCGACCTTAAAATCGTCGGGTTCCCGGACATCCGCTTCCCCGGCGGCTGCGGCGCGGCGCTTCGGCTGCTGACAGCGGGCTGGCAGCAGCCCTACGCTATTGAATTGTCGGCAACGGAGGTTTGCATGGTCAAGACCGCGCTCGACAACTTCAAGAGGCCGCCCTGCGCCGAACTGCTCGGATGGCGCCTGCTCGATGCCCGCCCCGAGCAGGGCTGGATCAGGCTCGGCTTCGAAGGCAAGCCGGAGTTCTGCAATCCCGCCGGCTTCATTCAGGGCGGCATGCTCTCGGCCATGCTCGACGACACCATGGGACCCGCGGTGCTGGTGATGAGCGAGGGCCGGCTCTACACCACCACGATCAGCATGACCGTGAATTTCCTCAGCCCCGCAAGGCCCGGCCCGATCATCGGCGAGGCCAGGGTGACGCAGCTTGGCAAGACCATTGCCTTCGTCGAGGGCAAGCTGATGGCGGAGGACGGCACTGTGCTGGCGACGGCGAGTGCGAGCGAGCGGTTATTGGAGGCGGCGAGAGTGGTGAAGTAGTGCGGGCGCCGCTCTCTCACTCCCTCGCCCCGTTCTTACGGGGAGAGGGGGAGGGGCTTCTCTCCGCGCATGAGATATTCGATACCCCCTCACCCGGATTGCATCTTCGATGCAATCCGACCTCTCCCCGCAAGCGGGGCGAGGTGAAGCGGAGCCAGCGGCGCGATGAGTGGCTAACTCGCGCGCGCGTCCTTGCTCACGATCGGCGGCTTCGCGTTCAGCGCCTCAACCTGGAAGCCCGCGACGCGCTTGTAATTCGCGGCGATGTCTTCCAGCTCCTTCTGCGACAGCACGTCGGTGACCACCTTGTAGCCATCAGGCGCGCGTTCCTCGACGAGCTGCATCACCTGCTCGGGGCCGTTCTTGCGGTTGAGCAGGACGAGGTCGGTGGTCGCCGGCCTGCGCTCGGCTTCATAGGCGAGCAGCGCGGCTTGCGTCGGCCCATGCGCCAGGATCTCGCGGGTGATGGTGCGGGCGTCGAGGATCGCCTGGGAAGCGCCGTTCGAGCCGATCGGATACATCGGATGCGCGGCATCGCCCATCAGCGTGACTTTGCCGAAGGTCCATTGCGAGACCGGGTCGCGGTCGACCAGCGGGTATTCGTAGGCGTGCGGGCAGTTCCTGATCAGGCCGGGGACGTCGAGCCAGTCGAACTGCCAGCTCTCGAACCAGGGCAGGAACTCTTCCAGGCGCGCGGTGCGGTTATAGTCCTCGCGCCGCCACTGATAGGTCGGCGGCATGTGGCGCTCGGCCACCCAGTTGATCAGATGATTGCCTGACGCATCCGCTTCTTTCGAGATGGGATAGCAGACGAATTTCAGGATCTCATGGCCGGCCATGATCATGGTGCGGCCGGTGAGGAAGGCTTTTGCCGGCGTGACGCCGCGCCAGAGGATGCGGCCGTTCCAGATCGGCGGACCTTCGTTGGGGTAGAGCTTTTCTCGCGCGGCGGAATGGATGCCGTCGGCGGCGATCAGGATCGCGCCCTCGTAGGTCCTGGCGGCCTTGCCGCTTGTCTTGTCGATGAAGTCGACGCGCACGCCGCCTGCCGTCTCGGTCCAGCCGGTCAGATGATGGCTGGTCAAAATGTTGTCGCGGCCGAGCCGCTCGATGGCGGTGTCGAGCAGCAGCTGCTGGAGCGTGCCGCGATGGATCGAGAATTGCGGCCATTTGTAGCCGGCTTCCAGCCCGCGCGGCTCGCTCCAGATCGGCTTGCCGTGCTTGGAGAAATAGGCGAGCTCGCGCGTGCGCACGCCGCTGGCATCCAGCCTGTCCATCAGCCCGAGCTCGATCAGCTCGCGCACCGCATGCGGCAGGACGTTGATGCCGACGCCGAGCGGCTTCAGCTCCGCGACGCTCTCGAACACTTTCGTGGGAATGCCGATTGCGTGCAGGCTGAGCGCAAGCGTCAACCCGCCGATGCCGCCACCGGCGATGAGTACCGTCATGACAAGACCCCTCCGACTGCGGGCGTCTTGGCACAGGCGGGCGGATGTGGGCAACTGCGAAGAGCAAGTGCGTAGAATGGCGTGCTATAGACCTGAGGGACGACAGCCGCTAATTTCCAATTTTCCCATGAGGTCCGACATGCTCAAGCTCTACTACGCCACCGGCACCTGCGCGCTCGCCACCTACATGACCCTGGAGGAGGCCGGCGCCGACTACTCGGCTGAACGGCTGAGCTTCAAGGACAACCAGCAGAACAGCCCGGACTATCTCGCCATCAACCCGAAGGGCCGCGTGCCGGCCCTGGTGACCGACCGCGGCGTCCTCACCGAGACGCCGGCGATGCTGGCCTATATCGCGCAGACCTTCCCCAAGGCGAAGCTCGCGCCGCTGGACGATCCCTTCGACTTCGCCCAGGTGCAATCGTTCAATTCCTATCTCTGCTCGACCGTGCACATCAACCATGCTCACAAGATGCGCGGCGCGCGCTGGGCGACGCAGGAGAGCTCGTTCGCGGACATGAAGGCGAAGGTCCCGGAGACCATGGGTGCCTGCTTCAAGCTGATCGAGCAGAAGATGTTCAAGGGGCCCTGGGTGATGGGCGATCAGTTCACGATCTGCGATCCCTATCTCCACACGCTCTCGCACTGGCTCGAAGGCGACAGCGTCGACATCAATGCGACGCCGAAGATCGCCGATCATTTCAAGCGCATGTCGGATCGCCCAGCGATCCGCAAGGTGATGGACGCGCAGAAGGCGTGAGGTTCGCCGGCTTCGTAGGGTGGGTTAGCGAAGCGTAACCCACCAACTTCCATCTGCGCGGAGACAGACAGTGGTGGATTACGCCTTCGGCTAATCCACCCTACGACCCCGCTTCTCCAGCTCCCGCCCCGTCTCCAGCATCAGCCGCCGCAGCCAGATCGAGCCCGGGTCCATCTGCGCCCGGGTCGGGTGGAACATGAACTGCTCGTCGATACCGGGGTCGAGCGGCGGCGTCACCGCGACGAGGCCGAGTTGCTTCGACAGCGCCGCGATCAGCCGGCGCGGCACGAAGGCGACGAGGTCGGTGCGGGCGGCGACGTGCAGCGCTTCGAGATAGCCTGACACCACCAGCGAAATGTGCCGCTCGATGCCTTTGCCGCGCAGCCAGGTGTCGATCAGATCCTCGGCATTGCCGCGGATGTTCACGCCGACATGGCGCGCGGCGAGAAATGCCTCGCGCCGCTTCAGCTTCGTTCCAACCGGATGGCCGCGCCGCACCGCCAGCGCATCGCTGTCGGTGTAGAGCAATTGCCGGTGAAAGCCCTTGAAGGCATTGCCGATCGAGATCACGAGGTCGATGGTGCGGGCGAACTCGGCGTGGAAGATCGCGGGCCCCCGCCACGGCACCACGTCGATGCGGACGTTGGGAGCGGCCTGCGTCACCTTCTCCATCAGCGGCGGCATCAGCAGCTCGACCGCGAGATCCGGCATCATCAGTCGGAAGTGCCGCTCGCTGCGGGCGGCGTCGAAATCGTCAGGCACGAACAGCCCCCGCACCTGGTCGAGCGCCTGCGCCAGCGGCGCGCGCAGGGCCTGTGCCCGCGGCGTCAGCTCCATCCGCGCGCCGGTCCGCACCAGCAGCGGATCGCCAAAGATGTCGCGCAGGCGTTGTAGGGCGTGGCTGGTCGCCGGCTGCGACAGG
>NZ_AKIY01000086.1 GCF_000282615.1 Bradyrhizobium sp. YR681 | reverse complement strand
CGGCAGCTGTTCCTGCCGCAGCAGGTGCTGGCGAGCCACAATTGCGACATGGAGGACGTGTTCGCGGGCAAGGAGACGCCGAACCTGCGTGCCGTGCTGGACCAGCTCGCGGGCGAGGCGCGGCAGCATTTGACGACGGCCTTGTCGCTGTTGGCGGAGGTGCCTGCATCAGCGCGTCCTGCGTTTTTGCCGCTCGGACAGGCGCGGGCCGATCTCGAACGTCTGTCGCAACCCGGCCGCAATGCGTTTACGCCGCAGCCATCGTCGCGGCTGCGTACGCTGTGGACGCTGTGGCGGGCTTCACGTTCGCGGGAATTTACCAAATAGCGGTTGGCTTGTCGCCCGGCCCGGGCAAATGCTCTATGCTGTCCCATGGCTGACTTGTCCCAAACCACGTCCTCCGATCTCAGCGGCCTTCCGGTCGCACCTGACGACATTCGCGCAGCCGCCGAGACCATTCGCGGCGCCGTCGTCGAGACGCCCTGCAGCTACAGCCGGACGCTGAGCAATATCTGCGGCTGCGACATCTGGCTGAAATTCGAGAACCTCCAGTTCACCTCCTCGTTCAAGGAGCGCGGCGCGCTCAACCGGCTGACGGCCTTGACGCCGGAGGAGCGTGCACGGGGCGTGATCGCGATGTCCGCGGGCAACCACGCGCAGGGCGTCGCCTATCACGCCAAGCGGCTCGGCATTCCCGCCACCATCGTGATGCCGGTCGGCACGCCCATGGTGAAGGTCGAGAACACCAGGCATCACGGCGCCGAGGTGGTGGTGACGGGCGCGACGCTGGAGGAGGCTGCCGCGTATGCGCGCAGCCACGGCGAAGCCGGCGGCATGATCTTCGTCCATCCCTATGACGATCCGCTCGTGATCGCGGGGCAGGGCACCGTTGGCCTCGAGATGATGAAGGCCGTGCCGGATCTCGACACGCTGGTTGTCCCGATCGGCGGCGGCGGCCTCATCAGCGGCATCGGTATTGCCGCCAAATCGATCAAGCCATCGCTGCGCATCCTCGGCGTCGAGGCCTGGCTCTATCCCTCGATGTACAATGCCATCCATGACGGTAATCTGCCGGCGCGTGGCGATACGCTCGCCGAAGGCATCGCGGTGAAGTCGCCGGGCAAGATCACCACCGAAATCGTCCGCCGCCTCGTCGACGACATTGCGCTCGTCAACGAGGCCGAACTCGAGCGCGCGGTCGCGACCCTGATCTCGATCGAGAAGACCGTGGTTGAGGGCGCCGGCGCCGCCGGCCTTGCCGCATTGATGTCCGATCCCTCCCGCTTCGAGGGCCAGAAGGTCGGCCTCGTCCTGAGCGGCGGCAATATCGACACGCGGCTGATCGCCTCCGTGCTCACGCGCGAGCTCGCGCGCGAGGGGCGGCTGACGCAGCTGTCGCTGGATATTCCTGATAGGCCCGGGCAACTCGCCGCTGTGGCCTCGCTGTTGGCCGAGGCCGGCGCGAACATCATCGAGGTCTCGCATCAACGGACCTTCTCCGACCTGCCGGCCAAGGCGACGCTGCTGCAACTCGTCATCGAGACCCGCGACAGCGCGCATCTCGACGAGGTCATGGCCAAGCTGAGCGCATCCGGATTGAGCGCGCGCTGCACCTGAGCGTGTGCCCTATCGCGGCGCCAAATCCACGAGGTGGCCAACCAACCGGTCGATCTCGGCTTCGGTGTTGTAGTAGTGCGGGGATGCCCGCACGACCGGCGGCAGCGCGCGGATCTCGGCATCGATGCGGGTGCTCGACGGATGTGAGGCGCCGATCGTGATGCCGGCCCGGGCGGCGCTGTCGACGATGGTGTCCGCCTCATGGCCCTCCATCGTGAAGCTGACGATAGCGCCGGGCGAGCGGCCGAGGTCGCGAATTGTGACGCCACGAATGGAAGCCAGGCCGCTGCGAAGACGCTCCGCAAGCGTCCGGCAGCGCTGCTCGATTGGGGCGAGACCGATATCGAGGGCATAATCGACGGCAGCGCCGAGCCCGAGCCGGGCTGCGTAATTGTTCTCCCAGGTCTCGAAACGGCGGGCATCGTCGCGGAGGCGATATTCGTCGCGCGAGATCCAGGGCGCCGCGAAATGGTCGATCATGGGCGGCTCGAGCTGCTGCAGCAGCGCACGGCGGATATAAAGAAAGCCGGTGCCGCGCGGGCCGCGCAGGAATTTGCGCCCCGTGGCCGACAGCATGTCACAACCGAGAGCGTCGACGTCGACGGCCATCTGGCCGACCGCCTGGCAGGCGTCGAGGAGATAGGGAATTTTGTGCGCCCGCGCGATCCTGCCGACGGCTGCTGCGGGATTGACCAGCCCGCCATTGGTCGGCACCCAGGTGATCGCGATCAGTTTCACCCGCTCGTCGATCATGCGTTCGAGCGCGTCGATATCGAGCTCGCCCCCGGCATCGCTCGGCACCACGTCGATGACCGCGCCCGTGCGCTTTGCGACTTGAAGAAACGCGACATAGTTGGCGGCGTATTCCGCTTCGGCGGTCAGGATGCGATCGCCCGCGCGAAACCGAAGCGCGTAGAATGCCATCTGCCAGGCGACGGTCGCATTCTCCATGAGGGCAATTTCGTCGGGGGCGGCGTTCAGCAGGCGGGCCACCGAGCCATAGACGGAATCAAGCCGGAGCGCCTCGCGGTCGGCGGCGGCGTAGCCTCCGATCTCGCTCTCCAGATCGATATGCCCTTTCATCGCCGCGACAACCGGCGCCGGCATGAGGGCCGCACCCGCATTGTGGAGATATGCGAGCCGGGAGGCGGCCGGCGTATCGGCCCGTATTCGGTCGATGTCGATCAACAACGCCTCCGCTTCTCGCGATCGTCGTGCATGAATTAGACGTGCCGGGCAGCGTAGGCAAGATGGCCCGGCCTTATCAGATGCAGAGGCCGAGCAGCTTGACGTGGCAGTTGTTGGATTTGGACTTTGGCTTGCCGGCGGGGGCGGCCTCGCGCTTCACGGCGACCAGCGGCTCCTTGTCCTTATCCTGCTTGCCCTTACCTTTGCCCTTCGGCTCGTAATCGCCGGCGATCACCATCGCCCAATAGGTGCGCTTGCCGCTGGCGTTCTTTGCGCTTGCGATGCCGACGCGGGAGGCGTTGTGCAGCAACAGATTCTTGCGGTGCCCGGAGGAGTCGATCCATTGGCCGAGCGTCTTCTCGAAATTGTCGTAGCCATAGGCGATGTTCTCGGCGGCGCGCCCCGCGCCGGCCGGCGCGACGCGGCGGTTGAACGGGCCGAGGGCGTCGTGGCTGAGGTCGTCCTTTGCCGCCATCGCGCGCGCCTGGTCCATGGCAATGCGGTCGAGCGTGGCATCGCGCACCACGCGGACCTCACCATGCTTGAGGCGGAAGCTGGAGATCTGTTCGGCTGGAGATTCCGCCATTGCGGGGGCGGTGGCCAGCAATAGAAGGCCGGCGACCAGGCCGCCAGCCATACGATCCATCACAGTCCCCCGAATGCCCATGACCTCAGCCAAGTTCGAATGATCCGACAGCTTCTCTATCGCCAATGTGGACGCTTCAAGGCGCGGCCCACGGTGCTAGCTCGTCGGCAGATCGGCCTCGAAATTGAAACGGTCGCGCAGGTTCTTGCGCTGTTCCAGAATGTCCTTGAGGAAGGCACGATCCTGATCGTTCTTCATCATCGGCTCGATCAGGTCGAGCTGGTTCATGGCGACCAGTTGCAGGATCTCGGTGCGCGGCTTGCCGCCGGCATCGCGCGGCAGCGCGTGCACCACCTGGATGTGCTCCGGGGGCTTCGGCCCCTTCGCGGCAGCAAGTTCGTTGCGGAGCTGATCCTCGAGCGCTGCCTGATCCCCCTCGACGAAAGCGTAGAGCCCGACGCCGGAGCGGCGGTCGGCGAAGGCGACGATGGCGGTGTCGCGCACGGCCGGATTCCTGCGGATGAGCTCGGCCAGCACCGGCGCGTCGTTGACGAGCCGGCGGCCGCCGCCTTCGCGGTCGGTGAAGTTGAACAGGCCGCGCGTGATCGCACGATAGACCTTCTTGCCGGTGGCCAGCCACAGGCTCGCGGCGAACGATTTCTTCGCCAGGATTTTTCGCTCGCGCGGCGTCAGTGCATCCGGCGCGTAGGAACGCTTGTGCTTGAGCAGGTGCCGCAGGTCTTCATAGGCGAGGACACGATACAGCCGGCCGCGGCGGTTGAAGCACGCGGCAAGCTGGAAGTCGGTCACATAGGCACGGCCGTCGCGGCCGACCAGCCAGTTCTGTTCCTTGGCAAGGTCGTTGTGGCAGATGCCGGCGCGGCGCAGCCGGCGCAGCGCCGCCTTGGCCGAGCGGAAATAGGCGAGGTCGCCATGCGGCTTTGCCAGATGCAGCGCGACACCGTCGACGAAGCCGCGCACCAACGCACGGCGGCCGGCCCACAGCAGTTCGGGACCGACGTTCAGGCCCTTGGCCAATTTCAGGGCATGCTTCTCGCGGGCGAACAGATGGCGTGCCAGCACGAACGACCACCATGGAACTTCATCCAGCCGGCGCAGCACGGCGTCGACCTCGCCGGTCTCGCCACGGAAGCGGCCGCGCTCGACGGTCGAGAACACGTCGCGCTTGAGCAGCACGCCCTCGGTCCAGCGCGCCGACAGTGTCGCGGCGTCGTCTTTGGGGAGGCTCATTGACAACTCACGCGGCGGCGGCAATGCGCAAATGATCGGCGATCCAGCGATCGAGATCGGCGAGCGCCAGTGCGCTCATCGCCTGCTTCTTGGCCACCGTCTTCTCGTTGCCGCGCAGACGCGTGCCGTCGGGCTTCTTGGTCGGCGCGCTCGCAAGTGGCGGGAATAGGCCGAAATTGATGTTCATGGGCTGGAACGAGCGCGCGCCCGGCTCGATGGTCTCGATATGGCCGCCGGTGATGTGGCCGAGCAGCGATCCCAGTGCCGTCGTGCCGGGTGGGCTCGCCAGTGTTTCGCCGCGGGCGTCGGCAGCCGCATAGAGGCCGGCGATCAGGCCGACGCTGGCGGATTCCACATAGCCTTCGCAGCCCGTCATCTGGCCGGCAAAGCGCAGGCGCGGTTGTGCGCGTAGCCGCAGCTGGCCGTCGAGCAGCTTTGGCGAGTTGAGGAAAGTGTTGCGATGCAGGCCGCCGAGGCGGGCGAATTCGGCGTTCTGCAAGCCGGGAATGGCGCGGAAGATGCGCTGCTGCTCGCCATATTTCAGCTTCGTCTGGAAGCCGACGATGTTGTAGAGCGTGCCGAGCTTGTTGTCCTGGCGCAGCTGCACGATCGCGTAGGCTTTCGTCGTGGGATCGTGCGGATTGGTGAGACCGACCGGCTTCATGGGGCCATGGCGCAACGTCTCGGGGCCGCGCTCCGCCATCACCTCGATCGGCAGGCAGCCGTCGAAATAGGGCGTGTTGGTCTCCCATTCCTTGAACTCGGTCTTCTCGCCTGAAATCAGCGCGGCGACGAAGCCGTCGTACTGCTCCTTGGTCATGGGGCAGTTGATGTAATCGGCGCCGGTGCCGCCGGGACCGACCTTGTCGTAGCGCGACTGGAACCAGGCCACCGACATGTCGATGGATTCGCGGTGCACGATCGGAGCGATCGCGTCGAAGAAGGCGAGCGCGTTCTCGTCGGTCAGTTCGCGGATGGCGTCCGCCAGCGGCGCGGAGGTGAGGGGGCCGGTCGCAACGATGACATTGCTCCAGCCGGGCGGCGGCAGGCCTGCGACCTCGCCGCGGGCGATCTCGATCAGGGGATGGTCGTTCAGCGCCTTGGTGACGGCCGCCGAGAAGCCGTCGCGATCGACCGCCAGCGCGCCGCCGGCGGGCACCTGGTTGGCGTCGGCCGCGCGCATGATCAGCGAACCGAGCCGGCGCATCTCCGCGTGCAGCAGGCCGACGGCATTGTTGGCGGCGTCGTCCGAGCGGAACGAATTGGAGCAGACCAGCTCGGCAAGCCCGTCGGTGCGGTGCGCCTCGGTCATGCGGTCCGGCCGCATCTCGTGCAGCACCACGGGCACGCCGGATTTGGCGACCTGCCAGGCGGCTTCGGAGCCGGCAAGGCCAGCGCCGATGACGTGCACGGTATTGGATAGGGGTCCTGTCATGGGGCGGACAGGTAGCGCTTTTCGGCGGCCAGTGGAATCGCCGAGATCGAGTTTTCTGCCATCAGAAACGACAACGCCCGCACGAGGCGGGCGCTATCGGTTCGTCCGGTGAAGGGCTGAACGATATCAGCCCTGATACTGACCGGCGGCAACGCGCGGGATGTCCGAGCGATCGAGGCCGATGTCGGCCAGTTCGCGATCGCTGAGCTGGGACAGCTCGGCAACATTGCGCTGATAGTCCCGGAAAGCCTGGATCATGCGGATGAGCGAGAGCAGCATTGGTAGTCTCCTGTAGTTCGATTCAACCCTTGCCCGGGCGTCATCGTTGAAATGAATATAGATGAGAGTGGTGCAGTGCGAAAGTTCCGATGTTGCGATGCAGCTAAGCGTTGGCCGCATAGCGAAGGTAACGGACGATTAACCCGAGAGCACTCCCGCTTAAAGGATGGGCGAGACAGGGAAAGAATTGCTATAAAGACCCGTGAATACACGGGTTTAATGCGGTTTGACGGGTTCCCTTGGAAGCGGAAATAAGTCGCGTTCCGACCTGCGCAACGCCATCAACCAGCTTCTATACCCAAGTCTCCCATGCACGAATCGCATGGTGATGAAATATAAAAACTGAATATATATTCATTATATCGAGCCGAGTGTTCCGTCGGCACGGGGGAGAAAACGACTAGGCGATTCGCCTTGCCTCGGGCTGGCAGTTCAGTCCGATGAAGGGCGGCAGGGTCGGCGAATCTGTTTCGGGCTGGTCTTGGGCCAAGCCCACGCATTGTTGCGGCGCACACACGCCCTGCGTGTGCCGTTCATTACGCGGGTGTAATGAAAATCAGAAATTTCGCATGCGGCTCTGCGCAATGCGCAACATCACGCAATTCTCGCGAGGAATTTATTGCGGCAAGTTGCCGCGTGCGGAGGAAAGTCATCTCGCAGAGTCCGGCAATGTCGCCGGTTCTGTCCCAAGAACAAGAGAAGGAAAGTAACGTCATGACGAAGTTACTCGGGGTTATCGCCATTGCCGCCGTCGCATTCGCCGTCGCGCCGGCCCAGGCCGCCAAGCACGCCATGGGCGGTTGCAGCGGGGCCAATCTGGAGAAGACGGAGACCGCGATCGAGAACATGGCCGACGGCGATGGCAAGATGGTCGCCCAGAAGGAGATCACGGCGGCGCAGGACTCGCTGCTCAACGGCAAAATGGGTGCGTGCGGCGCGCATCTGAACAAGGCGATGCACGCCACCATGGGCAAGTAAACGCACCCAAGAGAGGGCCGGTCGCCGGGCGATCGGCCCTACGCTTTGTCGAGCGCGATCTATGGAGCGCGGGCGAGCTGGGTCGCGAAATAGGCGATGGTCTTGGAGTAGACCTCGCTCTTGTTCCACTGCTGGATCACCGCAAAATTCGGAGCGCCGGGCTGCCAGTCCTTGCCCCTCTGCCAGCCATAGCCGGCGAGGTAGTTGGCAGTGGAGGCCAGCACGTCGGGCGCATTGTGCAAGAGGTCGCGCTTGCCGTTGCCGTCGAAATCGACGGCGTATTTCATCCAGGACGACGGCATGAACTGGGTCTGGCCGAGCTCGCCCGCCCACGCCCCCTTCATGTCGGCCGGCGCGAGATCGCCGCGCTGGACGATGCGCAGCGCCTCCAGCAGCTCGCCGCGAAACTGCTCGGAGCGGCGGCAGTCATAGGCCAGCGTCGCCAGCGAGCGGATGGTGGCAAACTTGCCGGTGTTGACGCCGAAATCGGTCTCGAGCCCCCAGATCGCGACCAGCACCTCGCCTGGCACGCCATAGGTCTGCTCGATGCGCGAGAGCACCGAGCCGTATTGCTTCATCATGTTGGAGCCGCGGGTCATCCGCGGCGGCACCATGCGGCCCGAGAATTCCTCGAAGGTCTGGGTGAAGACCTTTTGCGACTTGTCACGGTTGAGCACGCTCTGGTCGAGCGTGACGCCGGCAAGCCCGGCGGCGATGGCCTGCTGCGAGATACCCTTGGCCGCGGCATCGGTTTTGAAGTCCGCGAGCCAGGCGTCGAAATTGCCAGATCCGCAAGCGACGGCTGCAAGCGCTGGCTCGGCGGACAGGATGGATGCGGAGAGGGCGAGGGCTGCGAGAGCGAGACGAGAAATCGTCGGGGTCATCAGATGAAATGGATTCCGTGAAGTGATCGACCGGCGCGCGCAATCTCGACCGGAACCGCGGCCAAAGCAAGGCGTATGACGCCGCCCGATCCTGCCCGGAGCCGGGCAGGATCGGATGTCACGCGATCGTTAAGCGTCCGTCCTGTTACGCCAGGGGAACAGGTTGGCCGGGAAGTCGGCAGCCGGCTTGCGCGGACGATGCGGCGGAGGCGGCACTGGCCGCGCGCCGGGATCGGATACGATCACCTTGCGGTAGAGGTGCCAGGTGGCGTGGCCGAGCAGGGGGATCACCACGGCGAGGCCGAGGAAGGCCGGGATCGTGCCCAGCGCCAGCAGCACCGCCACGATCAGGCCCCAGGTCGCCATCGGCACCGGGTTCTTTGCGACGACGCGGAGCGAGGTGACCATCGCCTCGAAGGCGCCGGCGTGGCGGTCCAGCATCAAGGGGAACGACACGGCGCTGATGCAGAGCGCGGCAAGCGCGAACAGGAAGCCCGTGCCGCAGCCGACCACGATCAGCCACCAGCCTTGCCGGCTGGTCAGCACGCGCGTCAGGAAATCGGAGATCCCGGACGCGCCCTCATAGCCGAACGCGGCGACGTAAATCGCCTGCGCGGTCGCAACCCAGGTCACGAACAAAGCGAGCAGCAGCGTGCCGAGGCCGAGCATGGCGCCAAACGACGGCGAGCGCAGCACCTCCATGGCATCCCAGGCGCTGGCCTCCTCATAGCGTTCGCGCCGGCTGGAGAGCTCATACAGGCCAAGCGCCGCGAAGGGGCCGATCAGCGCGAAGCCGGCAGCGAGCGGAAACAGCAGCGGCAGCACCGAATAGCCCATCACCACCCGCGCCAGTACGAGACCGAGCACCGGATAGATCACGCAGAGGATGATGGCATGGCTCGGAACCGCCTTGAAATCCTCCCAGCCGCGCTTGAGCGCATCGTGCAGGTCGGACAATTGGATGGTTCGGATGATTGGTCCCGTCGCATCTGCGGGCGGGGCCATGGTGGGCACATTGCCCTGGTAGAGTGTGGCCATGGTCGCTAGCTCCCTTGCCGGGCAGCCGAATCCGGCGCCGGCAAACGGCGCAAGCGGCCGCTCTTCTCTGAATTTCGCGATTCCAACCAGACGCGAATTCCGGGCGGGATCGCGAGTTGAAAGGGAAGGCTACTCCCAATTCCGAGTCCTGTCCCTCACGCTTGGGTGAAATTCGATGCCGCAGTGCAACTTCGGCGATGTCATTCGGTCGTCATTTCGCCGCAGATAAGCTGATGCTGTGTCTCGGTTCGCAGAACTTCGCGGGCGCAACGCAGTAACTTCGTCTATAAGTGCCACTCAAGGCCCTTCCAACGGATCCTTTTCGGGGAGCAGACATGAGCATTTTCGGGAAAATTATGGGCGCGATCTTCGGTAGCCATCCGGCTGCCGCCGCGCCGGCAGGCAGCGCACCTCCGGGCAGCGCGCCCGCAGGAACTGCTCCGGGCGGATCGGCACCGGCAGCCGCGCCCATGGCAACGGTGGACGTTGCGGCCGTCGTCGACAAGCTGGTCGCGGCCCAGAAGGAGAAGCTGGAGTGGCGTACCTCGATCGTCGACCTGATGAAGGCACTCGACATCGATTCGAGCCTTGCTGCCCGTAAGGACCTGGCCAAGGAGCTCGGTTACAGCGGCGACACCAACGATTCCGCGAGCATGAACGTCTGGCTGCACAAGCAGGTGATGTCCAAGCTCGCCGCCAATGGCGGCAAGCTGCCGCCGGAAATCAAGCACTGACCGACCTTCGGTGATCGCCAGGGGCCCGCGATTTCGCGGGCCCCTTTGCGTTCAGGCGACGAGGTCCGCATCCTCCGGATGCTTGTCGAGATAGTCGACGACGAAGCCGCAGCCGGCGATGACCTTCCGGCCGTCGCGGCGGATCAGATCCAGCGCGCCCTTGACCAGCTCGGAGGCGATGCCGCGGCCGCGCAAGCTCCGTGGCGTCTCGGTGTGGGTGATGATCACCGCCGACGGCGTCAGCCGGTAATTGGCGAAGGCGATGTCGCTCCCGACATCGAGCTCGAAGCGGCTCCTGTCCTTGTTGTCGCGTACCGTTGCCGCCATGCAAGATCCTTCCGAAGTGTCGCCCGTCCCCTGATCTAGGCGCCTGAACCCGCCCTTGCCAAGGTGCGACCAAGGAAGGTTGCCGCAGGGGAGATATCTGTAAATGCGCGTCCCAGTCAGCCTGATGGTCGTGCTCGCTGCGCTGGTCTCGACGTCGCCCGCCCCGGCGGCTGAAGGCGATCCGGCCTGGGAGACCTGCGTTGGGCCGACCAGTGCACCGGATGCGCGGATCAAGGCCTGCTCGTCCGTGATCGATACCAGGAGCGAGACCGGCAAGCGGTTCGCGGGCGCGTATTGCAATCGCGGTCATGGCCTGACCGAGAAGCGCGAGCTCGACGCCGCGCTGTCCGATCTCGACGAAGCCGTCAGGCTCGATCCGGCCTATGCCTGCGCCTACAACAATCGCGGCCGCGTCTACAGCTTCAAGCGCGACTATGATCGCGCCATCGCCGATTACGACCAGGCCATCAAGCTCGATCCGTCGCTGGCGCTGGCCTACAGCAATCGCGGCGAGTCGCGTTTCAACAAGGGCGATCTCGACGGCGCCTTCGCCGATTTCGACGCCGCGATCAGGCGCGATCCCAACTACGCCACCGCCTACGCCAATCGCGGCCTCGTCTACTACCGCAGGCACGACATGGTGCATGCATTGGCCGATTACAGCATGCGGATCAAGCTCGCGCCCGATCTGCTCGCCTATATCGATCGCGGCAACGTCTATCGTGACAGCGAGCAGCTCGACCGCGCCGCCGCCGACTACGGCGAGGCGATCCGCATCGCGCCGACCGACGCGCGCGGCTGGCGCAATCGCGGCATGATCCGGCTCTACCAGGGTGACAACAAGGGCGGCCTTGCCGATTACGACAAGGCGCTGCAATACGATTCTTCCGACGTGTTCTCGTGGAACAATCGCGGCCAGGCGCGCTTGCGGCTCGGCGACAAGCAGGGCGCGATCGCCGATTTCAGGAAGGCGCTGGAGCTGAAGCCGGGGCTCCAGACCGCGCAGGAGCAGCTGAGGAAGCTCGGTGCGATGTAGCTCTTCGTCGTCGCGAGGAGCCAAGCGACGAAGCAATCCAGGCTATTTCCGCGGAGGCAGTCCGGATTGCTTCGCTTCGCTCGCAATGACGGCGGTTAGGTCTTCACCAGGTCCTGATACTCCGGGTGCTTCTCGATCCACGCCTTCACGAATGGACATTGCGGGATCAGCTTCAATCCGGCGGCGCGGACCTGGTCGAGCGCACCCTGCACCAGCTTCGAGCCGACGCCCTTGCCGCCGAGCTCCTTTGGCACGTCCGTATGCTCGAACGTGATGACATGGCCCTCGAGCTTGTAGTGCTCGGTCGCGATATGCCCTTCCACCTCCAGTTCATAGCGGTGATGGGTCTTGTTGTTGATGACGTCGCTCATGTCGTCTCCGGTCGGCTCGTCAGCGAATGCGTTAGCGTAGCAACGCACGGTCGGATCGATGGGTTTCCGATGTGAAGGCCTGTCGGTTCAATCACTCGCCTTGGCGAGCCTGGAATCTTCGGGCTGCGGCTGCGGGCGCAGGCAGCCCTGGCAGATGACGAGGGAGCGGTTGACCCTGGCGTCGTGCTCGGCTTCGATGCCGTCCTGGGCCTGCCACCATTCCTTTGAGTATGGCTGAAGACCGGCTTGCGTTCTGTTCCGCTCGGGGCTGGCCGCGGCGCGCGTAACGCGTGACGGCCCTGAGGCTGAACGCGTCTGATTGGGATCCTCTCCGGCGCCGTCCCAGGCATAGCGGGCAGGCTTGAAGGCAGGGTCGGAGGCCAGATGCGCCTGCGGGCCCACGGCACATCCGGCGAGCGCCAGCGACAACAGGAGGAAGGCGGGCGCTTTGACCATGATGCGGCACTCTGTACGCGAGAACTGGCTGAGGTTGCGCCGATCATGTTTAAAATTCCCTGAACGATCGCTGCCCTGCCGACGACCAACGCGAATGCGATACCTGATCCTGCTGCTCATGCTGCTCACAAGTGCCGCGCGCGCCGACGATGCGGTACGGTTCGATCCGTCCGGCTATCCGCCCGGCGTGCAGAAGGCGCTGCGCTACGCCAACGAGGAGTGCGACAGCCAGGACGGTGGCGCGGTGACTTTCGCGCCCGACACGGTGCGCAAGCTCGACCTGACCGGCGATGGCCGCGACGACTACATCGTCGATTTCCGCGATACCAAATGCGGGGAGCGGGAGACCACCTATTGCGGAACCGGCGGCTGCGTCATGACCATCCTGGTGACGCTGCCGGACGGCAGCGTCCGGCCGGTGTTCGACGGCCATGTCCGCAGCTACAAGATCGTGGCGCCGCCGGTGAAGCGCGGCGCTGCGCGGACCATCCGCTTCGATCTGCATGGCAGCTATTGCGGCGGTTTTGGAGCGCAGGCCTGCGTCAAGGAGAAGGCGATCACGTCGACGCCATTCGCGTTCAAGCAGCCGTAAGGCAGCTGCGCGGATAGCGGCCTTGCGGGGGCGCGGGCGATGGCGATAAATGGGCTGCAATGAGCGGGCGGCGAGTGCGCCGGCCGCGCTCGAAGAGGAAGCCCGATGCAGCCCCTGCGCATGTCCCGCCGCGTCATGAATCTCGCTCACATGCTGACCCAGAATGCGCGGCGGCACGGCGCGCGTCCCGGCTTCGTCTGGGGTGACAGATCCTGGACCTGGCGCGAGATCGATGCGCGGGTCTCGGCACTGGCGGCCGCGCTCGCCGCGCGCGGGATCGCCAAGGGCGACCGCATCCTCGTCCATTCCAAGAATGGCGACGAGATGTTCTTTTCGATGTTCGCTGCGTTCCGGCTCGGCGCCGTCTGGGTGCCCACCAATTTCCGCCTGATGCCCGATGAGGTCAGCTATCTCGCGGAGGCCTCCGGCGCGAAGGCGTTTTTGTGCCATGTCGATTTTCCCGAGCACGCGGCGGCCGTGAAGGGCGGCGCGCTGGAGTTCACCTGGAGCATTGACGGCAAAGGCGCGTTCGGCGAGACGTCGGTTGCGGAGGCCATCGCTTCGCAGCCAGGTCGCGTGGTCCAGAACGTTGCGGTCGAGCACGATGATCCCTGCTGGTTCTTTTTCACGTCTGGCACCACGGGCCGCTCCAAGGCCGCGGTGCTGACCCACGGTCAGATGGGTTTTGTTATCACCAACCATCTCGCCGATCTGACCCCTGGGGTCACCGAGGACGATGCCTCGCTGGTGGTGGCGCCGCTGTCGCATGGCGCCGGCGTGCATCAATTGGTGCAGACCGCGCGCGGCGTGCGCACGGTGCTGCTGCCGACGGAAAAATTCGACATCGACGAGGCGTTCCGCCTGATCGAGACGCATCGGGTCGCCAATCTCTTCACCGTGCCGACCATCCTGAAGATGATGGTCGAGCATCCCGCCGTCGACAAATACGACCACTCTTCGCTGCGCCAGGTGATCTATGCCGGCGCGCCGATGTATCGCGAGGATCAGAAGACCGCGCTGAAGAAGCTCGGCAAGGTCATCGTGCAGTATTTCGGCTTGGGGGAGGTGACCGGCAACATCACCGTGCTGCCGGCGGCGCTGCACGATCCCGAGGACGGCCCGCATGCGAAGATCGGCACCTGCGGCTTTGAGCGCACCGGCATGCAGGTCTCGATCCAGGACGACGATGGCCGCGAGCTCGCGGCCAACCAGAGCGGCGAGATCTGCGTGATCGGGCCCGCCGTGCTCGCCGGCTATTACGACAACCCCGAAGCCAATGCGAAGGCGTTCCGCAACGGCTGGTTCCGAACCGGCGATCTCGGCCACATGGACGAGGAGGGGTTTGTCTACATCACCGGTCGCGCCTCCGACATGTACATCTCCGGCGGCTCCAACATCTATCCGCGCGAGATCGAGGAGAAGATATTGACCCATCCCGCGGTCGGCGAGGTCGCGGTGCTTGGCGTGCCCGATGCAACCTGGGGCGAAGTTGGCGTTGCCGTCTGCGTGCCGCGCGAAGGCGAGAAGGCTGTGAGTGAAGCCGAGATGGCGGCGTTCCTGTCGCCAAAGGTGCCGCGCTACAAGATGCCGAAGCGGTTCTTCTTCTGGGAGGCGCTGCCGAAATCCGGCTACGGCAAGGTGCCCAAGCGCATGGTGCGCGACGAGCTCGAGGCGCGCGGATTGCTCGATCTCGACAAGACCAAGACGGGCTGAGCGGACGCGATGCGGAATATCAGGCAGCCGGGCGCACCCGTCGCCGAACGCATCCAATGGGTGGAGGCGAGGGGACGCGCTTTCACGTTCACGCTTGAGGCGGGTGTGCCGCTGCTGGAGGCCGCGCGCCGCGGCTTTGCGGCGGAGGGCTTTGCCGGCGGCGTGCTGAAGTTTGGCAGCGGTGCGCTCGGACCGTTCGCCTATGTGATGCCGGCGCTGTCGAAGACGAGTGAGAATGCTGCGTTCTACAGCGAGACCTATCGGCCGGGCGGGGTGATCCGCACGAAGCTTGGCAGCATGACGCTCGGCACGCGCGACGGTGCACCGTTCTTCCATTGCCACGGGCTGTGGACCGAGGCGGACGGCAGGTCGAGCGGCGGCCATATGCTGCCGGACGAGACCATCGTTGCCGAGCCGTTTGTGGTGGACGCCTTCGGGATCGACGGCGCGATGTTCACCGCAGAGCCCGACCCCGAGACCAATTTCAGGCTGTTCGGGCCGGTCGCTTCCGCGAACACCGGCGCGCGCACGACGAGCCGGGCCTTCGCGCTGCGGCTGCGGCCCAATCAGGATTTTGCCGGCTGCCTCGAACAGTTTTGCCGCGCGCAAGGCATCGCGCACGCGAAGATCCGTGGCGGCGTCGGCTCGACCATCGGGGCGCGCTTCACCCATGGCGGCGTGACCGAGCCGTTCGCGACCGAGCTTGCGGTGACGGCCGGGACGATTGCGCCGGGTCCTTCGGGCGCGCTCGAGGCCGCGCTCGATATTGCCCTGATCGACTACACCGGCGGCATTGCGGAGGGCCGTCTGGTTCGTGGCGACAATCCCGTGCTGATGACCATGGAACTGGTGCTCGAGGTGCTGGGCTAGTCCCGGCGAGCGATCGTCAGCGCGTGCGGAGCTTGGCAATCGCCAGGTACGTCGCGTCGCTGATCCCCGAACTCGATCCCTGAAAGAGGTTGAGCAGGGGAGATTGCGTCTGACCGGTGCTCTGGCTGTTTCTGACGTCATACATGGCGGAGAAGCGGCTCAATAACTTCTCGACCTTCGCGGGATCTGACAGATCCTTGATCTTCATGAACTTGTCCACGAACTTGGCCTGCTGATCGATCGGCATCGCAGCCATCGAATCAGGAAAATCGAAGGTGGTCCTGAACACCTCCGAAAGCGCCTTGTCGGCGAGGATGTCGTATGCGGATGTGATGTCCCCCGCCTTGCGCTGGAAATACAGCGCCAGGCGCACGCCGGGATTCGCATCCCCTTGCTGCTGCTCCAGGCTTTGCTCGAGATAGTTTATCTGTGTTTCCCGGAATTGATCCCGCTTCTGCGGACCCATCATCGGGAGGCGCGCGACGTTGCCCTTGCTGTCGAAATTGAACGATGCCACGATCTCGGCAAAGCGGGGATCGCTCTCCGTGTTGGCGAAGCTCTTCGGATTGTCCAGATCGGAGGCGAAGATCTTCTTGAGATAGTCGGTGCTGACCTTCTTGGGATCCAAGCCCTTGGCGACGAGAACGAAGTCGATCAGGTTCCGGTTTGCAAGCAGGTCGGAGACGCTGTCGATACCTGCGATGGCTTCCTGATAAGCCGTCGCGTCTTTCGCAGCCTGTGTCTTGACTGCCGCTTGCAGCTGGGTGCTGGCCTGTTTCACCGCCGCGATGACGTAGTCCTTTGAAATCTGGAGGACCTCGGCCGGATTCTGCGCCACCAGGGGCGTCGTCAGATTACCCTTTGCGTCGAAGTTGAAGGCGCGCGCGAGCTGGACATACCGATCGTCCTTGAGCGTATAGACGAAGCTCTTGGGGTCGGTGAGGTCGCTTTCGATGGCAGCCTTGACGGTAGCCTGGGAGACGTTCGCGGGATCGAGGCCGACGGCGCCCAGCGCAAAATCATACACGGCCGGCGCCGATACGAATGCCTCGATTGAATTGATCTTGAGGATGGCATTCCTGAAATTCGTGATTGCCAGAGCCTCGCTCAACGGGCTTGCCGCCGCATAGACGGCGGACTTGCTGTCGTCGAACCTGTCTGTCGTGAGCGTGATATTTGCGGCCGTCTGCGCGGGCACGCCCGGGGGAAGCGATCCGTCGGGCGAAAACTCGAACGCGCCGGCCAGATCCACGAAGTCGCCAATCGTCGCGATCTGGTCGTTGAGACTGGAAATGCTCTTCGTGTACGTCTCCAGGTGATATTTCTCGACCAGGATCTGGACCTTCAACTGGGCGACGTCGGCGCCTGGTTGCGTGAGCTGGGCCGTGTAGTCGGAAATCTTCGTATTGGTGGCGCTCACGTCCGACTGGGCCTGGGCGAGCTGGGCGTTGAGGCCCGTCAACTGTGACGCGAAGGTGGTGTTGACGTAGCTGCTTGGATCGGACGGATCGCTGCTCAGCACCTGACTTATGGTGTCGCGCGGCCACTTGCTCTCGTCGATCCCGAACGCCGAGTAAACGTAGTTGCGAAGACGGTCGTCGTTCAGGAGCTGGTCTGCACTGCCGATGTTGCCGATCTGGGTGCTGTAGTAACTCGTGTCGCTGGCGATGGCATCGACCTGGCTCTTCTTGGTCGCGGTGTACAAGCCGATCATCTCATCGGTCTGGTTCTCCGATTGCGCGACCGGCGTCGCACTGCCATTGAAGGAGAATGCCTCGGCGAATTCCCGGTAACGCTTGTCGACCAGCTTGTTGACGAAACTGGTTGAGTCGGAGAGGTCGCTCTCCAGCACCTTTTTCATGAAGGCCTTGGCGTATGCCATGTCTTCCAGGCCATACGCCTTCGTCGCGTAATGATAGAGGCGATAATCCTTCATGAAATCGTCGACGGTCTTCACCTTTCCGATGTTGGCTTTGTAATAGGCGGCCTCTCGCGCCACATCCGCCTGGTTTTCGACCCGCGTCAGCGACTGCTTGAGATTGCGCGTGATGTAGCTGTAACTGAAATACGTTGTCACCATCGCGCATTCCTCGCGGCTTACTGTCCCGGACGTCCGTCAATCATTGCCGGGGTCGCGAGGTGGGAGCTGGCCTCATGCCAGCAAACTGTCCGTAGCCCCGTCGTCTTAATTTGCACCCGGCGACGGACACCGGCTTTGTTTCAATTTATTTCCTCATGTTTCTCAAATGCAGCTTTCGCGAGGATTGTGTTCCGGATACGTTCTCGCTCGGGGTGGGCCGGAGACCGGGGCATGAACCGACGAAGCGGTCGAACGATCAACCTGCCGGCGCCTTACCTGAAACGGGTCTGGCTGGATCCGGCACGCGTTCACGACCGCGAGGCCTATCCGTTCTGCCTGCCGATTTTTCCGGATGATTTCGAGCTCAGTTTCGGCGCCGCCATCACGATCATCGTCGGCGAGAACGGCACCGGGAAGTCGACGATCCTGGAGGGAATCGCGGCGCTGGCCGGCTATGACGATGCCGGCGGCGGCAAGGGCTACATGCCGGTCGATCACACCGAAGCGCGGGAGAAGATGGGCGGCCAGCTTTCCGGGGCGTTGCGCGCAAGCTGGCTGCCGAAGATCACCAATGGCTGGTTCTTTCGCGCCGAGAGTTTTTTCTCGGTGGCGCGATATCTGGACAAGGCCGCACGCGATGCCGGCCAGGTCGGCCCCGATTTCCTGTCGCATTCTCATGGCGAAGGCTTTCTGCGCTTCTTCGAGGAGCGCTGCCAGCGCCAGGGCATCTTCATCTTCGACGAGCCGGAATCGGCGCTGTCGCCGGCGCGCCAGATCGAATTCCTGAGGCTGCTGCGACGCATGGACGAATCCCGCATCTGCCAGGTCATCATGGCAACCCATTCGCCGATGCTGATGGCCTATCCCAACGCGCAGCTGCTGCGGTTGGGCAAATACGGCCTCGAGCCGGTGAGGGTGGAGGAGACGGATCATTACCGGTTGATGCGGGAGTTTTGCGACGATCCGCGCGGGTTCGTCGAGGCGACGCTCGGGGAGTAGGCGAGGGGCGTAATCGACACCGGTCTTCTCCGTCGTCATTGCGAGCGCAGCGAAGCAATCCAGAATCTTTCCGCAGTGGCAGTCTGGATTGCTTCGCTGCGCTCGCAATGACGGAGCGTGGAGCAGCGGCGTTCTCCGCTCTCGTGTCCCGGACGCGACGCAGCGTGAAACGCTGCTGCGCAGAGCCGGGACCCAGGAGGCTGCACGGATCGCTGACGCATGGGCCCCGGCTCTGCAGGCGCATCACTTCGTGCTGCGCTGCGTCCGGGGCACGAGACGGTTGTCGAACGACTGGCATAGACTCTCATCCTCGCGGCACACCGTGCCCGAGCTTTGCGGCATTCACCGCCCCCAAGAAGTGCCGAGGGCGCAAGGAAGACCGGGTGCCGGCTGGCACCCGCGGTCCACTGTGCGAAAGTTGCGCTACAAAGGCTGCACAGCGGCATACAGGTGAAGCCAAACATCCGGCCTTCCCTGCGCAGTGGGTTGACGGCTTATGTCGCGCTCTCCCCGGGGAGCGTTGCACTATTGCCCCCGTCGCCTTGCGGATGACTGATGCACGCGCCCCGGTCGGGCCGCGACACCACCGCAACACTTGGCGCACAGACCCCGGGCGCCAGGACCACACGATTTTGCCGTACGCAGGCTGCACCGGTCGTGTGCGCGCGGCAGTTGCTCACGGCGTGAACCGCCCTGCAAACCACCTTCGCGCCGACGCCGCCTGTGTCCACCACGTCCCACCCCGCGTGTCGTGACGATCGCGATACGCCCCTCGGACCGGGTTGGGATGGCCGAAACATGCGATAATTCCGAATTCGAGTAAAGCGAATTATTTTGACCTTGATGCATTGACCCCGGTCTTGTGTGTTTTGCCCGTCGGGCAACGCAAGGGGTGGGGCGCGCAAGCACCCGCCGCTTCGTCCCCGCCGCCACGCGCCCGGACGGATGAGCCGCTCATCCGCCCTCGATTGAAGCATCATAATCACCTTTGCTCGAGAATACGTTCTCGCGCCGAGCGCAGCAGGTTGAGCCGGGCCGCGGGTGAGATTGCTGCCGCGGCCGCTCCTGCCGGCGGGGGCGCTGCTGCGACGAGCGCAGGCGGAGCGATGGGATTTGCGAACAGGAATCCCCAAACGAAGTCGGTCTGCAGTGCGAGCTGCGTCGGCGGCTGGCCCGACTTGTTGAACCATGCAGGATTCGGCGTGCCGGTGGCGCTCGGTAGATAGCCGCTTTCGGTAAGGCCATTCTCGAACACGCCGAGCGGCAGCGGCACCGTACCCGCCGCATTGGTGCTGGCCCGGCTATGGCATGTCATGCAGGATGATGAGGTGACGAAGCCGGCCTCGGTCACGCTGTTGCCGAGATGTGTGGGGCGTCCCATCGAGTCCGTGAAGTCGACCTGCGTTCCCTTGAGCCGGTAGCTCAGCCAGGAGCGGTCGGACGGCTTGGGTTGCAGCGTGGCGTTGTCAGCGATGCCGATGCCAAGTCCGTCGAAGACGCGCGCAAGGGCTGGCTGCCGGGCGCCGCCGGGATAGCTGCCGCCGGGGTCCAGCACATAGGACGGCAACAGCAGCCCGTCGCACATTTGGTGCGGCCGGGTGAAGTTGCGAGCTTGGCCGGCGCCGACCTGATCAGGCGACGTGTAGCCATAGGAATCGTTGCAGCCGGTGTAATCGCAACGGCCGGGATTGTTGACGTGCTCAAACGTCGTCCAAACCCAATTAGGGATGTCTTTCGAGGAGAAGTGGATGGCGACCAGCCAATGCTCGCCGGGTAGCAGGATGCTGCCGTTATCGTCGAGCACCGGCGTGAGGATTTCCATCTTGACGTAAGGGTTTTGCGGATCCTCGCGCAGCCCCATCGCTTCGGCGCGTTCGCGTGCGAGCCAGTCGCTCTTGATCATCAGTGCGTTTGCGGGAAAGGTGATCTCCGAGAGCGGACCGCCTTGCGTCGCCGTCCGGTAAGGTGCGCCGCTCTTCATGTTGTTGGCGTTGTTCGCGTAGATTTTCGTAATGCCCTCGGTGTTGTAGAGGTCGTTGCGGAAGACGAAGTCGAAGAACGGCTTGTTGCGGAAGACGATCTCGGCCATCGATTGGCGAATGCGGCGGCCCTTGGTCGGATCGGGCGCATCCAGGATCTGGTTGGCGAGCACCGCCTCGGCCTTCAGCGCATCGCGAAACGCTGGCCTTGAGGCCATGCCGAGCGTGTGTGCCTTCGACGGCGGAACGCCGAGCTTCAGCGTCGCCTGGATGTTGGTGTGGTCGGCGGGGAAGAAGGGGCAGTATTTCGCCTTATAGGTCGGATCGTCATAACCTGGATTGGTCGCTGCACCCGGGTTGCAGCAGTTTTGCGCGGCTTGGCCGGTCGAGCACAGCGGTAGCGGACGGCCTGGGTCGCTGCTCAAGCCATTGCCGGGCCATGTTTCCTGATCGGCCGCCCAGTTTTTCCAGAACTGCGCGGTGACGGACTCCGCAAACAGCTTCCAGGCAAACATATCCGGGCAGGACAGCGCGGGATTGCTGACCGGAGGCACAGCGATGAGCATGCCGTTTTCGACCCGCATTGCGCAGCCAGGCGCGTCCTGCGGACGGCTGAGATAATACTGGACCCACCTCAGGCTGTCCGGGGTCTGGCTGGTGGTGCAGATATCGGCGGCGAGCGCAGACTGTGCGGTGACCAGCGACATCATGATAGTCGAGATGGTGTGACGCATGTTTCCCTCCGATGTCCGGTCCATTGAAACGGACTTGCAGTAGAGTGGATACTAGCAACAATCACAACCAAAGATAGTGGTTCGATCTGCCGGGCCGCGCTCAAGACTGCGGTCATTGTAGGGGGAGCCGGCGAGAAAGAGACCTGGCGTCGCATATTGCCCGCAGGTGCATCCTGGCGCGGGGATTGGCCACAGCCGTGCCGCGAACCGGTCTCGCCACGGTCCAAAAATGCGCTACCATGGCCTCAGCGCGCCTCAAGTCGCGCAGATGCAAGAGTCAAGAGTGAGGAAACGACATGAGGACGAGAAGCGGAACGGCGTTCGCCGGGGTGGCGGCGCTGGCGGTGGCGGGGATGGCCTTGACCACGGCATGGGCCCACGGGCCGACCCGGCAGAAGGTGCGCGAATCCATCGAGATCAATGCGCCGCCGGCCAAGGTGTGGGCGGCGATCGGCAATTTCCAGGACATGAGCTGGCTGCCGCCCGTCACCAAGACCGAGGGCGAGAAGGGCAACGAGATCGGCGCGACGAGGAAGCTGACCCTGACCGGCGGCGCCACCGTGGACGAGGAGCTCTACAAGTTCGACGCTGATGCGATGACCTATTCCTACCGGATCACCTCCGTCGACGTGAAGGTGCTGCCGGTCACCAATTATTCCTCGACGCTTGCCGTGACGCCGAGCGCCGACGGCAAGGGTTCGACGCTGGAATGGGCCGGTGCGTTCTACCGTGGCTTTCCCAACAACGATCCGCCGCCGGAGCTGAACGACGAAGCGGCCAAGAGCGCGGTGAGCGGGCTCTACAAGGCCGGCCTCGAGGCGCTGAAGAAGAAGGTTGAGAGCGGAAGCTGACCGTGCGCATCCCGGTTCTGGCGGCGCTCGCCGCCAGCCTTTGCCTTGCCGGTGCAGGCGGCGCGTCCGCCGAGGAGGCGTTCGTCACCAACCAGCTCAGCGACGATCTGATGGTCGTCGACCTCTCCACCGCGCGCAGCGTCGCGACCATCCCGATCGGCGGCAAGCCGGCCGGCG
>NZ_AKIY01000085.1 GCF_000282615.1 Bradyrhizobium sp. YR681 | reverse complement strand
AAATACCAGCCGATCGGCTTCTCCGGCTCGCGCAGGCCGGCACGGGCCAGCTTGATCGAGGCCGCAAGCGACTCGATCGCCTTGTCCTGGCCGAACACGGTGCGCTTCAGGGTCTGCTCGAGATGCTTGAGCACCTCGGCATCGTCCTTCGACACGCTCTTCGGCGGGATCCGCGCCATCGAGGCGATCGTGGTCTCGATCTCCTTGATGCCGATGGTCTTCTTGCGCTTGTTCTCGGCGACCAGCATCTGCGCCGCGCCCGACTCGTCGATCACGTCGATCGCCTTGTCCGGCAGCTTGCGGTCGTGGATGTAGCGCGAGGAGAGCTGCACCGCGGCCTCGATCGCCTCGTTGGTGTACTTCAGGCGGTGGTAGTCCTCGAAGTACGGCTTGAGGCCCTTGAGGATCGCGATGGCGTCCTCGACGGTCGGCTCGTTGATGTCGATCTTCTGGAAGCGCCGCACCAGCGCGCGGTCCTTCTCGAAGTGCTGGCGGTATTCCTTGTAGGTGGTCGATCCCATGCAGCGGATCGTGCCCGAGGCAAGCGCCGGCTTGAGCAGGTTCGAGGCGTCCATCGCCCCGCCCGACGTCGCACCCGCACCGATCACGGTGTGGATCTCGTCGATGAACAGGATGGCGTTGGGATGCGCCTCGAGCTCCTTGAGCACCTGCTTCAGGCGCTCCTCGAAGTCGCCGCGATAGCGCGTGCCCGCGAGCAGCGTGCCCATGTCCAGCGAGAACACGGTGGCCGCCGCCAGAACTTCCGGCACCTCGCTGTCGACGATGCGCTTGGCAAGGCCTTCGGCGATCGCGGTCTTGCCGACACCGGCTTCGCCCACGAACAGCGGGTTGTTCTTCTGCCGGCGGCACAGCACCTGGATCGCACGGTTGATCTCGGAGTTGCGTCCGATCACCGGATCGATCTTGCCGTCGCGCGCCTTCTTGTTGAGGTTGACGCAATAGGTCTCGAGCGCCTCGCCCTTCTTCTTGGCGTCCTCGGCACCCTTGGTCTCGGTCTCCTCGTCGACGCCGCGCACGGGCCGCGCCTCGGAGACGCCCGGCCGCTTGGCAATGCCGTGGCTGATATAGTTGACCGCGTCATAGCGCGTCATGTCCTGCTCTTGCAGGAAGTAGGCGGCGTGGCTCTCGCGCTCGGCGAAGATCGCGATCAGCACGTTGGCGCCGGTCACCTCTTCGCGACCCGACGACTGCACGTGGATCACCGCGCGCTGGATCACGCGCTGGAAACCGGCGGTCGGCTTGGCGTCATCGGCGCCATCCGTCACCAGATTCTCGAATTCGGTCTCAAGATAATTGACGAGGCTCGTACGGAGCTTGTCGAGATCGACGCTGCAGGCACGCATGACCGCGGCTGCATCGGAGTCGTCGATCAAGGAGAGCAAGAGATGCTCGAGCGTCGCGTATTGGTGATGACGCTCGTTTGCGATCGCCAGCGCACGATGCAGGGATTGTTCAAGGCTTTGGGAAAAAGTCGGCATTCGCGTCCTCTATGGCCCCCACCATCATGATCGCCATCGCCCGGTCAGGCAACAACAACCTTTGTCACATATAGTTATACAAGACCGCGGTGAAAGACCGGTTCCGCGACTCAAATGGGCATTACCGCCCACGGCATATTCGATGCAAAACCCGTTCCGATTTGGGCAGAACTACCCATTTGGGCAGGATTGACGCCGACCTAATTTTCGCCGGATCGCGCAGCAGGGTGTGCTGCCGTCACATACCGCACGAACAGAACCGATCGAAACAAACTCTGGAATTGAACGCGCCGTTATTTCTTTTCCATCACGCATTGCAGCGGATGCTGGTGCTTGCGGGCGAAGTCCATCACCTGCGTCACTTTGGTCTCGGCGATCTCGTAGGTGAACACGCCGCACTCGCCGATCCCGTGATGATGGACGTGCAACATGATCTTGGTCGCCGCCTCGACGTCCTTCTGGAAGAACTTCTCCAGCACGTGGACGACGAATTCCATCGGCGTGTAGTCGTCGTTCAGGATCAGAACGCGGTACAGATTGGGCCGCTTGGTCTTCGGTTTGACCTTGGTGATGACAGAGGTGTTCGGGCCCGTCGGGCTGCCGGAACGGTTCTCGTCATTGCTCATCCGGGGAGCGAGGGCGGCGGCGGCCGCGGACAGGTCGAGTCTGGAAGTCAGTTGCGGCATGGCTCAGGCGTTCAAATTCCCCACGGAAGCGAATGACGGTCCACCGCGCAGCCCCGTCCTTCGGAGCTTCGCACTGGCGTACCGCCTTGTTGGATCGCCGCTTCCAACCGGTCCGGTCCACCGGATCGATTGCAGGGAATATGGGCCCGCCCCCGGCTCGCCGCAAGCGTGCAACGGTCCGGCCGATGCGGCCACCGCGGTCCCGATTCCCGATCGGGCGATCCTGGCCAAGGTTAATCAATCCGGACCGATTTGACAAAAATTTCCGCCGCGGCCGTTTAGAACATATTGACCAGGAACCGGCCGTCGACGCGGCTACGGCGGTTTCACGCCGATATCTCCGGTTTTCTACGGTCCAATTTACTCGCCGTTCAATCGCGTGGCGCAAAATCGGGCAAAATCACAGATTTCGGGGACCGTCATGCTTCGCCTGCCCGTTGTCAGCCGTATCGGCCGACTGCTTGCCCGTTTTGCCGCGGCCGAGCATGGCAATATCGCCGTGATCTTCGCCATCGCGCTGGTCCCGGTCCTGAGCTTCGTCGGTGCTGCGGTCGACTATAGCCGCGCCGTCCAGGCCCGCTCCGCGATGCAGGCCGCCCTCGACTCCGCCGCGCTGATGCTCTCCAAGGATCTGTCCTCCGGCACCATCACCACGTCGCAGATCAGCACCAAGGCGCAGGCTTATTTCAACGCGGTGTTCACCGGCAATAACACCTTGCCGACGGTCAGCGTCGCAGCCAGCTATACCGCGGCCACCAGCATGGGCTCGACGATCCAGATCACCGGCAGCGGCACCTACACGACCAGCTTCATGAAGATCGCCGGCTTCCCGACGCTCGACATTGGCGCCTCATCCACCAGCGCCTGGGGCCTGGTGCGGATGCGCGTCGCCATGGTGCTCGACAACACGGGCTCGATGGCCCAGGACGGCAAGATGTCGGCGATGCAGACCGCCGCCAAGAACCTGGTCGATCAGCTCAGCGCCCTCGCCAAGACCAACGGCGACGTCTACATCTCGATCGTTCCGTTCGCCAAGGACGTCAACGTCGGCGCCAGCAATTACAACCAGTCCTGGGTCGATTTCAGCGATTGGGACGCTGCCAACGGCAGCTGGAGCTGCACGTCGGGCAGCAACAACAATTGCAACAATTGGAAGTGGACGCCGGCCAACCACAACACATGGACCGGTTGCGTGGTCGACCGCGACCAGGATTACGACACCAAGAACACCACGCCGACGGCCGGCAATGTGAGCACGCTCTTCCCGGCCGAACAGTATTCCTACTGCAACACCGGCAGTTCGTCCTATCTCCAGCCGATCATGGCACTGAGCTACGACTGGACCTCGCTCAAGAACCGGATCGACGCCATGAAGCCCACCGGAAACACCAACCAGGGCATTGGGCTGGCCTGGGGCTGGATGACGCTGTCGACCGGCGATCCCATGAACGCGCCGGCCAAGGACACCAACTACACCTACAAGGACGCAATCGTCCTCCTGTCGGACGGTCTCAACACGCAGAACCGCTGGTACAGCAACGCCTCGCAGATCGACGCGCGGCAGAAGAAGCTGTGCGACAACGCCAAGGCGGCGAACATCACGATCTACACGGTGCAGGTCAACACGGGTTCGGATCCGACATCGAGCGTGCTGCAATATTGCGCGAGCGGCACGGACAAGTTCTACCTGGTGACGTCGGCGGACCAGACCGTCTCGGTGTTCAAGGATATCGGCACGTCGCTGTCGAAGCTGCGCGTGGCGCGCTGAGACGAACTCACGACGGCGAACAAAAAAGCCCGGCTGATTCAGCCGGGCTTTTCGCATTCAGGACGTCCAGAAAAGCTTAGTTGGCGGCCGGGGTGAACTTCGACACGACGGTCTCGACCGGCTTGAAGGCCTGCTTGGCGAGGTCGCTGTAAAGGCCGGCGATCTTCTGCGATTCCGCAACGAAGGTCTCGTAGGCGGAACGGGCGAACTCGGTCTGCGCTTCCACGGCCTTGTCCAGCGACTTCACGCCGGAAAGCTTCTCGACGAAGGACTTGGTGTCTTCGAACGACTTCTTGGTGTAGTCGCCATAGGCGCTGGCGATCGCCTGGAGGCCGTGCTGCACCGAGGTCGCGGAGGCGACGTACTGCTCGAAGTGCTCTTTCCCGTAGTTCTGGAAGTCTTCAACCTTGAACATTTCGGAATCCTTTTCCCTGGCTCGCGTCGGGAAGCCCCGGCTCCCTGACTCTGCCCACAATTAGTGCAACGCACAAAAAAGTCAAGAATCTTGTGCGACGCACAAAATTCGATGCAAATCGCGGAGATTCCCGCAGTTTCCCGCAAGGGTTCCTTAAGCTTTTGGAAACCCCGGGCCCCTACTTTGATTCTCTGGACGTGTTCAGCTTCCGCAATCGGCCAAAAGCCGTTTGAGAACATCACCTTAGCCAGAACAGCGGCTCAGGCCCAACGTCCCCCGCAGCGAACACCAGCGGAGGGACAGCCTGAGCAGGTAATGATCCCGGGTCCAGTGGGCACAATTTCGCCTCACGAGCCGGTGATCAAGTCAGAAACGGGGACGGGGTTCCATGCTTCGTAAAAACTTGTCTTCCTCGCGCTTGGCGCGGGTTGGCGTTTTCGGGCTTCTTACGATCACCACCGCGGTCATCTTCACCACCGATGCCGCCGAGGCGCGGCGCCATCGGCGCCATTACGCGCACCACCGGGTGCAGCGCGACGTCTCCGACAGCTCCAGCCCGAAATTCGCGTCGATCATCGTCGACGGCAATTCCGGCGCGGTGCTCCAGTCGAACAGCCCCGACGGGATTCGCCATCCCGCCTCGCTCACCAAGATCATGACGCTCTATCTGCTGTTCGAGCGTCTGGAGTCCGGCAAGATGAAGCTCGACACCGAGATGCCGGTGTCACAGCACGCCGCCGATCAGGATCCGACCAAGCTGAACCTGCGCGCCGGCCAGACCATCCGCGTCGAGGACGCGATCAAGGGTCTCGTCACCCGCTCGGCCAACGACGCCGCCGTGGTGATCGCGGAAGCGATCGCCGGAGATGAGGACGACTTCGCCCAGATGATGACGCGCAAGGCGCGCTCGCTCGGCATGTCCCGGACGGTCTACCGCAACGCCAACGGTCTTCCCAACGACGAGCAGGTCACGACTGCACGCGACCAGGCCACGCTCGGCCGCGCCATCCAGGAGCGCTTCCCGCGCTACTATCGCTATTTCGCGACCTCGACGTTCAACTGGCGCGGCCAGTCAATCCGGAACCACAATCACCTGCTCGGCAATGTCGAGGGCGTGGACGGCATCAAGACCGGCTACACCCGCGCCTCCGGCTTCAATCTCGTGACCTCGATGCGCCGCGGCAACCGCCATCTGATCGGCGTGGTGCTGGGCGGCCGCAGCGGCGGCTCGCGCGATGCCATCATGCGCAATTTGCTCGCGGAGAATCTCGAGAAGGGCGCCACCACCCACACCGTCGCCGCGGTCACCGAGCGCAACGGCGCCGACGCCGCTGTCGAGGTCGCCGACGCATCGGATACCCCGCCGGCCCGGCCCGCCGCTCCGGTTGCCGCGGCCCCTGCTCCCGACTCTGCCCCGTCCCGTCTCGCCGCGCGCCTGTCGACGCTTGCGGCGGCGACCGCCGCGGTG
>NZ_AKIY01000084.1 GCF_000282615.1 Bradyrhizobium sp. YR681 | reverse complement strand
GCTCGCGCCAAGAGGCGCGCCTCGGAATGACGGAGCAAAATCGAAGCATCGAACAAGAGGCAAGCACCCTATGAGCAACGACATGGTCCTGCAAAAGCGCGAAGGCGGGCTGCTCACCATCACGATGAACCGGCCCGAGCGGAAGAACGCGCTGAATCCCGAGATGGTCGCAGGATTGGTCGAGGCGGCGCGGCGCGCGGCCGACGATCCCGAGGTGCGGGCGGTGCTGTTCAAGGGCGCCGGCGGCTCGTTCTGCGTCGGCGGCGACGTCAAGTCGATGGCGGCGGGTCGCGCGCCGCTGCCGTTCGAAGTGAAGATGGCGAACCTGCGCCGCGGCATGGAGGTCTCGCGCATCCTGCATCAGATGCCGAAGCCCGTGGTGGCGCAGCTCGACGGCGCCGCGGCGGGCGCAGGCCTGTCGATGGCGCTGTCCTGCGACCTGCGTGTGGCATCCGAATCCTGCAAGATCACCACCGCCTTCGCAAAAGTCGGCTTCTCCGGCGATTACGGCGGCACCTATTTCCTGACCCAGCTGCTCGGCAGCGCGCGGGCGCGCGAGCTTTACCTGACCTCGCCGGTGCTCACGGCGAAGGAAGCCCACGCGATCGGCATGGTGACGAAGGTCGTGCCCGACGCCGAGATCGATGCGGCCGCGCACGAGCTTGCGATGTCGCTGGCACAGGGGCCGTCGATCGCACTCGGCTTCATCAAGCGCAACATCAACAACGCCGAGCATCTGCCGCTGGAAGACTGCTTCGACGGTGAAGCGATCCATCACACCCGCTGCAGCGACACCGAGGACCACAAGGAGGCGGCAAAGGCCTTCGTCGAGAAGCGCAAGCCCGCCTTCAAGGGGGCATGACCATGGCGCCGTACATGCGGCTGCGGCAGGTCTGTCTCGTCGCGCCGCAGCTCGCGCCCGTCATCTCCGACATCGCCGGGATCATGGGCCTCGCCGTCTGCTATCGCGACGGCAATGTCGCCAAATACGGCCTGGAGAATGCGCTGCTCCCGGTCGACACGATCATGCTGGAGGTGGTGGCGCCGTTCAGGGATGGCACCACGGCCGGCCGCTTCATCGAGAAGACCGGCGGCCGCGGCGGCTATATGGCGATCTTCTGCTGTAACGATCCCGACGAGCGCGGCCGCAACGCCAATGCGCTTGGCGTGCGCACGGCGAACGTGATCGACCATGCGCCCTATCACGGCGTCCAGCTCCACCCCCGCGACTGCCGCGCCGCGTTCATCGAGTTCAACCACACCGAAGGTAGCGACGACATTCTTGGTCCGTATCCGCCGGCGGGGCCCGATTGGCAAAAGTTCATCCGCAAGGATGTGACGCAGGCGCTGACGGCGGTGGAGATGCAGAGCCCGGACCCGCGGGGGCTTGCGGAGCACTGGGGGAAGATTATCGGCGTTGCCGCGAGTGGCGATGCTGAATTGAAGCTGCCCAATGCCACCTTCCGCTTCGTGAAGGGTGCCAGCGAGATCATGAGCGCGCTGGAGTTTCGAGTGACCGATGCCGCGAGCGTGCTGCATGCCGCGAAGGCAAAGGGGCTTGCGGTTGCGGGGAACGAGTTCTTGCTGGGCGGAGTGACGTTCCGCGTCAGTTGATTCTTGGCGTGATCCGTCACCCTGAGGTGCTCGCCCCTTCGGCGAGCCTCGAAGGGCGACGGCCACCGGCGGGGCCGTTCATCCCGCGAGGCTCCCGGCGCGATGCCTGGCATCGCGCCGCTCGCACCTCAGGATGACGGGTCGAGAGAGGCGTGCAGCGAGGCGCCGCCAGAATCACCGTCCCTTGAAATTCGCCGTGCGCCGCTCTTCCGTGGCCTTCACGCCTTCCTTGAAATCTTCCGTCGCACGCAGGCGCGTCTGCTCGGCGAGCTCGTGATTGGTTGCAGCCATCACGCGGTCCGCCAATCCGGCGCGCATCGTGGCGCGCGTCGAGAGCAGGCCCAGCGGGGAGCATTCGGCGATCTCGCCGGCGAGCTTCATCGCGGCCGCCTTCACCTGGTCCTGCGGCACCAGCTCGTTGGCGAGGCCCCATTTGACGGCTTCTTCGCCGGTGACGCGGCGGCTGGTGTAGAACATCAGCTCGGCGTTGTTCTTGCCGATCAGCTCCGGCAGCGTCGTCGTCAGGCCGAAGCCGGGATGGAAACCCAGCTTGGTGAAGTTCGCGGAGAAGCGTGCTTCGGGGCAGGTGACGCGGAAATCCGCTGATACTGCAAGGCCGAGGCCGCCGCCGATGGCTGCGCCCTGCACGGCCGCCACGATCGGCTTCTTGGCGCGGAAGATGCGCACGGCCTGGATGTAGAGATGGTTGATCGGACCGAGATTGTCGGCGGGATCGCCCTTCTTCTCGGCTTCACGGGCCTCCTGCGCCTGCCGCGCCGGGTCGCCGAAATTGGCGCCGGCGCAGAACGCCTTGCCTTGCGCCGACAGCACCGAGGCGCGGATCTCGATGTCGCGGTCGAATTCGTCGAGCGCATCCGCGATCTGGTTGATCAGCGAGATGTCGAAGAAATTCAGCGGCGGGCGGCGGATCTCGATGGTGCCGACGTGACCGACCTTCTCGACGCCGATATCTGTGTAGGTGCTCATGATGTCCTCGAAGTGTTAGCGCAAACCAAAGTCCGCGCGACTAGCGCAAACCAAGCCCACGCGCGATGATGCCGCGCAGCACCTCGGTGGTGCCGCCCTGGATGGTGAGTTTCGGTGCGGTCTTGATGGCGAAGTCGAGCTGCCGCTCCAGCGTTTCGCGGTTGGTCGCGGTCTCCTCGACAAAGGCGGCGAGATCGCGGACGCGGTGCGGCAACTGCTGCTCCCAGACCGTGCCGATGTCCTTGACGATGGACGCTTCCACCACCGGCTCCTTGCCGGCCTGCAGCATGCCCGCCACCGACACCGACATGCGCCGCATGGTGTGAAGCTGCGCGACGAGGCGGCCGATGCCTTCTGCGCTGCGCGTGTCGGGGTTGGGACCGACCGCGCGGACCAGCTCGGTCAGCACGTAATACGTCTCCAGGAAGCGCTCGGGACCCGAGCGCTCATAGGCGAGCTCGCTCGTTGCCTGCTTCCAGGCCCCGTCGACCTCGCCAAGCACGTGATCGTCAGGGACGAAGAAGTCGGTGAACACGACCTCGTTGAACTCGTACTGGCCGGTGATTTGGCCGATCGGGTTCACCTGGATGCCCGGCTGTTTCATCTTGACCAGGAACTGCGTCAGGCCGTGACGGCGGTTTTCCTTGGTCGGCTGCGAGGTCCGGAAGATCGCGATCATGTAATCGGCGATATGCGCCGACGACGTCCAGATTTTTGTGCCGTTGATGAGATAGCCGCCATCGGTCTTGGTCGCGCGCGTTTTTGCTGCGAACAGGTCAGAGCCGGAGTTCGGCTCGCTCATGCCGATGGCAAAGCAGATCTCGCCGCGGCAGATGCGCGGCAGGATATCCATCTTGATATGCTCAGGCGCGTATTTGATCAGCACCGGCCCGCTCTGGCGGTCGGCGACGAAGAAGCGCCGCGTCGGCGCATTGGCGACGCGCATCTCTTCGGTGACGACATAACGCTCGAGGAACGAGCGCTCCTGGCCGCCATATTTTTTCGGCCAGGTCATGCCGAGCCAGCCCTTGGCGCCGACCCGGCGGGAAAATTCCGGCGCATCGGTGTCTTCGCGGTTGGGCTTGTGCGGGTCGAAGGTGCCGGCGGCGATTTCTTCGGCGAGGAACGCGCGCACTTCCTTGCGCAGCTGCTCGCACTTCTCGGGCAGGCGGATCGGATCGAAACGGAGGGCAGCGGTCATGTGTTTCGTCTCCCGATCAACGCGACGCCACGAGCGGCCACAATTCGTCGGCCCCTCTGACGGCGACGAGCTTGCCGAGCTCGACGGCCCAGTGGCTTTCCGAACCGAAATCGTCGCGCCAGGCCAGCGCGCGCAGCGAAAAGCGGTGCAGGATATGCTCGCTGGTGAAGCCGATCGCGCCGTGGACCTGGTGCGCGATGGCGCCGCCTTTTTCCGCGGCTTCGGCGCAGCGGATCTTTGCGGAGGCGGCTTCGAGATAGACCTCGTCGTCGAACGATTTTGCATTCGCGATGGCGTCGGCGGCCGAGGTCGCGGCCGCGAGCGCGGCGGCGGATTCGCCGGCGAGGCGGGCGAGATTGTGCTGCACCGCCTGGAATTTCGAGATCTTCTTCTCGAAGGCGACGCGTTCGTTGGAATAGCGCACGGAGATGTCGAGCATCGCTTCCAGCGCGCCCGCGATCTGAAGGCTGCGTGCGACGCCGCCCATCAGCATCATGTGGGTCTGGTCAAAGCCCTTCGGTGCGGGCTTGATCGTGACGGGCTGCACCTTGTCGAGCGTGACGGTGTCGCTGTGGTCGTAGCCGACATTGAGGCCGGATTCGATCCGCCCCTTGCCGGCATCGACCAGCGCAATGGAAATGCCGTCCTTGCCCTGCGCGAGCACGGCAAAATGTTTTGCGGCTTTCGCAAAGGGCACGCCGCGGCAGCGGCCGGAGAGTGCGCCGTCAGCATCGAGCGAGATGCGATCTCTGGGAGAAGCCGGCAGCACCGTCATCTCGCCTTCGGGCGAGGCGATCTTCGCCTGCGCCAGCAGCCAGCCCGCCAGCATGGTCTCGGCCAGGGGAACCGCGACCGCGAAACGGCCGGCGGCGTTGAGCAGCGCAAATCCGTCGGCAAGGCCTGCACCGGAGCCGCCGAGATCGTCGGGCACCCAGGACAACGGCAGGCCGGCTTCGCTCAGCGCCTGCCACAGCGGCGCCCGCCACGAATCCTTCTTGTCGTTGTTGATGGTTTGCGGATCGGCGAGATCGGCGAAGATTTTCTCCGCGGTCTCGACGACGATATTGTCACTCTCCGCCACAGCGTTCCCCGTGTTTTGCCATTGGCGCGGTCCGGCGGATCGTGCCAGCGCGCAGGTTCTTCTTGCGCCCGATGATCCGAAAAAGCCATGGCCCTGACAAGCGTTGATCGCAAGCCCGTCTGCGGCACCGGCATGGGCAAGGGGTGGTCTGGATTAATTCCGCTTAGCGGAGTTTGCTCGATTTGCAGGGCGCGGCAAACTCGCTAAACAGGGCGCCGACATCAAAGACAGGGAAGGAAATCCGGATGGCCAAGGACAATCTGTGCGCAATCGTGACGGGATCGGCCTCCGGCCTTGGCGCGGCGACCGCGGCAATTCTCGCAGCGAGCGGGGCGCGGCTCGTCATCAACTATTCGTCGAGCCAGAAGGAAGCCGAGGCGACAGCCGAAATGTGCCGCAAGGCCGGTGCCGCCGAGGTGCTGGTCGCGCAGGGCGACGTGTCAAAGGATGAGGATTGCCGCAAGATCGTCGCGGCGGCGGCCGGATGGGGCCGGCTCGACATCCTCGTCAACAACGCCGGCACCACCAAGCATGTCGCCCATGCCGATCTCGATGGCTTGTCGGCTGAAGATTTCCAGCGGCTCTATGGCGTCAACACCATCGGCCCGTTCCAGATGGTGCGGGCGGCGCGCAGCCTGCTCGAGGCCGGGTCGAAGGCCTCGGGACGCCCGTCCGCCGTGGTCAACGTGTCGTCGGTCGCCGGCATCAGCGGCGTCGGCTCGTCGATCGCCTATGCTGCAAGCAAGGGCGCGCTCAACACGATGACGCTGTCGCTGTCGCGCGCGCTGGCGCCGCTGATCCGCGTCAACACGGTGTGTCCCGGCTATATCGACACGCCCTGGTTCACCAAGGGCCGCGGCGAGGCCGGCGCCAAGCAGGTGCGCGACAGCGTGGTGGCGAAGGTGCCGCTCAAGGTGGCTTCATCCGCCGACGACATCGCGCAGCTGGTCTGCTTCCTGGCGATGCCTGCGTCCAGCAACATGACCGGCGAGGTCGTGCGCATGGATGCGGGGATGCATTTGATTACCTAATTCGTCATTGCGAGCGAAGCGAAGCAATCCAGAATCTCTCCGCGGAAAGAGCCTGGATTGCTTCGTCGCTTCGCTCCTCGCAATGACGACGAGGAGGCAGTGCGCCTTCCCCGGACGCCTTAGCGTGCTACCCCTTGATCACGCCGCTCGCCACCAGCCGGTGCCAGATGAACAGCACCACCACCGCGCCGATCGTGGCCATGATGAAGCCGGCGCCCTGGTCGGGACTGTAGTGCCCGATCGCCTGGCCGACGAAGGTGGCGAGAAACGCACCTGCAATGCCGAGGATGGTGGTGAGGATGAAGCCGCTCGGGTTGTTCGGTCCCGGCGCGAGCCAGCGCGCGATGAGGCCGGCGATGAAGCCGACGACGATGATCCACAACAGGCCGCCGAAACTCATGACAATGCTCCCCTTACCGAGACGATGTAGATCAGACTTCGATTAAATTCTGCCCGAGAGCTCGTTCTCGGTCGGCAGCCGTCCGTCCGGCGTCAGATGATCGATCACCTGCGGCAGGTACTGGCTGAGGCCGGAGAGCAGTTCGTCGCGCGACAGGCCGCTCTGGGCTGACAGGCTTTCGATCTGGTCGGCGCCGAGCGCATTGGCGAGATCGCCGGGCGCGATCGCCTTGTTTTCGCCCTTGCCGACCCAGGTGCTCGCGGTCTCGCCGTGGCCGCCCTGCTGAAGCTGGTTGAGAAGGTCGCCGAGCCCGCCGCTGAGCACGCTGCCGGCCGCGCCGCCCGCGAGCAGGCCGCCGAGGCCGCCCTTGAGCAGATCGCTGAGACCGCCGCCGCTACCGCCCAGCCCGCCGGGAAGTGCGCTGCCACCCGTGTTCACCGGCGTCGGAGGCGGCAGCGGTGAGCGCTGCTGCGGGGCGGGCGTCGCGCCGGGCTGGCCCGCGGTCAAATGCTTGAAGGCCTTCCAGGCGAGCAGGCCGAGCAGCGCCATGGTCATCGGCGACATGCCGCCGGAGGACTTTTCGGAGCTGGGCGTGCTCGGGCCGCGGGGACCGTTCTGCATGCCGTTGAGGACGTCGAGTAGACCCATGGTGCTCTCCTTTGGCGTTCTCGTCGGCGAATTCTCGCCGCTGACGGCCCCCGAGGCGAAAACATATGGGGCTCTCATGACGGTTACAAGGCGAATGCGCGCAGCAGGCGCGATGGGCAGCCGGCGCTGCCTCTGCTATCGAAGGCGGGACGTTAACGGGAGCAAGGTCTGGTGGTTACGGATCGACCGATCGTGGTGGCCGGCGCGGGTGCCATCGGTTGTTTTGTCGGAGGCCAGCTGGCAGCCGGAGGCCGCCGCGTCGCGCTGCTGGTGCGGCCGCGGGTGAAGACCGAGATCGAGCGGTTCGGCCTGCGCCTGACCGATTTCGACGGCTCCGAGAAGAAATTGGGTGCGGGCCAGATCGCGCTCTCCGAGGATCCTGCGATCTTCCACAGCGCCGGCATTGTGCTGGTGACGGTGAAGAGCGCCGACACCGCCGCCGTCGCCGAGCAGATCGCGCAGCATGCGCCGCAGGATGCCGTCATCGTCTCCTTGCAGAACGGCGTCGGCAATGTCGCCGCCTTGCGCGAGCGCCTCGGCAGTCGCCGTGTGCTCGCCGGCATGGTGCCGTTCAATGTGGTCGCCATGGGCGAGGGGCGCTTCCACCGCTCGAGCTCGGGCGACATCCATGTCGGAGAGGACGCCGAGAACACGGCCGCGGCGCTCTCGGTGCCTGGCCTCAACGTGCGCCCGAGCGGTGACATCACCGGCGTGCAATGGGGCAAGCTGATCATCAATCTGAACAACGCGCTCAGCGCTCTCTCCGACATGCCGCTCGCCGCGCAACTGGCGAGCCGCGACTGGCGAAAACTGTTCGCCGATCAGATGGCCGAGGGGCTCGCTGTGATGAAGGCCGCCGGCATCAATCCGGTCTCGGCAACGCCGATCCCGGCGAGCTGGACGCCGACCTTGCTGCGGCTGCCCGACATGATCTTCAACGCGATCCTCGGACGCACGATGAAGATCGATCCCGAGGCGCGCTCCTCGATGTGGCAGGATCTGAAGCACGGCCGAAAAACCGAGATCGATTATCTCCAGGGCGCGGTCATCGCGCTCGCCGAGCAGAACAATGTCGCCGTGCCGCTGATGCGCCGCATTGTTGCGCTGATCAAGGAGGCCGAGAGTGCGGGCAAGGGCCCGCCCGGGCTGACGCCGCAGCAGATTCGCGGGTAGCGGCTTGGTGCGAGGGAGAAGCGCGATGAGGCATAGTTTGATGACAGGGCTGGCGCTGGCCGCACTCTGCGCCGCGTCCACGTTGGCGCAGGCAAGGCCGCCGACGGTCATGAACTCCCCCGGCTATGACAGGCGATTGCAGGAGAGCCGGTCGCAATTGGGCAGCTCACCGGCGACGGCGGATGCGCCGGTGGTCAAGCCGAAGCGCAGCAAGAAGAAGCCGCCGAATTGAAGCTCTCGTAGGGTGGGCAAAGCGGAGCGTGCCCACGGACTCTCTCAATCATGGATGAATGGTGGGCACGGCGCTATGCGCCTTTGCCCACCCTACGGCAGCTGCGCTTGCAATGGCGGCAGCACCCCTAACTCACCCCTTCTTCGCCGGCTTGCTCGGCGTCGGGTTGAACAGCTTTTTCAGGTCGTTCAGGCTTTCCGACAGCCGTGGCCATTCGCAGGAGAACGAGCCCTTGGCGCAGGGCGTGCCCTTCGATCGCTGGCCGACGGTCTGCAGGACCTTCGGCCGTTCCACCGGCACCGGCACGCGCGCGACCTCGGTGCGCAGCGCGACCTGCTGGAGCTGCTGCGCCTGCTGTTCCTGCTGCTCGCGCTGCTGACGCATGGCGGCCTGGGCCGCTTCATTGCTGCGGCGCTGATTGGCGAGATAGGCGGTGTAGGATTCGTCGATCTTCTTCTGCTCCTCCGGCGTCGGATTGGGACCTGCGATGTCGAAGGTGCGGTCCTGGAGGAAGTCGTAATAGGAATAGCCACCGCCGGCCTTGCGGCGGCCGGCGAACTTGGCGTTGCAGTCGGCGAGCGCGGATGTCTTCTCGGTCTTGGTTGCGGCCTTCTCTGCGGCGTCGGCGCATTCCTCGAAATCGACCGGTGCGCGCTTCCACCATTGCGCCTGGGCATGCGACGGCGTCAGCAGAAAAAATCCTGCTGCGGCAACGAGAAGCGCCGCACGACGCGATGCAACCACAATCGACATTCTACGAGAGCATTCCCTGGAAAACTCAACCCGAACTGAGTCGAGCCGGATTTTTGCCCCTTTATCGCCGGCTTGTCACCCGTGGAACCCGGGAATTTCATGACTGCAATGCTGACATTTTTTGCTTGACGTGGCGCGGGAGTCACAGCCGCGCGGCGCATGATGCGTTTAGAATTTTACTGGTTCGAATTCGAAGGGGACAATTCGTCATGAGGTCGCTGGCCTGTCTCGCCACACTCGCTTTGGTGCTGATTTGCGGCCACGCCTTCGCGGCGGACGAAGATGCGCCGAACCGCAAGCCGGTGAAGGCCGTCGGCGACGCGCGGCTCCCGGTCAGCGGCCGCGGCATGCTCCCGCTCTACCTCTCCCGCGACTGGTCGATGCCGTTGCCCGCGGTCTCGCGCGCGATCATCGTGCTGCATGGCCGCCTGCGCAACGCCGACGAATATTACATCTCGGCCAACAACGCGCAGGCCGCGGCCGGCGACGACGGCAAGGCCGCGCTGATGATCGTGCCGCAATTCCTGGCGGAGATCGATGTCGAAGCGCACAAGCTGCCGCAGGACACGCTGCGCTGGTCGCTGGAGGGCTGGGAGGGTGGCGCCGCCGCGCTGGCGCCCAATCCGGTTTCGTCCTTCGAGGCGCTCGATGCGATCCTGGCAAAACTCTCGGAACGACGCATCTTCCCGAACCTGAAACAGGTCGTGGTTGCCGGCCATTCCGGCGGCGGCCAGGTCGTGCAGCGCTATGCGATCGCCGGCAAGGGTGAGGCGGCCTTGTTACGCCAGCATATCGAGATCCGCTACGTCGTCGCCAATCCCTCGTCCTACGCTTATTTCAGCGCCGAGCGGCCCATGCCCAAGATTGCCGCATCGTGTCCCGGCTACGACAACTGGAAATACGGCATGGGCGAACGTCCGCCCTATCTCGCCGATGCGACGCCGGCCGCGCTCGAGCAGCGCTATGTCGAGCGCGAGGTCATCTACCTGCTCGGCACGCTCGACACCAATCCAAAACACTCCGCGCTGGACAAGAGCTGCATGGCCGAGGCGCAAGGGCCTTATCGTTACGCCCGCGGCCACGCCTATGTGGACGCGATGGCCAAGCGCGACCACGGCACGCCCAATCACCGGGTCTGGGATGTCGCCGGCGTCGGCCATGACGGCGACAAGATGCTGACCTCGAAGTGCGGGCTCGCCGCGCTGTTCGATATTCCGGGCTGCGGCGCGGAGCGCTGACGCCAGCGCCTTGAAGCTCCGGCCCCGGCTGTTACACTTCGCGCCGCGGCGCCTCACCCTGAGGCGACGCCAAGAAGACGAAGTGGAAACGCCTGATGCTGCTGCCCCTTTCCGACGTGCCGCGCTGGTACGCTGAACGCAAACCGCAAGGCACGATCGCCGTCCAGCATGGGCAGGATACGCTGACATGGGACGAGCTCGAACGCGGTGCCAACCGCCGCGCGCGGGCTTTTGCGGCCAAAGGCGTCAGGCCCGGCGATTTCGTCGCGATCGGCCTGCCCAACGGCAACGCCTTCTTCGAGACGTCGTTTGCGGTGTGGAAATGCGGGGCGACGCCGACCTCGCTGTCATGGCGGCTGCCGCGCGGCGAGGCCGCCGCGGTGCTCGATATCCTCAAGCCCGCGCTGGTGGTCGGCGGCGAGGCCGACTGGAACGCGCCGAATCGACTGCCCGCCGATTTCGTGCCGGACGGATTTTCGGACGAGCCGCTCAATCCGCCGGTGGCGCGCTACTGGAAGGCCATGACCTCAGGCGGTTCGACCGGCCGGCCGAAAGTGATCCTGGATCATCAGCCGGCGGTGACCGACACCGTTGCCGCGCCGCCGCTCAATATCCCCTTCGGCGTCTCGCTGCTCAATCCCGGCCCGCTCTACCACAATGCGCCGTTCATCGTGTCGCACTATGCGCTGTTCACCGGCGGCAAGCTCACCGGCCTCGTCAAGTTCGATGCCGAGGAGACGCTGCGGCAGATCGCGCGCGAACGCGTGCAATGGGTCAATTTCGTGCCGACCATGATGCACCGGATCTGGGCGCTGCCGGAGCACGTGCGCAACGCCTACGACGTGTCGAGCCTGCAGACCGTGTTTCACATGGCGGCGCCCATGCCGCCCTGGCTGAAGGAGAACTGGATCGCCTGGCTCGGACCCGAGCGCATCTGGGAGCTCTATGGCGGCACCGAGCGGCAGGGCTCGTGCATCATATCAGGTACGGAATGGCTGACCCACAAGGGCTCGGTCGGCAAGATCGGCGAGATGGCGAAGCTCCGCGTCGTCGGCGAGAACGGCAAGGACGTCGCGCCGGGCGAGACCGGCGAGATCTATTTCCTCAACAATGACGGCAAGGATGCCACCTACCACTATCTCGGCGCCGAGCCGAAGCGGCGCGCCGACGGCTGGGAATCGCTCGGCGACATCGGCCGGCTCGATGCTGAAGGCTATCTCTATCTCGGCGACCGCCTCGCCGACATGGTGCTGCGCGGCGGCGCCAACATCTATCCGGCCGAGGTCGAGGCTGCGGTCTCCGAGGCGCCCGGTGTACGGTCGTGTGTCGTGGTGGGATTGCCCGATCCGGAATTGGGCCAGCGCGTGCATGCCATCATCGAGCCGGAGGGCGATGCGGAGGGCCAGGCGATCGCAGACGGCATGGCAGACTTCCTGAAGGACCGGCTGAGCCGCTACAAGCATCCCGAGAGTTTCGAGATCGTCGCCGTCCCGCCGCGCGATGATTCCGGAAAAGTTCGCCGGACACTGTTGCGCGACGAGCGCGCGGCGTGGATGAAGGAAGGGCGCGCCTTCCGGATCATGCCGGCGAAGGCGCGGGCGCACGCCGAATGAGAAGGAAGGATTTTTGGACATGACCATCACCATTGCCGCGAACAGCGTGCCGAAGCCGCCCTCCGAGATCATCGAGGGCTTTCGCGGTGCGCCGACCTCGGTCATCTCAGACAATCTCGCCCGGCTGCCGGGCGCGGTGGGGCTGAAACCCTATCATCGCGGGGCCAAGCTGGTCGGGACGGCTTTCACGGTGCGCACCCGTCCCGGCGACAATCTCGCCATCCATCGCGCGCTCGAACTGGTCGGTCCCGGCGATGTCATCGTGGTCGACGGCGGCGGCGACGAGACCCGCGCGCTGGTCGGCGAGATCATGAAGAACATCGCGCAATGGCGCAAAGCCGAGGGTTATGTCATCGACGGCGCGATTCGCGACGTGGCGTCGTTCGCGGCTGACGACTTCCCCTGTTACGCCCGTGCGGTGATCCATCGCGGTCCCTACAAGAACGGCCCCGGCGAGATCAACGTGCCCGTGACAATCGGCGGCAGCGTGATATCGCCCGGTGACATCGTGGTCGGCGACGAGGACGGCGTGGTGTCGTTTCCGGCCGCTGGCGCCGCCGCGCTGCTCGAAGCCGTCCGCGCCCAGGTCGCGCGCGAGGAGGAGACCATGAAGGCAATCCGCGAGGGCCGCTACCAGGGTTCTTACGGCAAATCCTGATCAGACGAGAACGAAGGGGAGGACGGCGTGAGCCAGAAGGAAGAATTCCACCATCTCGACGACACCAGCGACGGGCTGTTCCGCGAGCTCGCGGCAGGGGTCACCACGCGCATCTTCTCCGGCGAGCAGGCGATGCTGTCGGTGGTGACGCTGGCGCCGCATGCGCAGGGCACGCTGCATCATCATCCCGAGGAGCAATGGGGTGTGCTGCTCGACGGCTCCGCCATCCGCGTCCAGGGCGACGAGGAGATCGCGGTGAAGAAGGGCGATTTCTGGCGGACGCCGGGCAACGTGCCGCACACCATGCGCGCCGGCCCCGACGGCGCCCGCGTGCTGGACATTTTCAGTCCACCGCGGCCAGAATACAAGAAAGCGGGATCGGGCTTCGGCACGACCTGACAGGCGCCAAAGAGCAAAAGCCAGGCGCAAGAACAAACAGGGAGGGAGACCATGACGATCACAAGACGGGCGCTGCTGGCCGCGCCCGCCATCCTCGCGATGGCACCGGCAAGCGCGCAGGCCGGCAAGATTACACTGGTGGTGCCGTTCCCGCCGGGCGGCTCGACCGATGCGATGGCGCGGCTGTTGCAGGCCAATCTGCAGACAAAACTCAACCGCATCGTCGTGGTCGAGAACAAGTCGGGCGCGGCCGGCGCGCTTGGCGCCGCGCAGGTGGCCAAGAGCCCCGCCGACGGCTCGACGTTCCTCGTCACCTTCGATTCCCACGCGGTGATCCCGGCGATCCTCGACAAGCCGCCGGTCGATGTCGAACGCGAGTTGATGCCGGTGTTGCTGATCGGCACCGCGCCTTACGTGATCGCGGCCGGCGCGGGCCGCCCCTACAAGAGCTTTGCCGAGGTGGTGGCGGCCTGCAAGGCGACGCCCGGCGCGGTGAAATACGCCTCCGTCGGCATCGGCACGCTCGGCCATCTCGCCATGACCGTGCTCGGCAACAAGGCCGGTGTCGAGATCATGCACGTGCCCTATCGCGGCGGCGGCCCGGCCATGAACGACGTGCTCGGCGGCCATGTCGATCTGATCGCAGGATCGGCGGCGCTGGTCGCAGCCCAGCTCGGCACCAACATGCTGCGTCCGATCCTGCAGCTCGGCCGCGAGCGGCTGGCGG
>NZ_AKIY01000083.1 GCF_000282615.1 Bradyrhizobium sp. YR681 | reverse complement strand
GGCCGCGGCAGCCGGCGGCATCGACCAGTTTCCAGGCGGAATGGCCGGGCGGATTCTTGAAGGTCGAGCCGCCGGTCTTTTCGCGGATCGGCTGCGCGGTCTCGCGGTGAGACTGCACCTCCGCCATGCGTGCGCGGATCGCTTCCGCATCCCTGATCTCGCCGCGGAAGCGCGCGGAGGTGAAGATGATGGAGGGATCGACGCCGCTGTTGCGGTAGACGAATTTCATGTCGGCGTTGGAGAAGGCGTGCTTCGTGCCGTCGCGCCCGACGCCGCGCGCCTCGATCAGCACGTCCTTGGTCTCGCCGCCATTGGCGCCTGCGTTCATGCGCAGCGCACCGCCGATGGTGCCGGGAATGCCGAAATAGAATTCGAGCCCGCCGATACTGGCGCTCGCGGCCACCTCCGCCACGCGCTTGTCGAGCGCCGCCGCTCCCGCCGTGACGATGTCGCCGCTCGCACTCGCCTCGCCGAAAGCCCGCGGCGCAAGGCGGATCACCACGCCCGCAATGCCGCCATCGCGCACGATCAGGTTGGAGCCGACGCCGACGACATAGACGGGAATGTCGGACACGAGGTGCGCGAGGAAATAAGCGAGATCGTCCTCATCCGCCGGCGTGAACAGCACCTGCGCCGGACCGCCGACGCGAAACCAGGTCAGCTCGGCGAGCGACTGGTTGGCCAGCAGCCGACCGCGGAGCTCCGGCATCGCGGCTTTGAGTTCGGGCGTGATGTCGGGAAAGCTCACCGCCCTACCCCAGCGCCTTCAACTCGTTCGGCAAGGCATACGCCCATTGCGTGATGTTGCCGGCGCCGAGGCACACGACGAGGTCGCCCGACTTCGCCAATCCCTTGACGATGCCCGCGAGCTCCGACGCGGCCGGCAGCGGGACCACTTCGCGATGGCCGTGGGCGCGCAGGCCCGAGACAAAATGATCGCGGTCGATGCCGTCGATCGGTGCTTCACCGGCGGCATAGACGTCGGCGACAACGACCGCGTCCGCGTCATTGAAGCAGGTACAAAATTCCTCGAACAGTGATTGCAGGCGGGTGTAGCGATGCGGCTGCACCACGGCGACGATCTTGCCGTTGGTGGATTCCCGCGCCGCCTTCAGCACCGCCGCGATCTCGACGGGATGGTGGCCGTAATCGTCGATCACGGTGACGCCGTTCCACTCGCCGGTCTTGGTGAAGCGGCGCTTGACGCCGCCAAAGCCGGCGATGGCCTTGCGGATCGCCTCGTCGGAGACGCCGAGCTCGCGCGCGACCGCGATCGCGGCCGTCGCGTTGGAGGCGTTGTGGCGGCCCGGCATCGGCAGCATGAGATCGGCGATCTCGTGCACCGCACCGGTCTTGCGATCGCGGAACGCGACCTTGAATTTCGATCCGCCGCCCGTCGGGGTGAGATCGATGAAGCGCACATCGGCCTGCGGGTTCTCACCGTAAGTGATGATGCGGCGATCCTCGATCTTGCCGACGAGGCTCTGCACGACGGGATGATCGATGCACATCACGGCAAAGCCGTAGAACGGCAGGTTCTCGACGAAGTGACGGAACGCGTCCTGCACCGCCTCGAAGGTCTTGAAGTGATCGAGATGCTCGGGGTCGACATTGGTGACGATGGCGACATCGGTCGGCAGCTTCAGGAACGTGCCGTCGCTCTCGTCGGCTTCCACCACCATCCAGTCGCCGGCGCCCAGCCGTGCGTTGGAGCCGTAGGCGTTGATGATGCCGCCGTTGATGACGGTGGGATCGAGCCCACCGGCATCGAGCAGCGTCGCGACCATCGTGGTCGTCGTGGTCTTGCCGTGGGTGCCGGCGATGGCGACGCAGCTCTTGAGCCGCATCAGCTCGGCCAGCATCTCGGCGCGGCGCACCACGGGAATGCGACGTTCGCGCGCCGCCATCAGTTCCGGATTGTCGCGCTTGATCGCGGTGGAGACGACGACCACCTCGGCACCGTCGACATTCTCGGCCTTGTGGCCGACCGAGACCTTCGCGCCCTTCTTGCGCAGACGGTCGAGATTGTAATTGTCGGAGGCGTCCGAACCCTGCACGGCATAGCCGAGATTGACCAGCACCTCGGCGATCCCGCTCATGCCGATCCCGCCGATCCCGACGAAGTGGATGGGTCCGATCTCGCGCGGCAGTCTCATGCTCTGTTCCCCGACCTCGCCGCCCGAAACGGCGGCAACTGGCGAAGGTCACGGCCAAATCAGCCGCGCCGTTCCTACTGGATGCCCCGCTTTGGAAGACGAAGACAAGGGCTTTTTCGCGTCAGATTCCCGCGACCTTGACCACGAGATCCGCCAGCCGCTCGGCGGCATCGAGCCGCCCTGCCCCCTTCGCGGCCGCAGCCATGGCGGCGAGGCGCGCAGGCTCGGCAGCAAAGGCGGAGATCTCGGACGCCAGCCGGTCCGAGGTGAATTCGGTCTGGGGAATGCGGATGGCGCCGTCGACCTTGGCCAGCACACCGGCATTGGCGAACTGGTCCTGGTCGATCGAGCCCGGCAGCGGCACCAGGATCGAGGGCCGTCCGATCGCAGCGAGCTCGGCGACGGTGCCGGCGCCGGAGCGCGACACGATCAGGTGGTTGGAGGCAAGCCGCGCCGGCAGGTCGGTGAAGAACGGCGCGAGTTCGGCCTTGATCTTGAGCTTGTCATAGACCGCGCGGACGCGATTCATGTCCTCGTCGCGGACCTGCTGGGTGAGGATCAGCCGGCTCCACAGCGCAGGCTCGAGCCGCTCGATCGTATCAGGCACGATGTCGGCCATGATGCGCGCGCCCTGGCTGCCGCCGACGACGAGCAACCGCAGCGGACCGTTCACGTCAGGCGCAGCGTATGGCACGGCCGCCGCAGCAAGCACCGCCGGCCGCATCGGCGTGCCGACCGTCGTGGTCTTGCCTGACAGCGCCGGATCGCGGTCGAGCACGCCGGGCAACGACGTCGCGATGGCGCGGACGCGGCTCGACAGGAAGCGGTTGGCGCGGCCGAGCACGGCATTGGCATCGTGGATGATGCCGGGCACGCCGGCGAATTTTGCCGCGACCAGCGGCGGCAGCGTCGGATAGCCGCCGAAGCCGACCACGGCAACGGGCTTGAGCCGCTTGATCAGGCGATACGCCGAGAGCGTGCCGGTGGCGAGCGTCAGGCCGGCATAGGCAAGCTGCAACGGATTGCGGCCGCGCGCGGTCTCGCTCGCGACGACGTCGATCATGTCCTTGCTGAACAGCCCGCTATAGCGCAGCGCGCGCTCGTCCGTGACGAGGCGGACGCGAAAGCCGCGCCGGATCAGTTCGACGCCGAGCGCCTCGGCCGGAAACAGATGCCCGCCGGTGCCGCCCGCGGCGAGAAGAATCAAGGGGGAGGTGTCCATAAAGGCCTTTGTACAGGGCCTTCGCCGGCATTGCGAGCGTAGCGAGGCGTCCGTAGCCCGGATGGAACGCAAGCGTAATCCGGAGCGGTCTATCCGGGGTGAGACTTTCCCGGATTGCGCTCCGCTCCATCCGGGCTACGCGCCCACATTGACGACTACGCGTAACTCCGCATCGCGTCGGCGTGGCCGGTGGCCTCGACCTCGGTGCGCGGGCGCAGCCGCGTCAGCGCCAGCATCATGCCGACGCCATAGGCGAGCGACACGATCGAGGAGCCGCCATAGGAAATGAACGGCAGCGTCATGCCCTTGGCGGGGATAAGCTGCAGGTTGACCGACATGTTGATCGCCGCCTGCACGCCGAACAGGATCGCCAGGCCCGAGGCGGCAAAGCGCGAGAACATGTCCTCGTTGGCGTAGGCGCGCGACAGCGTGCGGATGACGACGAAGGCGAACAGCGCCAGCATGGCGAGGCACAGGATGATTCCGAACTCCTCGGCGGCGACCGCGAACACGAAGTCGGTGTGGCTGTCCGGCAGGCTGCGCTTGGCGATGCCCTCGCCAGGCCCGAGGCCGAACCAGCCGCCATTGTAGAAGGCTTCCATGGCGGTATCGACCTGGAAGGTGTCGCCCGAGGCCGGATTCATGAAGCGCTTGATGCGGCCGGCGACGTGCGGGACGAACAGATAGGCGCTGAACAGGCCGGCGGCGCCGAGGCCGGCAAGGCCGAACACCCAGATCATGCGCATGCCCGCGATGAAGAACAGCGAGCCCCACACCATCAGGATCAGCATGGTCTGGCCGAAATCCGGCTCCATCACCAGCAGCGAGACCAGCATCAGCAGCAGCACCAGCGCCATCGAGGTCGCCGGCATCTCCGGCCGCTTGGTCGATTCGGCGAACAGCCAGGCGGCGATCACGACGAACGACGGCTTTGCGATTTCGGAGGCCTGGATGTTGACGCCGAGCAGCGTGATCCAGCGCCGCGAGCCCTTCACCTCGGGGCCGATCGCCAGCGTCAGCACGATCAGGATGATGCTGGCGGCGAAGATGATCAGCGCGCTGCGACGGATCGCGCGCGGCGAGAGGAACGACACCCCGAGCAGCACCAGGCAGGACGGCAGCAGGAACATCACGTGGCGGCTGAAGAAATGGAACGGATCGAGCCCGATCCGGGTCGCAACCGGCGGGCTCGCCGCCAGCGACAGGATGACGCCGCACAGCATCAGCGCCAGAATGGCGCCCATCAGCGGCTTGTCGACGGTCCACCACCACTCGGAAAAGGGGGTGCGTTCTTCACGGGAGAGCATGGGCGGCCGCTTTCGGACAGAGATCGGTCCATTGGTCGCCGAGGTTGGTTACCGGGGGGTTAAGGAGTTCGATGAAGTTGTGGACGGTCTCGTGCCCCTGACACAGGGCAGCGCGCTTGTGGTGCGCTGCAGAGCCGGGGTCCAGCGGCTTCTGGATCCCGGCTCTGCGCAGCAGCGTTGCACGCTGCAGCGCGTCCGGGACAGGAGAGTGCCTCACACCACCGGCTTCACGCCCGGCAGCGCCTGCACCAGTTCGCGGAACTTGGTGCCGCGGATCTCGAAGTTGCGGTACTGGTCGAAGGAGGCGCAGGCAGGCGACAACAGCACGACCGCGTCGCTGAGACCCGAGGCTTCTGCATCGCGCGCGGCGTGCTCGACGGCGACGTCCAGCGTCTGGCTGATCTCGTGCGCAGTCGAGCCGAGCGTTCCCGAAAACTCCTGCGCGGCCTCGCCGATCAGATAGGCTTTGCGGATGCGCGGGAAGTAGCCGGTCAAGCTGGTGATGCCGCCCGCCTTGGGCTTGCCGCCGGCGATCCAGAAGATCTCCGAAAAGGACGACAGCGCGTGCGCGGTGGCGTCAGCATTGGTGCCCTTGGAGTCGTTGACGAACAGCACGTTGCCGCGGCGGCCGACCTGCTCCATGCGGTGCGCAAGGCCCGGAAAGCTGCGCAGGCCGTTTTGCAGCACATCGAGGCTGATGCCCATCGCGAGTGCGGCGGCGGCGGCGCAGGCCGCGTTCTGTGCATTGTGCTGGCCGCGCAACGAGCCGATGCCCCCGAGCTTGGCGATTTCGCTCCGCGCGCCGCCCGCGGTGCGCACAATGCTGCCGTGCTCGACATGAATGCCGCTCGCCAGCGGATTCTTGACGGAGATGCGGACAACGTTCTTGCCCGAGCGGTCGAGCCGGTCGGCGATGTCGCGGCAAAAACCGTCATCGACGCCGACGATCGAGGTGCCGCCGACCTGCACGCCCGCAACGAGGCGCTCCTTTACCGCGGCGTAGTGCGCGATGGTGCCGTGGCGGTCGATATGGTCCTCGCTGACGTTGAGCAGGATGCCAACGGAGGGATCGAGCGAGGGCGTGAGGTCGATCTGGTAGGACGACATCTCGATGACGTGGACGCGGCCCATGCCCGGCGGCTCCAGCGACAGGATCGCGGTGCCGATATTGCCGCCCATCTGGGTGTCGTAGCCGGCGACTTTCGTGAGATGCGCGATCAGCGCCGTGGTGGTCGACTTGCCGTTGGTGCCGGTGATGGCGACGAACGGCGCATCCGGCGCGTGCCGCCGCCGCTCGCGGCAGAACAGCTCGATGTCGCCGATCACCTCGACACCGGCCTCGCGCGCCTTCAAGACGCTCCAGTGCGGCACCGGATGGGTCAGTGGCACGCCCGGCGCAAGCACGAGCGCTGCAAAATTCGTCCAGGAGACGTTGCGCAGATCCGCGGTGATGAAACCCGCCTGCGCCGCCTTGGCGACATTCTCGGCATTGTCGTCGGCGGCGATCACCTCGGCGCCACCGGCCTTCAAGGCGTGGCAGGACGCCAGCCCCGAGCCGCCGAGGCCGAACACCGCGACCGTCTTGCCGGCGAAGGATGTGACCGGGATCATCGCGGTACCGTCAGCGCAGCTTCAGGGTCGACAGGCCGGCGAGCGCCAGCATCACCGAGATGATCCAGAACCGGATCACGATCTGCGGCTCGGTCCAGCCGAGCTGCTCGAAATGGTGATGGATCGGCGCCATCCGGAAGATGCGCTTGCCCGTGAGCTTGAACGACACCACCTGCACGATGACGGAGACCGCTTCGAGCACGAACAGGCCGCCGATCACCGCGAGCACGATCTCGTGCTTCACCGCGACCGCGATGGCGCCGAGCATGCCGCCGAGCGCGAGCGAGCCGGTGTCGCCCATGAAGATCGAAGCCGGTGGGGCATTGAACCAGAGAAAACCGAGGCCGGCTCCCAATAACGCGCCGCAGAGCACCGCGAGCTCGCCGGTGCCGGCGACATATTTGATCTGGAGATAATCGGCGAACACGGCGTTGCCGGCGAGATAGGCGATCATCGCAAAGCTCGCGGTCGCGATCATCACCGGCACGATGGCGAGGCCGTCGAGACCGTCGGTGAGGTTCACCGCATTGCCCGCGCCGACGATGACGAAGGCGCCGAACACGACGAAGAACCAGCCGAAATGCAGCACGGTGTCCTTGAGGAAGGGAATCGTCAGCGCGGTCGACGCGGGATCGCGGTTCAGGCGCACCAGCGCATAGCAGGCCACCAGCGCGATTGCCGCCTCGATCAGCAGGCGCAGCTTGCTGCCGAACCCGGTCGTGGTCTGCTTGGTCACCTTGAGGTAATCGTCATAGAAGCCGACGAAGCCGAAGCCGAGCGTCACCGCCAGCACGATCCAGACATAGGGGTTGAGCGGATTGGCCCACAGCACCGTGCCGACCGTGAGGCCGGACAGGATCATCAGCCCGCCCATGGTGGGCGTGCCCTTCTTGGCGAGATGCGATTGCGGGCCGTCGGTGCGGATCGGCTGGCCCTTGCCCTGGCGAAGGCGCAGATGGTCGATGATCCAGGGTCCGAACAGGAACACGAACAGCGCGCCGGTGACGACGGCGCCGCCGGTGCGGAAAGTGATGTAGCGGAAGACGTTCAGGAAGGTGCGAACGGCACCGAAGCCCGGAAAAGTGTTGGAGAGCTCGATCAGCCAGTAAAACATTCAGACGGTCCTATGGCGCCTTTGCACGGCCTTGGTCTCGGCCTTGTCACCGCGCATCACGCGCATTCGCTGGTCTTCATCATGGGGTCGGGCGACCTCTGGGAAAACGCTTCGCGCCGCAAAAGGGGTGGGGGATTCGGGAACAGCGCCTTCCAAGCAGTTTACGCCTTTGCCTGCAAGGCGGCCACTAGGCCGGGCACAAACTTGTTGACCCAGAACATCTTCTTGCTGCCCTTGACAACCACGACATCGCCCGCCTTCAGCAGATTTGCCACCTCGCCGGCTTTGAGCGTCGCGGGATCGTCGTGCCAGCCGAGGCCCTTGCCGGCCGGCAGCACGTCGTAGAGATGGCGCATCAGGGGGCCGACGCAGTAGACGCCGTCGATGCCGTCGAGATGCCTGGCGAGGGCAGTGTGATAGCTGGGCGCATCATCGCCCAGTTCCAGCATGTCGCCCAGCACCGCAATACGGCGCCCACCGCTCACGTTGCGCGCCTGCAGGCTTTGCAGCGCAGCAGCCACGCTGGCCGGGTTGCCGTTGAAACTGTCGTCGATCACGGTGATGCCGCCGACCGCCTGCTCGACTCCGCGGCCGGTCATGATGCCGACCCGGTCGAGCTTGATCGCGAGCGTCGATGCATCGAGGTTGGCGGCGCGGATCGCCGCGAGCGCGGCGAGCGCATTCTGGACGCGGTGCGGGGCACCCGGCGTCAGGCTGAAGGCGATCTCCTTCTTGCCGATCACGGCCAGGACCTGCCAGCCCTCGCCATGCGGCGCGTGCTTGACCTCATGCACCTCGGCCTTCTCGCCGAAGCGGATGACCTTGCCTTTCCATTCGGACGCCTTGAGCCCGGCGGGCAGCACCAGCACGCCGTCCTCGGGCAGGCCGAGCGCGATCGAGACCTTCTCGCGCCGGATGGCTTCGAGCGAGCCGAGCTTCTCCAGATGCACGGGCTGGACATTGACGACGAGCGCGACGGTCGGCCGCGTCAGTTCGCTGAGCCGGGCAATTTCACCGGTCTGGTTCATGCCCATCTCGACGACCCAGAGGCTGGCATCGGGCCGCGCATTGCACAGCGTCAGCGGCACGCCCCAGAAATTGTTGAAGCTCGACGGGCTGGCATAGGCGTTGGGATAGGCGGCGAGGAATTCCTTGGTGCTGGTCTTGCCGGCGCTGCCGGTGAGCCCGATCACCGGCCCGTTGAAGCGCGCGCGTGCGGCGCGCGCGAGGCCCCAGAGGCCGCCGATCAGCGTGTCCTTCACGACGATCTGGGGAACCTTGATGCCCGCGATCTCATGCGGCACGATCATCGCGACCGCGCCGGACGCTTCCGCCTTGTCGGCGAACTCCCAGCCGTCGCGCGCGCTGGCGAAGGCCGAGACGAAGCCGCCGCTCGGCGTGCCGCTCAGCGCGACGAACAGGCTGCCCGGCTTCACCAGCCGGCTGTCCTGGGTGACGAAGTCGATCGGCGTGTCCGGAAACGACCCGGCGGCGCCCAGCGCGCGCGCCACTTCGGCAACCGTCCAAATCGGCCCGCTCATGCAACCCTCGACGCTAATGCGGCGGCGACCGCCTCGTGATCACTGAACGGCAGCACCTTGCCGCCGACGATCTGCCCGGTCTCGTGGCCCTTGCCGGCGATCAGCAGCGCGTCGCCCGCTTCCAGCTCCTCGATCGCGGTGCGGATGGCCGCGGCGCGGTCACCGATTTCGCGGGCACCTTTTGCAGTGGCGAGGATTTCGGCGCGAATGACTTCCGGCCTCTCGCTGCGCGGATTGTCGTCGGTGATGATGATGCCGTCGGCATTCCCGGCCGCGATCTCGCCCATGATGGGACGCTTACCGGCGTCGCGGTCTCCGCCGGCGCCGAACACGACGACCAGCCTGCGCCTGGCGTAGGGGCGCAACGCCTGCAGCGCCTTCGCCAATGCGTCGGGTTTATGCGCGTAGTCGACGAAGATCGGCGCGCCATTGCGCTCGCCGACGCGCTCCAGCCGCCCCTTGGCGCCTTCGAGATGCTCGAGGCTGGCAAACACGTTTGCGGCATCGCTGCCCGTGCCGATCGCGAGACCGGCCGACACCAGCGCATTCTCGATCTGGAATTCGCCGGCCAGCGGCAGCCGGACCACATGACGCCTGCCGCGATGTTCGAGTGCGAGCTTTTGCGAGAAGCCCTCGACCTCGACATCGGCGAGACGAATGCCCTCGCCTGCTCCGTCGCCGTTACGGCCGACCGCCATCACGCGCAGGCCGCGCGCCGTCGCGGCCTCGATCGCCTCCGCCGAGCAATCATGATCGGCCGAGATCACGGCCGCGCCGCCCGGCGGGACCAGTTCGCGGAACAGCCGAAGCTTCGCCGCGAGGTAATGCGCGACCGTCGGATGATAATCCATGTGATCGCGCGACAGATTGGTGAAGCCGCCGGCGGAAACCCGCACGCCGTCGAGGCGGTATTGATCCAGCCCGTGCGAGGAGGCCTCGAACGCGAGATGCGTGACGCCGTCGCGCGCGATCTCGTCGAGCTGCCGGTGCAGCGCAACCGGATCGGGCGTCGTCAGCGAGCCGTAGACGGTGCGCTTGGGCGAAACGAGGCCAATCGTGCCGATGCTGGCGGAGGCGTGCCCCAGCCGCTCCCAGATCTGGCGCGTGAACGCGGCGACCGAGGTCTTGCCGCTGGTGCCGGTGACCGCGGCAATGGTCGCGGGCTGCGCGGGGAAGAATTTTGCCGCGGCCAGCGCCAGCGCCCGGCGCGGATTGGTCACAGTGACGAACGGCACCCTGGTGCCAGCCGGCGCATGGTCGCCGACCACCGCCACCGCGCCTGCGGCAATCGCGGCATCGATGAAGCGCGTGCCGTCGGTCTTGCTGCCCGCGAGCGCGAAGAAGAGATCGCCTGATTTGACCACACGGCTGTCGAGCGCAACGCCGCTCACCTCGAGCCCCGCGACAGCGGGCTCGATTGCGGCGTCATTGCCCAGAACATCCTGACCTATGAGGTCGCGCAGCTTCATGGTCTTCCAGTCGACATGCCGTGCCGGGAAGCCGAATCTTCGGAAAAACCCCGACTCAGCGGCGGCGACGGCCACCCCAGTTGATTACTGGGTTGTCCTGGATGCTGCAAGAATAAGGCGCTCGGACGGCGGCAAATCGAACCGCGGCTCGACGCCCAGAAGCGGCGCGATCCGCTCGATCACCTTGCCGCCGGTCGGCACCGCGTTCCAGCCCGAGGTGATGAAACCATGCGTTTCGGGCAGCGCCTGCGGCTCGTCCAGCATGACGAGGATCTGATATTTCGGATCGTCGCACGGCATGACCGCCGTGAAGGAGTTGAGCACGCGCTTCTTGGCATAGCGGCCGTTGATGACCTTCTCGGACGTACCGGTCTTGCCGCCGACATAGTAGCCCTTGACGTCCGCCTGCCGCGCCGAACCGACCTCGGCGTTGAGGCGCATCAGGAACCGCATCTTGTCGCTGGTCTCCTGCTTGATGACGCGCTTGGCCATCGCGGCCGCTTCCTCCGGGCTGCGCTTCATGAATGTCGGCGGAATCAGATAGCCGCCATTCACCAGCGCGTTGATGCCCATCACCGCCTGCAGCGGCGCCACCGACAGACCCTGGCCGAACGCGATCGTCACCGTGTTCAGTTCGCCCCAGCGCCGCGGCACCAGCGGCGCCGCGCTCTCCGGCAGCTCGGTGCGCAGCCGCGTCAACTGGCCCATCTTGGAGAGGAACGCCTTGTGCGCCTCGACGCCCTGGCCGAGCGCGATCCGCGCCGCGCCGATGTTGGACGAGAAGGTGAACACTTCCTTGGTGTTGATGAAGCGCCCGAGCGGATGGCTGTCGTGGATGGTGAACTTGCCGTAGTGCAGGTTTCCGCGCGCATCCCACGATGAGTTCAGATTGATCTTTCCGGAGTCGAGCGCCATCGCCAGCGTGAACGCCTTGAAAGTCGAGCCCATCTCGTAAACGCCTGTCGTCAGGCGGTTGATGCGATCGGGGTCGTGCGCTTCCTTCGGAATGTTGGGATCGAAGTCCGGAAGGGAGACCATCGCCACGATCTCGCCGGTCTTGACGTTGGAGACGATGCCGGAGGCGGCCTTGGCGTGGAACTTGTCCTTGGCCTTCAGCAATTCGTCGCGCAGCGCGTGCTCGACGCGCAGATCGACCGAGAGCTCGATCGGCTTTTGCAGGCGGTCGGTGGCGAAGCCCGCGCGGTGGAGATCGGCGAGCCCTTGATTGTCGAGCCACTTCTCCATGCCGGCGATGCCCTGGTTGTCGATGTTGACCAGACCGATGAGGTGGGCGACCTCGTTGCCGGTCGGATAGACGCGCTTGTTCTCGCGCAGGAAGCCGATGCCGGGAATGCCGAGCTTGTGGATGTCCTGCTGCTGCTTCGCCGTGACCTCGCGCTTGAGCCAGACGAAACCCTTGCGCGTCTTCAGGCGCTCGCGCACCTCGGCCTCGTCGAGATCGGGCACGGTCGCCGTCAGCAGTTCGATCGCCTCGTCCTTGTCGATGATGCGGCGCGGCTCGCCGAACAGGCTCGACGCCTTGACGTCGGTCGCAAGGATCGCGCCGTTGCGGTCGACGATGTCGGGGCGCGCCGTCGCGACCACCTCTTGCGACGCCGCACGGCGCGCGCTGTGGGCATCGGCGCCGATCGCGAACATCACGAGCCGGCCGCCGATCAGGGCGTAGACCGAGGCGAAGGCGAGCATCGCCAGCCCAACGCGCGCGCGCGCCTTCGCGGCGCGGTCGACGTTGCGCCCGTAGAGCAGGCTGCGGATCAGCCGCTGCCGCCACGGTTCTGTGGGTTTGGCCGGGGTCACAGCGCTCATTGCTTGTCCTCGGGCCGCGGCACGGAGCCCGTCACGGTGTCAGGATCGCTCGCGGCTTCGATGGTGTTGAGCATGGCCCCGATCGGGTCGGGCTCGCCCGGCCTGAACATCCGCGGCGGACGCTCCGGCAGGTTCTTCAGCGAGTCATATTGCGTGCCGTTGACCGGCTTGAGCGGCAGATGCCGCTCGGACAGGCCTTGCAGGCGCAGCGGCGCATCGAGCTTGGCCCATTCGGAGCGCAGCGAGGCGATGGCATCGCGCTGCTCGCGAATCTCCGCATGCAGCCGCAGCACCTTCTCGGTGCGCGCGGTGGAGTCCATCTTGATCCGGTAGACATAGGCCGCCGCAAAAATCAGCGCGCCGATGACGAGGAGGTGGATGAAGCGCATGTGCTAGCCGCCCCTCATCACGTCGGAGAGTTTTGGCCAGGGCGATTGCTCGTCGTCGCGATGCGCGGGCGCGTCGGTGCGCTCGGCGGCACGCAGCTTTGCCGAACGGGCGCGCGGATTATGCGCGACTTCGTCCTCGCCGGCGACGACGGGACGCCGCGTCAGCAACCGGAAGCTCGGGGCGGTTTGCGCCACTTCCGGCAGATGCCGCGAGCCGCCGCCGGTCTTGCTGCGCTCGGAGAGGAAATTCTTGACGATGCGGTCTTCCAGCGAATGGAACGAGACCACCACGAGGCGGCCGCCGGGCTTGAGCACGCGCTCGGCGGCGGCGAGCGCGGTCTGGAGTTCATCCAGCTCTTCGTTGACGAAGATGCGCAGCGCCTGGAACGTGCGCGTCGCCGGATGAATATCGCCGGGCTTCGAACGTACCACCCGGCCGACGAGATCGGCGAGCGCGCGCGTGGTCGTGAACGGCGTCTCCTGCCGGTCAGCAACAACGGCACGGGCGATGCGGCGCGACTGCCGTTCTTCGCCGAGGAGATAGATGATGTCGGCCAGATCGGCTTCGGAGGCGCGCGCGACGACGTCCGCCGCGGTCGGACCGGACTGCCCCATCCGCATGTCGAGCGGACCGTCGAGGCGGAACGAGAAGCCGCGGCCGGCCTGGTCGAGCTGCATCGAGGACACCCCGACATCCATCACGACGCCGTCGACCCCATCGACGCCTTGCGCCGCGCAGACCTCGGCGAGATTGGAAAAGCGGTCCTCGACCAGTGTCAGCCTGCCGGCGGAGCGCTCGGCCAGCTCGGCACCGCCTGCGATTGCCGTGCGGTCGCGATCGATCGCGATCAGGCGGGTTCCCGGCACGTCGAGGATGGCGCGGCTGTAGCCGCCGGCACCGAAGGTGGCGTCGACATAGATCCCGCCCGCGCGCGGCGCGAGATGGTCGATGGCCTCACGGCCGAGAACGGGGATGTGCGGAACCGAGCTCATGCGCAACGCCTGCCGAACGCCCACAAGAGATCGGGGACGAGCAAGCCCATAACGCCTCGAATTGATCCGCGTCGCGGCGGTTCCACGACCAAGCCCCCGTCCAACATGGTTACCGAGCCCGGTCGTCCCGGGCCGCAAACCCAGTATTCCCCTTGGAATTTGTCGGGCAGCCATGGGATTTCGAGCCAAAATACGCTTTGGCCGCCTCCGGACGCGGGTCGGCACTTCATCTCTCAGTAACGGCCCTTAGCGTTAAGAAAGCGTTGATCGGCCGGTTACAAGTCGAAAAGGTCGCGCGCCGGTGATGCCACATCCACACAGACGCACCAAAATGCATCCGTTAACCGCGATGCGCGATTGCGCACGGCGGAGGGTAAAGGAATAGTAAAGAGAAGGGCTTGGCCCACTCTCCTGTCCCGACTTGAGCTGTTTATGTCGTCCGGTTCGTCCACGCCGTCTGGATCTGATTCGAAGCGTCAGCGCGTTCTCCCGGTTCCCAAGGCCGCGGCGAACATGCGGACGTTCGAGCCGGATTCCTCGATCGTCTCCGACATCATCCCCTCGCCCAATCATGGCGAACGCAACAAGGGACGGCAGCCGGACATGATCGTGCTGCACTACACCGGCATGCCCGACGTCGAGGGCGCGCTGGCGCGGCTGTGCACCGCCGGCACCGAAGTGTCGGCGCATTACGTCGTGCTGGAGGACGGCCGCATCGTGCAATGCGTGCCCGAGGCGCGGCGCGCCTGGCACGCCGGCGTCTCGTCCTGGGCGGGCGAGGACGACATCAACTCCTGCTCGATCGGCATCGAGATCGTCAATCGCGGCCACGACTGGGGCTACCCTGAGTTTCCGCTGCGCCAGATCGCGGCCGTGATCGCGCTGTGCCGCGGCATCATGCTCCGCCGCAAGGTCGCGCCGCACCGGGTGCTCGGCCATTCCGACGTCGCGCCCGCGCGCAAGAAGGACCCCGGCGAGAAATTCCCCTGGCATTCGCTGGCCAATTCCGGCGTCGGTCACTGGGTCACGCCCTTCCCCGTCGTGCGCGGCGAGAGCCTGATGCTCGGCACCATCAGCGACGAGGTGCTGAGCCTCCAGCAGGCGCTCGCCCGCTACGGCTACGGCGTGCCGCTATCAGGCAAATACGACGCCGCGACGATGGAAGTCGTCACCGCGTTCCAGCGCCATTTCCGCCCGGCGCGGCTCGACGGCGTCGCGGATCACTCGACACTCTCGACCTTGCAGGCGCTGCTGGCGAGCCTGCCGGCGGATGCGACGGCCGTCGCGTCGAAGTGACGGCGGAAGCCGCACACGCCGTCATTGCGA
>NZ_AKIY01000082.1 GCF_000282615.1 Bradyrhizobium sp. YR681 | reverse complement strand
TGGCGGGACAGCAGCCGCCGCAGATTGCGAAGCGCGCGATGGAAGCCGGCAAGCTCGGCGGCTACGACGTCGTGCTGCTCGACACCGCCGGCCGCACCACGCTCGACGAAGACATGATGGCGGAAGCCGCCGCCATCAAGGCTGCCGCGAATCCGCATGAAGTGCTGCTGGTCGCCGACTCTCTCACCGGCCAGGACGCCGTGAACCTCGCGCGCGCCTTCGACGAGCGCGTCGGCCTCACCGGCATCGTGCTGACCCGCGTCGACGGCGACGGCCGCGGCGGTGCCGCGCTGTCGATGCGCGCCGTCACCGGCAAGCCGATCAAGCTGATCGGCACCGGTGAAAAGACCGATGCGCTGGAGGATTTCCACCCCGATCGTATTGCCGGCCGCATCCTCGGCATGGGCGACGTGGTCTCGCTGGTCGAGCGCGCTGCCGCCAATATCGACGCCGAGAAGGCCGCGCGCACCGCCGAGCGCATGCGCAAGGGTCAGTTCGACCTCAACGACATGCGCGAGCAGCTGTTGCAGATGGCGAACATGGGCGGCATCAGCGGGTTGATGGGGATGATGCCCGGCATCGCCAAAATGAAGAACCAGATCGCGGCCGCCGGCATCGACGACAAGATCCTCAAGCGCCAGGTCGCGGTGATCGATTCCATGACGCGCGACGAGCGCCGGCATCCCGATTTGCTCAAGGCCAGCCGCAAGAAGCGCATCGCTGCAGGCAGTGGCCAGAGCGTCGAGCAGGTCAACAAGCTGCTCAAGATGCACCGGAACATGGCCGACGTGATGAAGGCCATGGGTTCAGGCAAGCGCGGCCCGCTCGCCGGCATCGCCCAGGCGATGGGCCTTGGCGGCGGCATGAAGATGCCGTCTCCGGAAGAGATGAAGGCGATGCAGGAGAAGATGCAGGGCGGCGGCGGACAAGGGCTGCCCAGCCTGCCGAAGGATCTGCCGCCCGGTCTTCGCTCGGGCCTGCCGAATGTGCCGGGGCTTACGGGCCTCAGCGGCAAGCCGACCCTTCCGGGGCTCGGCGGTTTTCCCGGCAAGAAGAAATGAGGAATTCGTCGCGAGGGCCGTCAATGTCCCGCGCGGCGCGAAAATACCAATCAACCGAACAAAGCGTAATTTGAAGGAGAACTGAATGTCCGTCGTTATCCGCCTCGCCCGCGCAGGCACCAAGAAGCGTCCCGTCTATCACGTCGTCGTCGCCGACTCGCGTTTTCCCCGCGATGGCCGCTTCATCGAGCGTCTCGGTTATTTCAACCCGCTGCTGCCGAAGGATAACGAGACCCGCCTGAAGCTCGACATGGACAAGGTCAAGGCCTGGCTCGCCAAGGGCGCGCAGCCGTCGGACCGCGTGGCGCGTTTCCTCGACGCCGCCGGCGTCAAGAAGCGCGAAGCGCGCAACAACCCCGAGAAGGCCGTGCCGCGCAAGGAGCGCAAGGCGCAGGCCGAAGCCGCCGCGAAGGGCTAAGGGCTAGATCATGTCGGCGCTGGTCTGCGTCGCGCGGATCGGCGCCGCGCATGGTGTGCGCGGTGCGGTCAAATTATGGACCTTCACCGAAGATCCTTTTGCCGTCAGGCACTACGGTCCGCTTTCCTCCAAGGACGGCAGGCGCCAGTTCGAGGTCGCGCAGGCGCGCGAAGCGAAAGACCATCTGGTCGCGACGTTCAAGGGCGTCACGACCCGCGATGAGGCCGAGCGCCTCAACGGCATCGAACTCTACGTCGCGCGCGACAAACTGCCCGCGACCGATGATGACGAATATTACCACACCGACCTGATCGGGCTCGACGCCGTCACCACCGACGGCGCTGCGCTCGGCCGCGTGCTCGCGATCCATAATTTCGGTGCCGGCGACATCATCGAGATCGCGCCGCTCAAGGGCACGACGATGCTGCTGCCGTTCACCAACGCGGTGGTGCCGGAGGTCGATCTTGCCGGCGGGCGCGTCGTTATCGCGCTGCCGCAGGAGATCGAGGGCGAGGAGCGCTAGCCGCGCTCAGTCCGTCCGGCGCCCCTGCTGCTCGAGCCAGTCACAGAACACCGCGCGATGCGGATCGTCGTCGCGCCCCTCGGGAAAATACGCAAAATAGCTGCGGGCCGGCAGCCTGATGTCCGGGAACGGCGTCACCAGGCGCCCGGCGGCGAGGTCGTCGGCGATCAGCGCCGTCGGCCCCATCGCGACGCCGAGGCCGTCGAGCGCCGCCTGAAGCGTCAGATAGAAATGATCGAAGGTCAGCGACGCCGCGCCCTCCAGCGCGGACTCGCCTGCATCCGTCAGCCAGTCGCGCCACAGCCGCGGCATCGAGGTGACGTGCAGCAGCGTATGCCGGCTGAGATCCGCAACCTCCGTCAGCGGCAGCTTTGCGAGCAGTGCGGGACTGCACACCGGCAGCCGCTGCTCCGACAACAGGAAACGCGACGCAAAGCCGTGAAAGGTGTCGGGGCCACCGCGGATCACCACGTCGAACAGCTCGGGCAAGGCATCCACCTGATCGTTCGACGTCGACAGCCGCACCTCGATATCGGGATGCTCGGCGCGAAACCTCGTCATGCGCGGCAACAGCCAGCGCAGGCTGAAGGTCGCGAGCGCGTTGACGCGCAGCACCGCGGCCGGCGCCTCGCCGCGGCGCTTGCGATGCTGCTGCACCGCCGCCGAGACACGATCGAGCGCGGGCGCGACCTCCGCGAGCAGCGCAGCCCCCGCCGGCGTCAGCACCACCCGTCGCACCGATCGCCGAAATAGCGCCGGCGGCCCGAGCCAGGTTTCGAGCAGGCGAATCTGCTGGCTGACCGCGCCATGCGTCACGCCAAGCTCGACGGCGGCTTCCTTGAAGCTGCCAAGACGGGCCGCCGCCTCGAAGGCGCGGACGGCGTTCAGGGGTGGCAGGCTGCGGCGAGGAACGAACATGACCCATACAATAGAATTTCTAGCACGTGATCCGATTATTACTGGTTTGTGACAGTTTCTTGAAGGCCCCATAGTGAGCTTGAAGCACTTGCACAGCCTCAGCTTTCAACGAATGCGGATTCGAGCCTTGGCAATTATTCCCTCAGGTTTTCTATCGCAATCGCGAACAACCGCTCCTGACGAGGAGACCCTGAGCAAGCCGCGCCGCACGCTCGCGGCCACCGGCATCAACCACGCCCTGCACGACGGCTATACCGATCTGATCTACGTGTTGCTGCCGGTCTGGCAGACCGAATTCGCGCTCAGCTACGGGCTGCTGGCGGTGATGCGCGGGCTCTATTCCGGCGCCATGGCCGGGCTGCAAATCCCTGTCGGGCGTCTCGCCGAACGGATCGACGGCAAGATCCTGCTCGCGCTCGGCACGATGCTCGCGGCGCTCGGCTATGTCCTCGCCGGACTATCCGGCGGCGTCGTGGGCCTCGGCCTTGCGCTGCTGATCTCCGGCGCAGGCTCGAGCACGCAGCATCCGCTCGCCTCCGCCGCGGTGTCGCGCGCCTACGGCAAGGCGGCACGCGGGCCGCTCGGCATCTACAATTTCAGCGGCGATCTCGGCAAGGCGACGCTGCCCGCGCTGACGGCGATGCTGCTGGTGATCATGTCCTGGCGGCACGCGCTGCTTCTGATCGCGCTGATGGGCGTGCTCGTCGCGCTCTGCTTGGCCGTGTTGATGCCCCCCGTTGGAAAGGGCTTTGCGCAAAAATCAACGGTCACGACACACGGCACGCACGCAGGCCGCGGCGGCTTCTCCTGGCTGCTCGCGATCGGAATTCTCGACAGCGCGGTGCGGATGGGTTTTCTCACCTTCCTGCCGTTCCTGCTGCGCGACAAGGGCGCCTCACTGCCGACCAGCGGCGTCGCGCTGGCGATGCTGTTCATCGGCGGCGCCGCCGGCAAGTTCACCTGCGGCTGGCTCGGCGCACGCGTCGGCACGATCCGCACCGTGCTCCTGACTGAAGGCGGCACGGCTGCGCTGATCATCGCCGTGCTGGCGCTGCCGCTCACGCCGGCCATCATCGTGCTGCCGCTGCTCGGCGTGATGCTCAACGGCACATCCTCGGTGCTCTACGGGACCGTCCCCGAACTCACCTCGCCTGATCGCACCGAGCGCGCCTTTGCGCTGTTCTACACCGGCACGATCGGATCGGGCGCAACCGCGCCGGTGCTCTACGGCCTGCTCGGCGACGCCGTCGGTCCGTCGCTGGCGACGGTGGCCACGGCCGTCACCGCACTGGCCATCTGCCCGCTTGCGCTGCTGCTGGGATCGCACCTCGCCGATGACCGGCGGACCTGACAGACCGGAGGTCTCGACCTCTTGGCCGCAATGCCCTAACCAGCGGCGATGACGACTTCCTCACCCTGGCGCGCGACGGTGCTGACGCTGTTTCCGGAGATGTTTCCGGGGCCGCTCGGCGTGAGCCTGGCCGGGCGGGCGCTGGCCTCCGGGCTCTGGGAGATCGAGGCGCGGGACATCCGGGCCTCCGCCACCGACCGCCATCGCAGCGTCGATGACACCCCGGCCGGCGGCGGGCCGGGCATGGTGCTGCGGGCGGATGTTCTGGCCGCCGCGATCGATGCCGCTGAGATCGCACCGGACCGGCCGCGCCTCCTCATGAGCCCCCGGGGTCGGCCATTGACCCAGGCCCGGGTGATCGAGCTCGCCCAAGGCCCCGGCCCCCTGATCGTCTGCGGGCGGTTCGAGGGGATCGACCAGCGCGTGATCGACGCCCGGGGCCTCGAGGAGGTCTCGATCGGCGATTACGTGCTCTCCGGCGGCGAAATCGCCGCGCTGGCGCTGATCGACGCCTGCGTCCGGCTGCTGCCGGGGGTGATGGGCAAGGAAGCCTCGGGAACCGAGGAAAGCTTCTCCGACGGCCTGCTCGAATACCCCCAATACACCCGCCCGCAGCTGTTCGAGGGAACCCCGATCCCTGCTGTCCTGACCTCCGGCGACCATGCCAAGGTCGCGGCCTGGCGGCGGGCGCAATCCGAGGCGCTGACGGCGGCCCGGCGACCCGATTTGTGGGCCCAAATCCCGCCCAAAGCCCCGAATCGGGCTCGTCGCCAAAAAACGCCAAAAAACAAGACAGACGGGTGACAAACGCTCCGGCTTGCCTTATAGCAGCGGCCAAATCCGCAATGGCTGGATAGACGAATTTCGCGCAGCCCCCGTTTCGCAAGGCTGGGCGCGCCGATGGAGATTTACCCATGAACCTGATCCAACAGCTCGAAAAAGAGCAATTCGAGAAGCTCTCCGCCAGCAAGGAGATTCCGGAATTCGGTCCCGGCGACACCGTGATCGTCAACGTGAAGGTCGTCGAAGGCGACCGCACCCGCGTGCAGGCCTATGAAGGCGTCTGCATCGGCCGTTCCGGCGGTGGCCTCAACGAGAGCTTCACCGTCCGCAAGATCTCGTACGGCGAAGGCGTCGAGCGCGTGTTCCCGGTGATGTCGCCGATGATCGACTCGATCAAGGTGGTGCGCCGCGGCAAGGTGCGTCGCGCCAAGCTTTATTACCTCCGCAACCTCCGCGGCAAGTCGGCTCGTATCGTCGAGAAGACCGAGCACGCCAAGGCCGTCAACGAGTAAGCTCCGCCTTACCAGGCAAGTTTTCGAAAGCGCGGGGCAACACCCCGCGCTTTTTTGTTGCGTCAGCCGTGCGTGTCAAACCCCTCGCGCTTCCAATTCGGCCTGCTATATATCTTGGAATGTTTCCAGATCTGACCAGCTTCGTCCCCGTCCAGCGCGTCGTCATCGACGACCGCTCGCGGCTGCCTGGCCGGTTCTTCGGACGCTTCGCGACCTCGGCAACGTCAGAGCTTAGTCCCGCAGCTTAAAGGCTGCGCTGAAGACGATTGCCCCGCGCGAACCCGCGCATTCGCTGACACACATTGTTCGGAGCTGAAGCTCATGTCCAAGCCCACCACATTGTACGACAAGATCTGGAACGACCATCTGGTGCACGAAGCCGACGACGGCACCTGCCTGCTCTACATCGACCGCCATCTGGTGCACGAGGTGACCTCGCCGCAGGCATTCGAAGGCCTGCGCGCCACCGGCCGCAAGGTTCATGCGCCGGAAAAGACACTCGCCGTCGTCGACCACAACGTGCCGACCACCGACCGCACCAAGCCGAATCCCGACCCTGAGAGCATCGAGCAGATCAAGGCGCTGGCCGACAACGCCAAGGAATTCGGCATCGAATATTACAACGAGTTCGACAGGCGCCAGGGCGTCGTTCACGTCATCGGCCCCGAGCAGGGTTTTACGCTGCCCGGCACCACCATCGTCTGCGGTGACAGCCACACCTCGACGCATGGCGCGTTCGGCGCGCTCGCGCACGGCATCGGCACCTCCGAGGTCGAACATGTGCTGGCGACGCAGACGCTGATCCAGAAGAAGGCCAAGAACATGCGCGTCACCGTCGATGGCAAATTGCCTGACGGTGTGACCGGCAAGGACATCATCCTGGCCATCATCGGCGAGATCGGCACCGCGGGCGGTACCGGCTACGTGCTGGAATACGCCGGCGATGCGATCCAGGCGCTGTCGATGGAAGGCCGCATGACGGTCTGCAACATGTCGATCGAGGGCGGCGCGCGCGCCGGTCTCGTCGCGCCTGACCAGAAGGCCTACGACTTCCTGCGCGGCCGTCCCAAGGCGCCGAAGGGCGCGGACTGGGATGCGGCGATGCGCTACTGGGAGCGCTTGCGCTCCGACGAGGGCGCGCATTTCGACAACGAGCTGCGCCTCGACGCGGCCAAGCTGCCGCCAATCGTGACGTGGGGCACTTCGCCTGAAGACGTGATCTCGGTGACCGGCAGCGTGCCCGATCCCGACAAGATCGCGGACGAGGCCAAGCGCATCTCCAAGCACCGCGCCCTGAAATATATGGGCCTGACCGCCGGCACCAAGATCACCGACATCAAGGTCGACCGCATCTTCATCGGCTCCTGCACCAACGGCCGCATCGAGGACTTGCGCGCCGCGGCGAAGATTGCCGAAGGCAAGACCGTTTCGGCGCATGTCAACGCCATGGTCGTGCCGGGCTCCGGCATCGTGAAGGAGCAGGCCGAAGCCGAGGGTCTGGACAAGATCTTCATCAAGGCCGGCTTCGAATGGCGCGAGCCCGGTTGCTCGATGTGCCTTGCGATGAATCCGGACAAGCTGAAGCCGGAAGAGCGCTGCGCCTCGACCTCGAACCGCAATTTCGAGGGCCGCCAGGGCTTCAAGGGCCGCACGCATCTGGTGTCGCCGGCAATGGCGGCGGCCGCGGCGATCGCGGGTCACTTCGTCGACGTCAGGGAGTGGCGGTAAGCCGCTCCCTGCAATTTGAACGAACGCGGCAAACCGCCGTTAATCGGCAGCGCCCACATTGCGTCCTCGCGACGGTTTCGCGAGGACGCGTCTCATGGCCAACAAGCCTGAATATGTCGATCTGATCAGCGAGGCGACCCGCCAGCACCGGCGGCGCGCGACGCCGCTGCGCATCGTCGCCAAGCCCGAGGTCGAGGAGACCTCGAAGCTCAGCCGCTGGCCGCCGGCGATGTTCAGGCAGTGGAAGATCGAGAACCTGATGCGGTGGAAGTCCGCATCATGGAAGCTGAAGGATTGGCTGTAGCCACCGGACGAACAAAGGGCGCCGCTGAGGCGCCCTTTCCGTTTCGATCATGCCTACCAATAGCGGTACGGATAGTGCCAGCGATGCCAGCGGCAGACGCGGCGCGGGCCGTAATAGGTCCAGATGATCCGGCAGCGGCGCGGATGATGGTAATAGGGATAGTAGCCGCCGGAATAATAGCGCCGGTGGAAATGGCGATAGCCGTAATGCGGTCGATAGATTCCGTAGCGATGGAATCCGCCTCCGCCATAGTGACGAACTCCGCCGTAGCGATAGCCGCCACCGTGAAAGGCCGGCGCGGCGCGGAAGCCGCCGCCATGGAAGCCGCCGAAATGTCCTCCGCCACCATGGAAGCCACCGCCGCGAAAACCGCCGCCGTGAAAGCCTCCGCCATGTCCGCCGCCACCATGACCGCCGCCACCGCCGCCGTGGCGGACCTGCGTGACGAGGTCGTCACTTGCGGCCTTCGACGCCGGCAGCGCCGTCGGATTGATCGGGGTCATCGCTTCGGCACGACGCGCAGTCCCGGTCGACAAGACCAGCGTGGCAACGGCCGCAAGCCCGAGCAGGCGCACCGAGCTTGTCCCGAGACCCAACATCCTCAGCATGGCATTCTCCCTGAATGTGGACAGCGGCATTGCGATGCTCGTTCCCGGCCCGCGTCATCGCTGTTCATTGACGGTCGCTCCCAAGATTAAATTAGGGACAGCGACGTGAACGCCCCATGAATGAACGACGCACCGCGCGGCGTCACCAGAACGGCCCATAGCCGATCACGAAGGGTGCGGGCACGCCGTAGGGATAAGGCCTGTAGAAGACAGGCCGCGCGTAATACGGCGGATCATGGCGCGCAGTCGGCTGCGCGACCTCATGGTATCGCGCGTGTTTCCGTACATCGAAAACCGCGCGCCCCGCCGAGGCGTCCGGCTTCGCCACCTGCTGCGCTGTGGCAGCGCAAGGCAAACCTGCGGCCAGCCCTGCGGCGACGGCCAATGCAACCCATTTCACCATGACGACCTCCACCCTGAAGATGCGGGCATCACACCGCCGTCTGCAAGTTAAAACAGGCCCGGAAACCGGGCCTGTTTTCAACGCGACCGATCACCAACGGCGGTGGTGCCCGCGATGCCCACGCCAGTGATGACGGCGCCAGTGATAGCGATGCCAGCGCACTTCGGTGGTCGACGCCACGTCATCCTGCACCGATTGCGCGGCGCCCGGATTGATCAGCGACACCGCCTGTGCGCGCTCGACCGGCGCGGCGAGGACGAGCAACGCACCGGCGGCCGCAAGGCCGAACACTTTCAAAGACTGCATTTGGTTGGATCTCCTGACATCGTTCTTGCGGTGCACGCGCTGACCCGGCGTTACGACGCAAGGACTAGAGATGAAGCCCTAGAGCCTCACGCCTGAATCGGGTATGGATGAACGCGCCCCGGACATGAATGCGGAGCGCACAGGCAAAGTTCCTGAGCATCGCGCGGCCTTGCGCGCCCCTGACAAGAAGCAGCGATCAACGGCGAACGTATCTTCTGGTCGAGCGACTAAGGGAGATGGTCATGCCCAAGTTCCAAGGACTGCTGCGGATATCGCGCCTCGCGATCACGGCGAGCATCGTATGTGGCGCGAGTTCGGCGCTGGCCGCGCAGGGGCCCGGAATCGAGGCCGGCACCGCAAGCCCGCTGACGCAATCGGTGATGGCGATCCTGGTTTATGGCGCGTCCGCAGCTGTCGTCGGCGCCGGCCTGATCGGCGCGCTACGCGGACAGTAGGGTCAGCCCCGGCGCCAGTAGCAGTTCATATGCGGCACGATCACCGTGCCGCTCGGCCTGTATTCCTGCACATAGGTGGCGTTGCACTCGCGGACCGCGTCGGGGCCGGGATTGTAGCGCGGATAGACGCCATCGGGACTGTAATTGGGCGTCACGCGCAGGCGGGGCCGCTTGCGCGGTGGCGGGGCGTCGGGCGGGGCGGCCTGGGCCATGCGGACTCCGCTGCCGCCAATCTGGGTCTGGGCTTCCGCGCCAACGCAAAACTGCGAAAACAACCCCATGCACAGTAGAACCAGAACTGCTGTTCCCGCCCGCATCGCACCACCACCCAGCTGAGCCAACCCTTGAGGCGCCGTACGCTCCCCGTTTTCGCGCGCGACGTCAACGCTCCTTCTGGCCCGGTCCTATAAACCCGGATGCATCGCCGGGGAACCCGCGGTAAGAGAAACCCATGTGGACGGAATTGAAAGCGCCCTCGCTGGCCGAGATGGAAGCGACGGCTCATGACATCTTCGAGCGCCTGCCGGCGGAGTTTCGCAGCCTCTGCGAGGGCGTGATCCTCCGCGTCGACGACTTCCCGACCGAGGAGGTCCTGGACGAGATGGACTGCGAGAGCGAGTTCGATCTGCTCGGCCTGTTCCAGGGCATCGGCCTGCCCCAGCAGAGTTTTGGCGACGTGGCCCGGCTGCCCAACATGGTCTGGCTCTACCGCCGGCCAATCCTGGATTACTGGGCCGAGCACGACGAGAGCCTCGGCCATATCGTCCGCCACGTCCTGATCCACGAGATCGGCCACCATTTCGGCCTCTCGGACGACGACATGGCCGCGATCGAGGCTCAGGCGGAGTAGGGCGCGAGCGCGTCAAGACGTGGATGGTGCGGAGAGAAGCATCGTCAACCGATAGTCGGGCCAGCCCGCGAGCGACAGCGACACCTGCTCATAGTGCAGCAGTCCAATGGTCGGATGATTGAACGCGCGTTCGCCGCCTTCGCGTGCCAAAACGCCCTGGGTCTCCCAGCAGCGCTCGAAGTCGGGGCTTCCAAGTCTCAGCTCCTCGACGAGCCGGCGAATATCAGGATCGTCGGCGTAGGCCGTCACCGCGGCGCGGAACTCTGCGACCACGCGCTGCGCACGGGAGGTCCAGTCAAGAATCAGGGTTCGCGCCTCAGGCCTGACGAAGATGTAGCGCAGGAGATTTTTTTCGCCGTCCTCATCGAGCCACCCTGCGAACAACCGGGACGCTTTCGCATTCCAGCGGCGCGCGCTCCATGTGCGATCGAGGATGTAGGCGGGGCCATCGATCGCATCGACGCAGGCCAGCACCCTCTCGGGCGGATCGTCCCTGCTGCCCGGTCGCTCGGAATCGCGTTTGCCCGCAACTTCGAACAGATAGCTGCGTTCGGCGCGTGACAGGCGCAATCCGCGTGCGAGGCGTGCGAGTGTCGAAGCAGAGACGGACACATCGCGCCCCTGCTCGATCCACGTGTACCAGGTGACGCTCAATCCGCAGAGCTGGGCCACCTCCTCGCGCCGCAGGCCGGGCGTGCGCCGTCGCGATCCAGTGGCGAGGCCGAACTCCGCCGGAGACTGGCGCTCTCTGAGAGCCCGCAAAAACGCACTGAGCGAGAGAGCCGGAGCGATCGGGTCGGGTCTTTTCATGGTGGTTTTTATACCAGCATAAATAGTCTTCTTAAACGGGTATAATGGGCATGCTAGCTCTTTGTCGCTGCGAAAGGGCGGACAGGCATGGGCAGGCAATTCGCAAAGATCGAACCCGACCACCGGGCTTTCATCGAGCGGCAAAAAATCTTCTTTGTCGCGAGCGCCCCGCCGAAGGGGCGCATCAACGTGTCTCCCAAGGGCTTGTCGTCGTTCCGGGTGCTCGGAGCGAACGACGTCGCCTACCTCGATTGCACCGGCAGCGGCAGCGAGACCCGCGCGCACCTGATCGCCTCCGACGACAAGCGGCTGACGATCATGTTTTGCGCCTTCGAAGGCAATCCGGTGATCCTGCGGCTCTATGGCCAGGGTCGATCGCTGATGCGCGGCACGCCGGAGTACGCTGCCCTCGCTCCTGAATTCGAGGACATGGCAGGCGCCCGCCAGATCGTACGCCTCTCGGTCGACCTCGTGCAGACGTCCTGTGGTATGGGCGTGCCGCTGTTCGACTACCGGCAAGAGCGCGGCAGCCTCGTGCGCTACTGGATGGCGCAGGGCGTCAACAATCTGCGAAAATACTGGGGTCTGAAGAACATGAAGAGCATCGACGGCCTGCCGACCGGCTTTGCCCCCGACAGCATGGCTCCGCCGGGCTGACGACAAACCTCGCTTTTTTCACCCCTGGGTCGGCGGAATCCGGCCTAGGATTCGCGTATCAACCGGGCTAAACAGCCCAACCCTGACTTGAAAACCGGGAAGCCTGAGATGGACAAGTTCACCACGCTGGAAGGCGTCGCGGCGCCGCTGAAGATCATCAATGTCGACACCGACATGATCATTCCGAAGCAGTACCTCAAGACCATCAAGCGCACCGGCCTTGGCAAGGGACTCTTCTCCGAGCAGCGCTACAAGGACGACGGCAGCGAGAACCCGGATTTCGTCCTCAACCAGTCCGCCTATCGCAATGCGAAGGTGCTGGTCGCCGGCGACAATTTCGGCTGCGGCTCCAGCC
>NZ_AKIY01000081.1 GCF_000282615.1 Bradyrhizobium sp. YR681 | reverse complement strand
GCCAGCCGCGCCTCCGCGACCAGCTCCCGCAACAGGTCCGGCGTCAGCAGGCTCATGACGCCGCCAATGGCTTGGTGAACATATGCAACCGGTGCAGCGGCTTGGCGCCGACCTTCTCGACCTGGCGCAACGAGGCGCCGTTGACGTCGGCGATCCAGGTTCCGCCCAGCGTCCGATAGCCGGCCTCGCGTAGCGCCAGCGCGGTGCGATACAGCATCGCGCCGTTGAGCCCGCGATTGTGCAGGTCGCGGCAGACCGACTGGTAGATCAGGACGGCGCGGATGTTGCTGAACCGGTGTTTCAGGAAACGAAAGGGCGCCGACAGGCCGATCCGGCCGCCAACCGATTTCACCAACGGATTGAGATCGGGAATCGCGATGATGGCGCCCGCGGGGCGGCCGCGGTGATAGACCACGGTCGATATCCGCTTGTCGATGACCCACATCATGTCGCCGGCCTGGAACAGATACTCGGCCGCCGTCGGCGGCACGAACATGGGATTCTCCGCAAAGCCGTCATTGAGGATGAGGCGGGCATCCTCGAGCCGCACCTTGAACGCGGAGCGCTTGATCGGCTGCCAGACGAAATCGGTGTCGGCGAGCACCGCGCGCTGCTTGTCGCCGAGCAGTTGCTCCGGCTGACCCTGGTCCAACGCGATCTCGAAGGTCGTCATCGGGAAGATCGCCTTGTAGCCCGCGCGTTCGAGATGGCGGGCAATATGCGGCGCGCTCCACATCATGTCGGTGAACGGCGCCTTGTCGAATCCATCCGTCATCACGCCGATCTGCTGCATCGCCGTGAGGTTGAAATTGCCTGTGATCGCCGTCATGCCTCGCTCGGCGAGCCAGCGCTCCGCAGCTTGAAGCAGCGCATCGGCGACCTCGGCATCGTCGATACAGTCGAAGAAGCCGAACGCACCGTTGCTGGTGCCGTGCTTGCGGTTGGAATCGTCGTGGACCGAAGCGGCGATCCGGCCGACCGGCCGGCCGCGGCGATGCGCGGAGAACAGCGCGTAGCGGCCATGCCCCTCCGTGACGAACGGATTTTTGGCGGGATCGAACATTCGATCGAAATCGCTCCACAGCGGCGGCACATAGGGACTGTCGGCCCCGTAGGCATTCAAGGCCGCATCAAATGCGGCCTTGCGGTCGCCCTCGCGAATCTCGAGCGTCATGCGGCCTCCGGCGTGAGGGTCAACAGCCGCTGCACCAAAGTGAGCGCCGTCTCGGTGGCGGGATCGGCCGAGGTGACGGGCACGGCAAGGGCAATCAGGTCGATCGGGTCCTGCCCGAGCGCGATCACATGGGTGGCGCTGTTCGCGGTCATCAGGGATGTCATACGCTCCACCGCGGGATGGGTGAGCGTCAGCCCCCACGGCGCCTCGGAACGGCGCAGCACGCGCGAGGTCGCGAGGAGCTCGTGGAGCAGCGGCGGATCGTAAGCGGCAAGATCGAGGGCGCGGAAGCGCCGCGCGCTCTCGAAGATCGGATGACGCGCGAGTTCAGCCACCAGCCCGGCACGCGTCTGCGCGGGCGACGCGGCCATGGAATTGAGCAGGCCCGGCTCCTGCGATTCGAACAAGGCGCGAAGCGCATCCGTCATCATGCCGATGGTGAGCACGCCCGCCACCGCGACCGCACAGAACCGGATCACCTGCGCCGCATCGACGTCGGATGCGATGAAGGCCGCTGCAATGCCGAGCAGGGCCGAGCTTGCGAGCCGCAGGGTCATCAGCGTCAGTCCGTGCCGCCGCGTCTCCGCACCGCCGCCGGCGATCAGCATGACGGTGACCGTGAGCAGCGCGCCGAGCGCCCCGAGACGAACCGGAATGTCGGGCCACAGCGTGCGAAAATCGGTGAGGATGAACGGCAGCACCAGCAGCGCGCCGACGGCAAGCCGCCCTATGCTGCGATTTTCGGACCCCATCAGCTCCGCACGGTCGCGCCGCGCCAGCAGCAGGCCGCAAGTCACGAAGCCCCCCAGCTGGAACAGCGCCAGCGCAATCGCATAAGGTTTTGCAAATTGCTCGAGGCCGAGCGCACCGCCGAGTCCCAGCACCACAGCGCCGGCGAGCGCGGCGATCTTCACCGCGCGCGGCGCATGCCGGCGCAAAATGCCTTCGGTCACGATCAGGGCGCCGAGCGGGATCAGCGATGCCGGGAGCACCGACAGGCGGTCGAGGAAAACGCTGCCGGTCCACCACGCCGCGCCACGGATCAGGAATAGCGCCGCGATCACGCCGAGCGCCACCAGCAGCCGGTGCGTCAGGGGGCTGCGGGGATCGCGCCGGTAGAACGTCATCATCGCCACGGCAAGGCCGATGGCACCGCACAGATTGACGATGGAATCGGCGATCGCGCCCGCGGTCATTTGGCACTCGTCAGTTCGGCGATGGCACGGCGCACCAGCGGCCGCATCAGCGCGGCCACGAGCGCATTCCGCGGTCTCTCGATCGCGGGCCGGTGCGGGTTCAGGAACCAGCCGCGGCAATCGGTCCCCGATTTGCGGCCGAGAATGAGCGCGATCGCCTCATAGGCCATCAGCATCCCGGTCGAGATCACCATGGGGGCAAACGACATCCGGCTGCGCCGCCCGGCGGCGACTTCGCCGGCGATGGCGAGATCGACATAGTTGCGCGAGGACGAATGCAGCATCACGTGCTCGATTTCGGCGAGCATCGCCGCGCGCCGGTCATCCTCGTTGATGTCGCGCCAATCCTTGTTCCGCGTCGGATAGTTCAGACGCTCTTCGGGCCTCGGATCATCAGGACGCACCACGATCACCGACGGCAGCGGCGACATGTAGGCGTCGATCACGGTCGCGGCCGCATCCCGCGCGGTTCGATAGAGGTGCACGCCGGCGGCGATGTCGTCCATGCCGTTGACGATGACCGGGCAGCGCGCGGCGATGCCCGCGAGTTCGCTGGTCCAGCTTTCGCCGAGCACGTCGATCTCGATGGTCGGGTTGATGCGCCGGGCGGCTTCGGCGGCGACTTCGGCCTTCTCGCGGCCGACCTCGTCGGCGAAGGCGAACACCTGACGATTGAGGTTCGACACCTCGAAGCGGTCGATATCGGCGATCACAAACTTGCCGACGCCTGCGCGCGCCAGCGCCGTGAAGGCCGCGCCGCCCATGCCGCCGACACCGCAGACGAAGACCCGTGCCTGCCGCAGCAATTGCTGCTCGCGCTCGTCGATGAAACCGAGGTTGCGCCCGGTGAAGGAATAATAGTCGAAACTCATCGCCCGCCCTCTGCATCGTTCCGACGCGGCCTCAGCGTGCCATATGCGCGGGTATCGTCCAGCCAGTAGATCAGCGGCAGCACCAGCCGC
>NZ_AKIY01000080.1 GCF_000282615.1 Bradyrhizobium sp. YR681 | reverse complement strand
GCTGCGGCTGCCGATGGTGCCGGTCACCGAGCCGACCCGCGTTGCCGTGCGCAGCGCCATGGTGCACGCCGGCCTGATCAATTGATCGCCAGCAGACCGGGGAGCTTGTCATGAGCGTCGAGGCAAAGGGCACGCAGATTCTCAAGGAGTTCCGGGAGTTTGCCGTCAAGGGCAACGTCGTCGATCTCGCGGTCGGCGTCATCATCGGCGCGGCTTTCGGGGCGATCGTCACGTCGCTGGTCGGCGACGTCATCATGCCGATCATCGGCGCGATCACCGGCGGCCTCGACTTCTCGAACTACTTCACCCCGTTGTCGAAGGCGGTCACTGCGACCAATCTGGCGGACGCGAAAAAGCAAGGCGCGGTACTTGCTTGGGGCAGCTTCCTCACGCTCACGATCAACTTCATCATCGTCGCCTTCGTGCTGTTCCTGGTGATCCGCGCCATCAACACGCTGAAGCGCAAGGAGGAGGCCGCGCCCGCGGCTCCGCCAAAACCGTCCGCGGAGGTCGAACTGTTGACCGAGATCCGCGATCTCCTCAAGAAGTGACGCGCGCGCTTCATCCAAACTGTTAGCTTACGCGCGCATCTCGACCGGAATTGTCCGTCAGGTTTTCAAGGTCATGGCCGATAAGAACGAACGTCCTATCAAGGTCATGGCGGAGAATCGCAAGGCCCGCTTCAACTACGCCATCGAGGATACGATCGAGGCGGGCATTGCGCTGACCGGAACCGAGGTCAAATCGATCCGCAACGGCAAGAGCACGATCGCCGAATCCTACGCCGACTCCAAGGACGGCGAGATCTGGCTGATCAACGCCACCATTCCCGAATATCTCCAGGGCAACCGTTTCAACCACGAGCCCAAGCGGCCGCGAAAGCTGCTGCTCCATCGCAAGCAGATCAACAAGCTGATGGGCGCGGTCGACCGCGAGGGCATGACGCTGATCCCGCTCAAGCTCTATTTCAACGAGCGCGGTCGCGCCAAATTGCAGCTCGCGGTTGCAAAGGGCAAGAAGCTGCACGACAAGCGCGAATCCGAGAAGAAGCGGGACTGGAGCCGGGAGAAGGGCCGGCTACTGCGGGCGAGGGGATAGCACGATGACTCAGAGAAATCTGCTCGAGGTCGATTGGAGCCAGATTCCCGCGCCCGCCGATGATGGCGGCGCCGCGCATCTCAAGGGCATGAATTTGCCTCCGATCGGCCTGCTCGCGACCGACGACACCTCGGTGACGCTGTCGGCGTTGCGCGGCCGGACCGTGGTGTTCGCCTATCCCCGCACCGGCGAGCCGGGCAAGATCGCGCTGGTCGACGACTGGGACATGATTCCCGGTGCGCGCGGTTGTACGCCGCAGACTTGCGCGTTTCGCGATCTGTTCGCCGAGCTGAAGGCGGCCGGCGCGGCGCAGGTGTACGGCCTCTCGACCCAGAGCAATGCCTACCAGACCGAGATGGCCTCGCGGCTGCATCTGCCGTTCCCGGTCCTCTCGGACGAGAAGCTGGCGCTGACGCGCGCGCTCAATCTGCCGACCATGGAGGTCGCGGGCCTGACGCTGATCAAGCGCCTTGCGCTTGTCATCGACGATGCCAGGATCTCACATGTGTTCTACCCGGTGTTTCCGCCCGACCGGAACGCCGTCGACGTCCTGGACTGGCTGAAGGGGAATCCCGCCAGGAATCCCGCCAAGGCCTAATCGAGGTCGGCCCTAATCCTCGCGAACACGCTCCGGAACATGTCCGTCGTCAGCACGCCGGTGTTCGTGTTGTAGCGCGAGCAATGATAGCTGTCGTAGAGCCTGAACGCGCCGGCCTGATGCACCGCGCCGTGCCCGAAAGGGGCTTGCGCCGCCTTCAGATTCAGCGGCTTGAGCACCGTGTCGTGCGCAATCCGCCCGAGCGCCACGATCGCGCGCAGGTTCGGCATCGTGGCGAGATTCGCCGCGAGAAACTGCCGGCAGGTGTTGATCTCGACCGGCAGCGGCTTGTTCTGCGGCGGCACGCAGTGGACCGCATTGGCGATCCGGCAGTCGACCAGCTTCATGCCGTCGTCGGGACGTGCCTGATAAGTGCCCTTGGCAAAGCCGTACTCGAGCAGCGTGGCGTAGAGCAGATCGCCGGCATAGTCGCCGGTGAAGGGACGGCCGGTGCGGTTGGCCCCCTGCATGCCCGGCGCGAGGCCGACGATCAGAAGGCGGGCCTTGATGTCGCCGAAGGGCGGGACCGGCGCGTTGTGCCACAACGGCTCGCGCGCGCGGTTCGCCTCGCGAAAGGCGACCAGGCGCGGGCAGAGCGGACAGTCACGGTCGGGAACGAGGGTGAGAGGCTGGCGGCCTGACCGGGCCGCCTCACTCCTCGAAGTCGTCATCGCCCCTCGGCGCCATCGTGGTTGCGCGCTGGAGGAATTGCGGGGCGTGATGACGTCCCTCGCCACGCTCGCCGCGGTCGCGCGGGGCGGGGCGTTCGGACGGGTCGCGGCCGAGCTTGGATTGCAGCTCGACGAGGTCGGTGAAGACGTCGGCCTGGCGGCGCAGCTCGTCGGCGATCATCGGCGGCTGGCTCGCGATGGTGGAGATCACGGTGACCCGCACGCCGCGGCGCTGGACGGCCTCGACCAGGGAGCGGAAATCGCCGTCGCCGGAGAACAGCACCATCTGGTCGATGTGCTCGGCGAGCTCCATGGCGTCCACCGCAAGCTCGATGTCCATGTTGCCCTTGACCTTGCGGCGGCCGGAGGCGTCGATGAACTCCTTGGTCGCCTTGGTGACGACGGTGTAGCCGTTGTAGTCCAGCCAGTCGATCAACGGGCGGATCGAGGAGTATTCCTGATCCTCGATGATCGCGGTGTAGTAGAAGGCTCGCAACAGCGTCCCGCGGCTCTGAAACTCCTTCAGCAGTCGCTTGTAATCGATGTCGAAGCCCAGAGTTTTCGCCGTCGCGTAGAGATTGGCCCCATCGATGAAGAGCGCGATCTTGTTGGTAGGAGAAGGTGACATTCAGTTTGCTCGCGTAGTGGTCGTGATTGATCGTTTATTGTTGGCGCGGCCACAGCAAGCCGCGCAGTCCTAAAGTGCCGCCAAGACCCGTCGAAACCGCAAATCCGGAGAAGTCGGGGCAATCAAGGTATAGTTATGGCGGACTCTCATACACCCGGTGCTGCCCTTGATGGCAGCCCGGAAAATCACCCATCCCAGCCCCAATGTGGGGGTAGCAGAGCCATTTGGCGAGGCCAAATCACAAATTGGCCTTGCGAAACGGGCCTGGTCCCTATAACTAGCCCCAATCATCCACATAATTCGTCCCACCCACAACGGAGCGACAGTCCATGGCTCGCGTCACCGTAGAAGATTGTATCGACAAGGTCGACAACCGGTTTGACCTGGTCCTGCTGGCCGCCCACCGTGCCCGCATGATTTCGTCAGGTTCACAACTAACGGTTGACCGCGATAACGACAAGAACCCTGTTGTGTCTTTGCGCGAAATTGCCGACACGACCATCTCTCCGGAGGACCTCCGCGAGGAGCTGGTGCACTCGCTCCAGAAGTTCGTCGAAGTCGACGAACCCGAGCCCGATACGGTGCCGCTGATCGGTTCCGCCGGTGCCAGCGTCGATGCGGACGATACCGAAGTTGCCGTTGAGCGCATGACCGAAGAGGAGCTCCTGAAGGGCCTCGAAGGCCTCGCGCCGCCGGAAGAGCAGCCCGAGGAAGACGAGTAAATCGTCCCGTCGCAATCGTCGACTTCTTGTGATCTTATCAAAGGCCCGAACCCGCGTTCGGGCCTTTGCTTTTGTTGGCGTTTTCGTGGTTACCATAGCGTTGCCGCTTCGCGCTGTGCATCTGTCATCGAATTGATCGGACGCGCGCGTGATCGGAGCTAAGATGTATACAACGGGCCGTATCGAGGTCCGTTTGAAGGCAGGATGGCATGGTGTATCGGCGCCGCAGACCAACGCAGATGCAGGCCGCAACCGAATCGGTTGCCGTGGCCCCGACTGCGCCGGTGGCCCGTCCGGCCAAGCCCCGCGCGCGCATGATGCGTCAATATGACCTCGTCGAGCGCGTCCGGTCCTACAATCCCAACACCAACGAAGACCTGCTGAACCGCGCCTATGTCTACGCCATGAAGGCGCACGGCTCGCAGACGCGGGCCTCGGGCGATCCGTATTTCTCGCACCCGCTCGAAGTGGCGGCGATTCTCACCGACCTCAAGCTCGACGACGCCACCATCGTGGCTGCGCTGCTGCACGACACGATCGAGGACACCGAAGCGACGCGGGCCGAGATCGACCAGATCTTCGGGCCCGAGATCGGCGCGCTGGTCGAGGGCCTGACCAAGCTGAAGCGGCTGGAGCTGGTGTCGCGCGAGGCCAAGCAGGCCGAGAACCTGCGCAAATTGTTGCTGGCGATTGCGGACGATGTCCGCGTGCTTCTGGTCAAGCTCGCCGACCGCCTGCACAACATGCGCACGCTGGAATTCGTGCCGACGGAATCGCGCCGCCGCATCGCCGAGGAGACGCTCGACATCTATGCGCCGCTGGCGGGGCGCATGGGTATGCAGGAAATGCGCGAGGAGCTGGAGGATCTCTCCTTCCGCACCCTCGATCCCGAGGCCTATTCGGTGGTGATGCAGCGGCTCGACGCGCTGGCCGAGCGCAACCGCAATCTGATCGGCGAGATCGAGGCGCAGCTCTCCAACAATCTGCGCCACCGCGGCCTCGGCGCGCGGGTCTACGGCCGCCGCAAGAAGCCGTTTTCGATCTGGACCAAGATGGAGCGCAAGTCGGTCGGCTTCGAGCAGTTGTCCGACATCTTCGGCTTCCGCCTCGTCGTCAACGACATCGAGGCCTGCTATCGGGCGCTCGGCATCGTCCACACCACCTGGCCGGTCGTGCCGGGGCGTTTCAAGGACTACATCTCGACCCCGAAGCAGAACGACTATCGCTCGATCCACACCACGGTGATCGGCCCCGGCAACCAGCGCGTCGAGCTGCAGATCCGCACCGAGGCGATGGACCAGATCGCCGAGCGCGGCATCGCCGCGCACGTGTTCTACAAGGAAGGGGTGGGCTCGCCGACCGAATTCCTCAAGCGCGAATCGAATGCGTTCGCCTGGCTGCGCCACACCATCGGGATCCTGTCGGAGAGCGCCAACCCCGAGGAATTCCTCGAGCATACCAAGCTCGAGCTGTTCCACGACCAGGTGTTCTGCTTCACCCCGAAGGGCAAGCTGATCGCGCTGCCGCGCCATGCCAATGTGATCGACTTCGCCTATGCCGTGCATACCGACGTCGGCAACAGCGCGGTCGGCTGCAAGATCAACGGCAAGTTCTCGCCCTTGTCCTCGGAGCTCCAAAACGGCGACGAGGTCGAGGTGCTGACCTCAGAGGCGCAATCGGCGCCGCCGTCGGCCTGGGAAACCCTCGCGGTCACCGGCAAGGCGCGCGCCGCGATCCGCCGCGCCACGCGCACCGCCGTACGCGACCAATATGTCGGCCTCGGCCGGCGCATCGTCGAGCGCCTGTTCGAGCGCGCCAAGATCGAATACGCCGACGACAAGCTCAAGGGCGCGCTGCCGCGGCTCGCGCGCACCTCGATCGAGGATGTCATGGCAGCTGTGGGGCGCGGCGAGATCAAGGCCTCCCACGTCGCGCGCGCGATGTATCCCGACTACAAGGAGGAGCGCGTCGCGCGCTATGGCGTCAAGAAGGGGCTCGCCGCCAAGCTCAAGGAGAAGTCGGCGGAGCCGCCGCGCAGCCCGGTCGCGATTCCGATCCGCGGCATCAATTCCGACCTGCCGGTGAAATTCGCGCCGAATGGCGGCGCGGTGCCCGGCGACCGCATCGTCGGCATCGTCACGCCGGGGGAGGGCATCACGATCTACCCGATCCAGGCGCCGGCCCTGAAGGATTTCGAGGAGGAGCCGGAGCGCTGGCTCGACGTCCGCTGGGACATCGAGGACACCGCGCCGCAGCGCTTCCCGGCCCGTATCAGGGTGGAAAACGTCAACGAGCCCGGCGCGCTGGCGCAGATTGCGACCGTCATCGCCGAGCACGACGGCAACATCGACAATATCAGCATGCAGCGCCGCTCGCCCGATTTCACGGAGACGACGATCGATCTCGAGGTCTACGATCTCAAGCATCTGAGCGCGATCCTGGCCCAGTTGCGCGCGAAGGCGGTCGTCGCCCGCGTCGAACGTGTTAATGGATAGCCGCATCTCGTATGCGTCTGTCCCACCGATTTCGAGAGTCCTGAAATGCCCGCTTCTCCGCTCCGCCTCGGCGTCAATATCGATCACGTTGCAACCGTGCGTAATGCGCGCGGCGGCCGCCATCCCGATCCGGTGCGTGCGGCGCTGCTGGCGATCGAGGCCGGCGCCGACGGCATCACCGCGCATCTGCGTGAGGATCGCCGCCACATCCGCGACGAGGACATGGCGCGGCTGAAGGCCGGAATCTCCAAGCCGCTGAATTTCGAGATGGCGGCGACCGACGACATGATGCGCATCTCGCTCGCCACCAAGCCGCATGCGGTGTGCCTGGTGCCGGAGCGCCGGCAGGAGGTGACGACCGAAGGCGGGCTGGACGCGGTCGGCCAGCACAATGCGCTGGCGCCCTATATCGCACGGCTCAGCGATGCCGGCATTCGCGTCTCGCTGTTCATCGCCGCCGACCCGGCGCAGATCGAGATGGCGGCGCGGCTGAAGGCGCCCGTGATCGAGATCCACACCGGCGCCTGGTGCGACGCCGTGGTCGACGGTCACGCCGCCAAGGCCGGCGCCGAATGGAAGCGGATCGTGGCGGGCGTGAAGCTGGCGAAGGCCGCCGGACTGGAAGTTCACGCCGGGCACGGGCTCGATTATGCGACGGCCGAGACGATCGCGGCGCTGCCCGACATCATGGAGCTCAACATCGGCTACTACATGATCGGCGAAGCGCTGTTCGTCGGTCTCGCCGAGACCGTGCGCAGCATGCGCGCGGCGATGGATCGCGGCCGGAGCCGGGCATGATCATCGGCATCGGCTCCGATCTGATCGACATCACCCGCGTGGCCAAGGTGATCGAGCGTCACGGCGAGCGCTTTCTCGACCGCATCTTCACGGCGGCCGAGCGGGCCAAGGCGGAGCGGCGCGCCAAGAACGAGAAGATGGTGGTGGCGACCTATGCCAAGCGCTTTGCCGCCAAGGAGGCCTGCTCCAAGGCGCTCGGCACCGGGATCCGGCGGGGCGTCTGGTGGCGCGACATGGGGGTGGTCAACCTGCCGGGAGGGCGGCCGACCATGCAGCTGACCGGTGGAGCGCTGGCCCGGCTCCAGGCGCTGACGCCCGATGGCTTCGAGGCGCGGATCGACCTGTCGATCACAGATGACTGGCCGCTGGCGCAGGCCTTCGTCATCATTTCCGCCGTTCCGCTGGCCAGGCCCTGATCGTTTTCTTGCTCGTTTTATGATTCTTGTTAAAAATCAATATCTTGCGCAGTTTTGATGCGATCCTTGATTGCGTGGCCTCCGACAACCGTCTAAAAGTCCGCGGACGCAAATCAGGCTGGGCGAATTCGGCTTTACGCCGGAATTGGCCCTCATTATCAGAATCAGGACAATCTCCTTGGGCCGCGAGCGATGGGCTGTTCGCGGGAGGAGGGCGCTCTATGACCGCCGGCCGGAATTGAGAGAGCAATGAGCGTGACTTCGGGAACGAAAACTGAGAGCGGCGTCGGCGAGACGATCCGGGTCGTGATCCACGCTCTGCTGATCGCGCTGGTGATCCGCACCTTTCTGTTCCAGCCGTTCAACATTCCGTCCGGCTCGATGAAGGCGACGCTGCTGGTCGGCGACTATCTGTTCGTCTCGAAATATTCCTACGGATATAGCCATTACTCGATCCCGTTCTCGCCGAACCTGTTTTCGGGCCGGATCTGGGGCTCGGATCCGAACCGCGGCGACATCGTCGTGTTTCGCCTGCCGAAGGACGATTCCACCGACTACATCAAGCGCGTGATCGGCCTTCCCGGCGACCGCATCCAGATGCGGGACGGCCTGCTCTACATCAACGACACGCCGGTCGAGCGGCAGCGCATGAGCGAATATGTCGGCGAGGAGCCCTGCGGCTCGGAAGGTGGCGGCATCTCCCGGGTGAAGCGCTGGAAGGAAACGCTGCCGAACGGCGTCTCCTACGAGACGCTCGACTGCGCCGACAACGGCTACATGGATACGACCAACGTCTACACCGTGCCGTCAGGCCATTTCTTCATGATGGGTGACAACCGCGACAACTCGACCGACAGCCGTTTCCTCGGCCAGGTCGGTTACGTGCCGCAGGAGAATTTGATCGGCCGCGCCCAGATGATCTTCTTCTCCATCGGCGAAGGCGAGCATGCCTGGATGTTCTGGCGCTGGCCGTGGTCGGTGCGCTGGAATCGCTTCTTCAAAATCGTCCGATGAAAGACGAAGCCAAGGACATCACGACCCAACCGATCGAGGCGCAAGCCGTCCCTGAGGGCGAAGCTGCACCGAGGACGCCTGCGAAGAAGAAGCGGGTCCGCAAGGCCAAGGCGACCGACGCGAATGCGGCTCTCGAAGCGCGCATCGGCTACAGTTTTTCGGATCCGAACCAGCTGATCCAGGCGGTCACGCATGTCTCTGCGCTGAAGTCCGGGCGCAAGCGCGGCGACAGCTACCAGCGGCTGGAATTCCTCGGCGACCACGTGCTCGGGCTCGTCGTCTCCGACATGCTCTATCACGCCTTCCCGAACGCCGACGAAGGCGAGCTGTCCAAGCGCCTTGCCGAACTCGTGCGCAAGGAGAGCTGCGCCGACGTCGCCAAGTCGCTCGGTCTGCTCGACGACATCAAGCTCGGCTCGGTCGGCCCCAGCGCCGATGCCCGCCTGCGCAAATCCATCCTCGGCGACATCTGCGAGGCCGTGATCGGCGCCATCTTCCTCGACGGCGGCCATGCGGCCGCATCCGAGTTCGTCAAGCGCAACTGGACCGAGCGCATGCACAAGCCGCGCCGTCCCTTGCGCGATCCCAAGACCGTGCTGCAGGAATGGGCGCAGGGGAAGGGATTGCCGACGCCCGTCTATCGCGAGGTCGAACGCACCGGCCCGCATCACGATCCGCAATTCCGTGTCGCAGTCGACCTGCCGGGACTTGCGCCGGCCGAAGGCATCGGCGGCAGCAAGCGCGCGGCAGAGAAGGTAGCAGCTTCAGTGATGATCGAACGTGAAGGCGTTGGCGGCAGCAATGACGGCTGAAGCAAGCGGCGAGGCGCCCGCCGCGACGCGCTGCGGATTCGTTGCGCTGATCGGCGCCCCCAATGTCGGCAAGTCCACGCTGGTCAACGCGCTGGTGGGGGCCAAGGTCACGATCGTCTCGCGCAAGGTGCAGACCACGCGCGCGCTGATCCGCGGCATCGTCATCGAGAACAATGCGCAGATCATCCTGGTCGACACGCCCGGCATCTTCCTGCCGAAGCGGCGGCTCGACCGCGCCATGGTCTCGACCGCCTGGAGCGGCGCCCACGACGCCGACCTCGTCTGCGTGCTACTCGACGCCAAGGCGGGGATCGACGAGGAGGCCGAGGCGATCCTCACCAAGGTCGCGAGTGTCAATCACGACAAGATTCTGGTGATCAACAAGGTCGATCTGGTCCAGCGCGAGAAGCTGCTGGCGCTGGCGCAGGCCGCCAACGAACGCATGAAGTTCGCGAGGACCTTCATGATCTCGGCAATCTCGGGCGACGGCGTCGACGACATCCGCTCGACGCTTGCGGAGATGGTGCCGCCGGGGCCGTTCCTCTATCCCGAGGATCAGATGTCGGACGCGCCGATGCGGCACCTGGCGGCCGAGATCACGCGCGAAAAGATCTATCGCAAGCTGCACCAGGAATTGCCCTATCAGTCCACGGTCGAGACCGACAAGTGGGAGGAGCGCAAGGACAAATCGGTGCGCATCGAGCAGACGATCTTCGTCGAGCGCGAGAGCCAGCGCAAGATCGTGCTCGGCAAGGGCGGTGCGACCATCAAGTCGATCGGCGCGGACTCGCGCAAGGAGATCGGCGAGATACTGGGCGTGCCGGTGCATCTCTTCCTGTTCGTGAAGGTGCGCGAGAACTGGGGCGACGATCCCGATCGCTATCGCGAGATGGGCCTGGAATTTCCCAAAGAATAAGCAAGAACAGATCGGTATCCGATGAGCGTGCCCACGAACGTCCGGCGCTTCGAAGCGCTGCTCTATGCGTCATTGATGCTGGATGCTGTCTCCGTCGCGGTGCAGGACCGCACGCCCAATGCCGAGATGACCGAGCAGATGATCATGACGGCGACGCTTCTTGCCGGCGGCATGATCCTGCTGCTGGTCTATTTCGTCTGGCTGGCGGCGCATTGGCGCAAGAACTGGCCGCGGTGGGTGCTGGCCGCAGCCCTCGTGCTGTCGGTGATCTCGCTCGGCCAGATCATCGGCGAGAAGGGCATGGAGCTCGACAGCGCCATCGAGATCGTCTCCTGCGTGCTGACGACGATGGGCCTGTATTTCTCCTTCAGCGGCGACGCGCAGGGCTGGTTCAACGCGTGAGGGCGGGGGGGCGGTTAGCGAAGCGTCATCCGCCACCTAGCTGTGCACGGGTAGTCGGCGGATGAGGCCTTCGGCTAATCCACCCTACGATCGGTAGGCGTGGACAATGATCAGCGCGCTTATGATGATCGTCCAGATCACGAAGCCTGCGACAACGCCGAGCGCCGGCGACAGGATCAGCTGGCCTTCGCTTGTACGCGTGACCTGCAAGAGGCCCGTCCAGCCGACCCGGATCATGCTTTTGGGGAATTCGACAGTGATCCTGCCGAATGTGGCTGCAAATAGCAAAGCCAGTGCGGTGAAATAGAAAACGGTCGGCAAGGCCTCCCAGGCGACCCAGAACACCAATTCGAGAATGAGCGCGATCAGGTCGAAAATGATGCTGGCCATCGTGGTCCCAGGCCTGTCCGAACTTCTGCGTCAGTGCATATCGCGCTATACTTAGCACATGGAATGGACCGACGAGGGCATCGTGCTGGGCGTGAGGCGGCATGGCGAGAGCAGCGCCATCGTCGAGCTGCTGACGCGGGGGCACGGCCGGCATCTCGGCCTCGTCCGCGGCGGGGCCGGTTCGCGGATGCGGCCGCTCTTGCAGCCTGGCAACAGCCTCAGTGTGGTGTGGCGGGCGCGGCTCGATGAGCATCTCGGCACCTATGCCGTCGAAGGCCTGAAGCTGCGTGCGGCGACGCTGCTGGGATCCTCCCATGGCGTCTATGGCGTCACCCATCTCGCCTCGGTCGCGCGGCTGCTTCCCGAACGCGATCCGCACGAAGACATCTTTTCCCTGCTCGAACATTCGCTCGACGATTTCGACGACATCGGCAGCGCCGCCGTGCACCTCATTCATTTCGAGCTGGCGATGCTGGCCGAGCTCGGCTTCGGGCTGGCGCTGGAGAATTGCGCGGTAACGGGAGAGACCACGGACCTGATCTACGTCTCGCCGAAATCCGGCGGCGCGGTGTCGCGCGGCGCGGGGGAGCCGTGGCGCGACCGGCTGCTGCGCCTGC
>NZ_AKIY01000079.1 GCF_000282615.1 Bradyrhizobium sp. YR681 | reverse complement strand
CTGGCTGGTGTCGCAGCCGATATGGGTGCCGGTCAGATTCAGCTGCTCGCGCAGCAGCTCGGCGACGAGCGTCGCTGGTTCAACATCGACAGTGGTTGGCCGGCCGTTGAGTGTAAAGGATATCTGCACGGTCATACTCCTGTGCGCGACGGGTCTTCAGGCGAGTGGAAGCGCGCTGCCGGTGGCCCATGTGGCCATGACGACATCGCCAACGGTGAAGGGATCTGCAAAAAAGGTCTTTTCCGGCACATAGGCGACGAACTCGTCGTCCGGGACGGTGTCGAGCATGACCTTCACAAAGTAGCCCTGGTATTCGATCGCGAGCACCCGGCTCGGCAGCGAAGTGGTGCAGCCGGGCGGCAAGTCCTTGCCGGGCCGAACCAGCGCGACATCGTCGCGGCGCACGGCGATATCGACCTTGTCCCCGACGCTGACCGTCGAACGCGCCTGAAGCGGCACCTCGATGCCATCAGGAGCTGCCTGCGCCAGCGTGAAGCTGGCGCCGTTGACCTTCTCGACCCTCCCGGACAGCACGTTCTGGCCGCCCATGAATTCGGCGACATAGCGGTCATGGGGGTGGGCGTAGACATCGCGCGCGGCTCCCGCCTGCTTGATCTTGCCCTGCTCCATCACCACCACGAGGTCGGCAAGCGCGATGGCCTCGAGCTGGGTGTGGGTGACGTGGATGAAGGTGATGCCAAGCTCCCGCTGCATCCGCCGCAGCTCCTGGCGCATCTGGACGCGGAGCTGCTCGTCGAGCGCGGAGAGCGGCTCGTCGAGCAGCAGCACGCGCGGCTCGGTGATCGCGGCCCGCGCCAGCGCGACGCGCTGCTGCTGGCCGCCGGACAGCTGCGCCGGCAGGCGGTCGGCGAATTGCGTTAGCCGCACTTTTTCGATCATGGCGTCGGCTGCGCGCAGCCGATCCGCCTTGGACTTGCCTCGCACGCGCAGAGCGAAGGCGATGTTCTCACGCACGGTCAGATGCGGGAACAAAGCGTAGGACTGAAACATCATTGCGGTGCGGCGCTGCACCGGCGCAAGCCCGACGACGTTCTGGCCGCCGATCACGATCTCGCCCGCGGTCGGATCCTCGTGGCCGGCGATCATGCGCAAAATCGTGGTCTTGCCGCAGCCGGAGGGGCCGATGAAACAGCAATAGGCGCCGTCGGCGATTTTGAGATTGACGCCGTCGACCACGTAGGTCGCGCCGTCAAAGCTCTTGCAGACGCCCGCCAGTTCGATATCGCCGCGATCTTTCTTCATTCCCGACTCAACCCTTTGCGCTGCTGCTGCGCTTCTTCTGGATCAGCACGATGCTGCCGAGACTGGCACCGATGACGACGAAGGAGACGATGGTTGTCACCGTGCCGAGCGCATAGAGCGAAGGCGAAGTGACGTTCAACGTCATGCTCCAGATTTCCAGCGGCAGCGTGTTGAGCGAACCGGCGGTCTGGAGGCTGCGCGCGAACTCGTCATAAGAGAGCGTGAAGCCGAACAGCGCGACCGCAACGAGACCGGGCGCAAGCACTGGAATCATCACCAGCCGGATCGACTGCCAGCGGCTGGCGCCGAGGTCGTAGGCAGCCTCCTCCCAGACGTGATTGAAGCGCGACATCACCGCAAACATCACGAGCACGCCGAACGGCAGCGTCCAGGACAGCTGCGCGCCGAGCGCGGAGGTGTACCAGCTCGCATTCAGCCCGAGCGCCTGGAACAGCAGGCCGGTGCCGAGGCCGAGCACGAGGCCCGGCGCGACCAGGCTGCCGATCATCATGTAGAAGACAACGGTGTCACCGCGGAAACGTTTGCGGAAGCCGAGGCCAGCCAGGAACGAGACCACCACCGTGATGACGGTGACGATGACAGCGAGCTTGATCGAGCGGTCGAACGAGCCCTTGACGTCGCCGGTCCGCACTTGGGTGAAGAGGTCGACGAACCAGTGCAGCGAATGCCCCTTCATCGGGAACACGAGGCCGCCGCGGATGTCCTGGAACGACAGGATGTAGATGCAGAACATCGGCCCGTACAGCGCGATCACATAGAGCGAAAACAGCGTCGCCAGCACGTAGAAGGTCCAGGGCCGGCCACCCTTGCTGGGGGCAATCGCCTTGGTTGTCGCAGGCGCGACCGTCTCGGGCATGTCGGCGAGAACGGCGCTCATCGCGTGATCTCCTGCCGGATGTCGACAGTGCGCAGGATCAGCGAGACGATCGCGACCAGCACCAGCGTCAGCAGCACCGCGCTCGCGGCCGCGTTCGGATATTGCAGCACGCCGACGTCCTCGTAGAACGCGCTGACCACCGAGGCCGAGCCGCCGCCGGACATCACCTTCACCACGAAGAAGTCGCCCATCACGATCGAGACCACGAAGATGGTTCCGAGCGCGATGCCGCTCTTGGACATCGGCACCACGATCAGGCGCATGATGTCGAATCGGCTGGCGCCGGCGTCGATCGCGGCCTCGATCAGCTTCTTGTCGATCCGCGCCATGGAATTGAAGATCGGCACGATCATGAAGATCGTGAGCTGGTGGACATAGGCGATGACGACCGCAAGGTCGGAGAACAGCAGCACCTCCAGCGGCTGGCGGATCACGCCGAGCCCGAGCAGCGCCTGGTTGATCAGGCCTTCCTTGCCAAGCAGCGGAATCCAGGAAATCATCCGGATGATGTTCGAGGTCCAGAACGGCACGGTGCACAGCAGGAACAGCCCGATCGCCAAAAGCTGGTTGCGAACGTGGAAAACCAGGAAGTAGGCCACGAAGAAGCCGATGATCAGCGTGAAGATCCAGGTCAGCACGGTGAACTTGATCGTCGCCAAATACAGCTTCAGCGTCAGCGCCGAATGCAGCACCTCGACATAGCTTGCGAGCGTGAAGCCCGGCGTCAGGCCGCCAAAGCCGTCGGTGGCGAAGAAGCTCGCGGCCAGCACGACCAGGATCGGCGCCACGAAGAACGGCACCAGCACCAGCACCAGCGGCGAGACGTAAAGCCAGCCGGCCAGATTTGCGCGTGGTGGAGTTTGACTGGGTTGCATGTCGGCAAACGCCTTGAAGTCGATCTCTGTCGCCGGCGCGTCACCGCGCCGGTGCTTCGCTACGTCAGGGAAAGCAGGTTTCACGCCACCTTGAAGTCGTTCCAGCGTTTGTTCATGTAGGCGGCCTCGTCCATCAGCGTGTTCCAGCACGAGATGTTCTTGACGCGGTCGAGGAACGAGCCGCCGTCGCGCTTGGTGCCGACCTTCTCCATCGGCACGCCGTAGGGATCGTTGATCACCGCGGGCGCCGGCTTGCCGTCGTACCAGAAGTCCCATTCCGCCGCGGTGAGGAATTTCTTGGCCGTTGACGGCACCGGACTGTAGTAGCCGTAGCGTCCGACGAAGCCGCCCTGCCAGCCCGACAGATACCAATTGAGGTATTCGTAGGCGGCGTCGAGCTTCTTGCCCGAGAGATGCTTCATCAGGCCCATGCCGTTGCACCAGCCGCGATAGCCTTCCTTGCCGTTCTTGACGTTGACAGGCGCGTAGACGCAGGGGATTTCCTTGACGCGAACGGCTGCGACCGCCGGCGACCACATCGACTGGATCACAACTTCGCCTGCCGCCATCAGTTGCACCGACTGGTCGAATGTGGTCCAGGTCGCGCGGAACTGGCCCTGCTTCTTCAGCTCGATCAGCTTGTTGCAGGTGAAGTCGATCTCCTCCTTGGTCATGTTGCCCTTGTTGCCGTACTTGATCAGCCCGGCGCTTTCGAAGCACAGCGCGGCATCCATGATGCCGATCGCGGGCACGTCGAGGATCGCGGCCTTGCCCTTGAACTTGGGATCGATCAGGTCCTTCCACTCGGTCACCTCGTGGCCGACCAGGTCAGGGCGATAGCCGATGGAATCGGCGTTGTAGACCTGCGGCAGGAAGGTCGCCCACTCCGTGACGCCGTCATGCAGATCGGTGGAGTCGGGCTTGGAGATGTACATGGCTTCATAGGGCGAGATGCCCTGGCGCGGGATCTTGTGGCCGTCGATCTCGCCCTTGGTGAAGATCGGCAGGATATTGTCGAACTCCTTGATCTTCTTGACCTCGATGCCCTGGATCACGCTGCGCTTGGCGGCGAGCTTGGCCTGCCAGCCCTCGAGATCGGCGATATCGACCGTATTAGGCTGGCTTATGAAGCGGTTGATGGCGGCGGAGGTGTCGAGGTTCTGCATCGTCACCTTGAAGCCGAGGTCCTTGGCCGCCTGGTCGCCGATCGCCTTCACCACCGAATAGGACACGCCGACATGGCGCAGCTCGATGTCCTTGATCTCCTGCGCCCAGATGGTCGGGAAGCCGCGGATCGCGTCCGAACCGACGGCTGCGCCTGCGACCGCCGCCGCGCCCTTCAACAACGTGCGCCGGCTCAGCTTTTTCGCCGATCTGACGTCCGCTTCGGTTTCCGTTCCCGTTGAAACGGAAGTGGATGTCCGCTTATCCCTGTCAAGCATGGCAACCCTCGTTGGTTACGATAAACGCCCGCACCGATCGCCATTGACCGGCTGCGATGTGATCAGTTGCGCGTGAGGCTAGGGTCGGGATTTTGCGAAGTAAAATTGGAAGTAAAAATTCGCCGCATAAACGCGGCTAATGGATCAGGGCGCTGCATTTGCTTTCGGCAGCACCGCATAAGAAGGCGTCAGACGTGCATACAAGGCAGCGCACCGGGCTGCGCGGGCCTGTTCACGGAGCAGGTGGAGTCATTGTGCGATGCTGATTGCCGCAACGTTGTGCGGCGGCGCGCGCCTGAGGCATAGCAGCGCGCCCCGCGACCGGCCGTCAGGATTTCAGCAAATCGTGCGCCGTCTCCGGTGTCTTCAGCGTCGCGATGATCGTGATGATCGACAGCGCGATGATGTAGACCGATACCGGCCAGTACGAGCCGGCCCATGCCAGCAGCGCCGTCGCGATCAACGGCGAGAAGCCGCCGCTGAGCGCGGCCGCGACATTGGCGCCGAGCGACGCGCCGCTGTAGCGCACCTGGGTGCGAAACAGCTCCGGCATGAACGCGGCCTTCGGCCCGAACAGCAGCGCGTGCGTCAGCGTCATCGTGACGACGAGCGCGAAGGTGATCATGGCCGGCTCCCTGGTGTCGAGGAACCAGAACAGCGGAAACGCCAGCGCCACCGAAAATACGCCGCCGGCGAGATACAACGCCTTGCGGCCAAAAATGTCGGAGAGCCAGCCCGCGAGCGGCAGCGTCGCGAACTCGACGATCGCGGCATAGACGACGGCATTCAGGATGACCTGGCGCGGCAGGCCGAGTTTCGTCGTGGCGTAGAGCACGGTGAAGACGGTGAGGAGATAGGCAAGCCCGACCTCCGACACCGTGATGCCGACCGCGAGCAGAAAGCTGCGCCAGTCGCGGCGAAGCACTTCCCATACGGGCTGCGCCAGCACCTCCTTGCGCTCGACGACGTCCTTGAAGTGCGGTGTCTCGGCCAGCCTCAGGCGCACGATGAAGCCGACGCCGACCAGCAGGATGCTGATCCAGAACGGCACGCGCCAGCCCCAGCTCAAAAAGTCCGCCTCGGGCAGCTGGGTCATCAGCGCGAAGATGCCGGTGGAGGCGGCGACGCCGACGGGGAAGCCGATCTGCACCAGGCTGCCGTAGAAGCCGCGGCGGTTGCCGGCATGCTCGATCACCATCACGACGGCCCCGCTCCATTCGCCCCCGAGCCCGATGCCCTGCACGAAGCGCAGGAGGATGAGCAGGATCGGCGCCCACACGCCGATCTGGCTGTAGGTCGGCAGACAGCCGATCAGGAAGGTGCCGAGCCCCATCGCGATCATGGTCGCGACCAGCATGGTCTTGCGGCCGAGCCGGTCGCCGTAATGCCCGATGATCGCACCGCCGATCGGCCGCGCCACGAATCCGACCGCATAGGTCGAGAACGCCGCCAGCGTGCCGACGAAGGGATCGAAGCTCGGGAAGAACAGCTTGTTGAGCACGAGGGCCGCGGCCGTGCCGTAGATCAGGAAGTCGTACCATTCGATGGCGGTGCCCAGCGCGCTCGCCCATACCACATGCGCCGTCGTCGATTTCTCCGCCGAAGCCGAGAGCCCCGTTGCTGCCGTCATGCCACGCCCCATGAATTCCAGGGAGCATCATGGCCAATCGCGATGGTGGTTGCAATCTGTGGCGGTGTTGTCCCTCACAAGTAACTACGCGAGGTTTTGCGTACTGCTGCGTCAACACCCGTCATTGCGAGCGCAGC
>NZ_AKIY01000078.1 GCF_000282615.1 Bradyrhizobium sp. YR681 | reverse complement strand
CCTGGCCACTGTTTCAGGCAACAAAAACCCCGCCAATGGCGGGTTTGTCCATGCTCCCGCCAAAGGCAGAGGCTCAAAGATTGCCTCACCTCAAGCAAAAGATTGCCTCACCTCAAGCAGGAGTCATCAGCCCATTACGGTCCACAGGCCGCCGGGCGGTTGTCGGGGGACTCCATCCCCATCTGTACGATCAGCCTAGCATGGAAATCCCGCCGGACAAGAGGGCGGGACGGCGCCTCCACATCGCAAATGTTCCGACGGCGCAAGCATGGCCGCAGGGCGGCAGCTTTGCGCAACGCTCGAATTTCCTAACTCGAATGTGAAGCCCAAGCGATCTTCGGACTTTGCGGCAAGGCGATTGCATGTCACCATCGCGTCATACGACGGGAGACTGCGATGCGTTTGCTGTTCTCGATCGGGGCTGTGCTGGTGGCCGGCGTTCTTGCCGGAGGGGATGTCGCGGGCTTCGCGGCACCAGGGCCCAAGTTTGAACCCCGACATCAACCGCAGCGGCTGGCGGCTGACAAGGACGCGCAGACGGTCGACGTCGAGTTGATCCTCGCGGTCGACGTGTCCTACTCCATGGACATGGACGAGCTCGCGATCCAGCGCGAAGGCTACGCGCAGGCGATCCAGTCCAAGGAGTTCCTACAGGCGCTGAAGCTCGGGCCGAACGGCCGGATCGCGGTGACCTATTTCGAGTGGGCCGCTTCCACCGACCAGAAGATCATCATTCCCTGGCGGCTGGTCGACGGGCCGGAGACCGCGGATGCGGTCGCGGCCGAAATCATGAAGACACCGATCCGGCGTGCCTCGCGCACCTCGATATCGGGTGCGATCACGTTCGCGATGCCGCTGTTCGACGAGGATCCCTATCGGGGCTTGCGCCGCGTCATCGATATTTCCGGCGACGGTCCCAACAACAATGGCGGGCCGGTCACGGTGGCGCGCGACGCGGCGATCGAGAAGGGCATCGTCATCAACGGCCTGCCGATCATGGTCAAGGAGCCGTCCTATTCGACCATGGATATCGACAATCTTGATTACTACTACGAGGACTGCGTCATCGGCGGTCCCGGCTCCTTCGTCATCACGATCAAGGACCGCGACAAATTCAAGGAAGCGATCCGCACCAAGCTGCTGATGGAGGTCGCCGGCCGCACGCCGGACCGTCCCGTGGTCCGCGTTGCGGACAAGGAGCCGCGCGTCAGCTGCATGATCGGCGAGAAGATCTGGTCGGACCGCTGGGGGCGATAGCGACGCAGCGGGGCGACCGTTCGCTCACCATTTTGGCGCCCTCTTCTCGACGAACGCCCTCAAACCCTCCTGCGCTTCGTCCGACGTCGCGACGTTGCAGAAGTCGTCCACTGCGCTGGCAATGCTGCGCCGATAGTCGAGATCGATCTGGCGCATGAAGGCGGCGCGGCCCATCCGCAACACGGCGGCCGATTTGCCGGCAAACTGCGTGGCCAGCTTCAGCACCTCGGCGTCCAGCTCCGCATCGGCCACAACGCGGTTCACCACGCCGAGCTCGCGCGCCTCTGTGGCGCTGAAGACGCGGCCAGTGAAAAGCAGCTCGAAGGCGCGATGACGCCCGACGATGCGCGGCAGATGCGCGTAGTGGATCGCGGGGATGACGCCGACATCGATCTCGGGATAGCCGAACGTCGCGCTCTCGGACGCCAGCACCACGTCGCAGGACACCGCCATGGTCATGCCGCCGCCACGCGCCGCGCCGCCGACCGCGGCGATCGACGGTTTTCCGAGCCCATACTGCGCATCGTAAAGGTCGATATAGAGTGCCTGGAGGAATTCGCGGATCCGGGCACCGGATTTGCCGAGCAGGATGTCGAGGTCGAGGCCCGCCGAAAAGCGTTTGGGAATTGCGCTCGCCAGCACGACGACGCGCGCATCGGCATCGTCGGCCGCGCGGCGGAGAGCCGCCACCACCGCACGGATGACATCGAGGCTCAGCGCATTGACGGGCGGACGGCGCAGCGTGATGCGGGCGATGTTGCCTGCGCGTTCGTAAGTGACGGGTGGGTCTGATGTCACCGGGGTCTCCATGCTATCGGGGCTTCAGCTGTTTCAGTTGCTGGTCGGTCTCCCGCAGGAGATCGCAGGCCTGGCCGAAGGCGCGCTCGGCGATCAGCTGCCAGACTGCGTCGGCCTGCTCCGCCAACCCGGGAATCGTCAGCGGCAAGCTGGCTGCCTCCTGAATCGCGCCTTTTTCATTGATGAGATATCGTTCATTCAGCGCGAACAGCACTTGCGCGATACAGGCGAGCGATCGGTAGAGACATCCCGCGACGTGGGTCTGCTCGTTGCGTGCGGCCGCGAGCTCGGCATTCTCGATGCTGAACAGAATTTCCCATTGGAAGCGCGTGATCAGGGCGTGGCGCAGCGGCTGCGGATAGGGGAGCGCGATGGATTTGAGATGGGCGATCATTCCCTTCGGGTCGTGCAGGGGCTGACAATACGCGATCTCGCCCATCCAGATCGCGGTGCAGAAGCCGTGCGGATGGCCTGGCTGATAGGCCATGAGAACGGAGCCGATCTCGCAAGCCCTCATGACGCGCTCGACGTTGTCGGCACGACGGTACAATAGATCGACTTTTTGGCCCTCGATCGACAGCCAGGCGCCCCCGACGATCCACTGCCCCCATTCGTCAAGCCCGGTCACAGTCGCAGCACCGGGATCGTCGGCGATCTCCTTCACCGCAATCATGAGTCGATCCGTGTCGAGCCGGCGGGAATCGTCGCAATAGAGCCCGATATCGTAGTCGGACGCGGGATGCGCTCTGCCGCGCGCACGCGAACCGCCGAGCACGATGGCCTGAACGCCCGGAACCTTGGCAAGAACGGATGTCAGGCGGGTCAGCAATGGATCGTCGGACATGCAAGCTGCGTCTATTTCGCCGCCAGCGGTGGCAGCGGCGGCACGCTGTCGTTCGGGGCTTCGGCCTGCATCGTGATCAGCGTCATCGAGACCAGGTCGTAGTAGCCGATCAGGCCGATGATATCCATGATGCCGCGCTCGCCGAATTTCTGCTGCGCGGTGCGATAGATTTCGTCGGACACCTTCTTGTCGCGATAGAGCGCCATCGCAAGATCATAGAGCGCGGCCTCATCCCCCTTCATCGCCTTCGGCCTTACGCCGTTCGCGACGTCCTTGGCGACATCGGGATCGAGGCCGGCCTTCATCGCCAGCGGATAATGCGCGAACCATTCGTACTGCGCCGTCCACTGCCGCGCGGTGATCAGGATCGCGAATTCACTGAGGCGCGCCGGCAGCGACGAATTCCAGCGCAGATAATCCGACATCGCCGAGAGCTTCGGCGCGAGCTCGGGATTGCGGATATAGGCACGGTAGGGCGGGTTGGTGATTTTGGCATTGCGCGGCGGCACCGCGATCGCATCCGCCCATTCTTTCTGCTGCGGGGTGAGCTCCTCGGGCTTCAGCGGCACGAAGCGGGTCGGCTCGGCCGCGCGGCCGGCCGGCGAGATCGTCACGGCAAACAGCGCAACCAGCGCCAGAACCATATGTCTCATCGTCATCCTCCCGTTACGGCGGACTCGCGCCGCCTTGCTCGATCGCCAGCTTACGTTGCGGCGCGAGCGAGGCAAGGATGTCGGCGCCGGACGAGGCTGCGGCATTGGCATGGCCGTATGCCGCAGCCACGCGCCGGCGTGGGAAGCTCAGATCCGTGCTTCCAGGATCAGGTTGAACGGTGTTTCAGCGGCGCGGCGGAAGCGCGACAGTCCGCCGTCGCTGGCGACCTTGCGCAGTCTGGCTTCGCCGGCTTGCGCGCCGAGCGCAAGGCCCACCTCCTGGTCGAGCGAGGCCGGCGTGCAGATCATGGTGGACGCCGCATAATAGACGCGCCCCACCGGGGTGAGATTGTCTTCGAGCCGGTCGCCCGCGAACGGCTCGACCAGCATGCAGGTGCCGTCCCTGGCCATGGTCTCGCGCACGTGGCGGATGGCGCCGACGGGATCGCCCATGTCGTGCAGACAGTCGAAGAAGCAGGCGAGATCATAGCCCTCGGCCGGATAGTCTTTCGCCGAGTGGACGGCAAAGCTGACGCGATCAGCGAGCTTCGCCTCATGAGCCGCCTTCCGCGCGGCCTCGATCGAGCCCTCGTGGTAGTCGAAGCCGTAGAAGCGGGAGTTCGGAAACGCTTCCGCCATCAGCCGGGTCGAGACGCCGTGTCCGCAGCCGACATCGGCGACCCTGGCGCCGCGCTTCAGCTTGTCCACGACGCCGTCGAGCGCGGGCAGCCACGCCGGCACCAGATTGTGCATGTAGCCGGTGCGGAAGAAGCGGGCGGTGCCGCAGAAGAGGCACTCGCTACGGCGATTCCAGCCGACGCCCTTGCCGCTCCTGAAGGCGTCCGTAATCTTCGGCTCGTCGAGAAACGCCGCGGCGATGACATTGCCGACCGCGCCGAGAAACACCGGGCTGTCCTCGTCGGCCAGCGCCATCGCCTGCTCCGGCAGCATCGAGAACGTGCCGGACGCCGGGTCGTATTCCACGTAACCGGAAGCCGCCTGGCTCGCCAGCCATTCGCGGACGTAGCGTTCGTTCGTTCCAGTGGCGCTCGCCAGTTCGGCGGAATTCATCGGTCCCTTGGCGGCGAGGGTGCGGTAGAGGCCGAGCTTGTCGCCCAGCAGGACCAGCGATGCGTTCATCGCGGCCCCGACCTCGGTGATCATCTTGCCCATAAAGGCATTCAACCTGTCGGAATTGACCTCCATGACAGCCTCCATGCTGACGCCCCCCACGTGGGTCAGTCCGCCACGGGGGAGGTTCAACGCCTCAGGAAGAGGTGATCCGGGAACTGGATGGCGCGATCGCCGGCATCGCTCGGCTGGTATTCCCGGCATCCTGAGGGTATGATTTGCGAGCTTTTTGACGGTCGCCCGAATGCCCAATCTTGCACGTTGTTACGGTCTCGCAGCTCTCTTCGCCGCGCTTTGCTTCGGCGGAGCGCAGGCTCATGCGCAAGCCGCCCCGCTGCAATATTGGATCCCGGGCGGGCCTTTCGGCCTCGGTGGCGTCGCCGGCCAGAGCTCGGATGCTTACGGCAATTTTCCGAGCTTCAATGCCAGCGACGCAAGCAGCCGCACCAATTTTGCAAACGGCTTCTTTGTCGGCAGCCAGCGCGGCAGTCTGAATTGGAGCGGCCTCAGCCAGACGGGGCTGACCGGAAATTTCAGCGCGCTGTCCTATGACAGCACGCAGTTCGGTTACAACACCAAGACCGCGGGCGGCATGCCTGTCACGTTCTTTGCCGGTTTCAACGCGCAGAAATATGGTGACGGCATCGGCAGTTCGCTGGCGCCGCTCACCTCGAGCACGTCGCCCGGCTATGGCGCATTCGCCGGTGTCGAGTTCAAGCCGACCTCCAATCTCAGCCTGTCGTTCGGCGCCGGGGTCACCCAGCAGGACTCGGGCCGCATGGACAGCGATATCCGGTCGAACATGCTGCCCGGCGAGTCGCCGGCGTTGGGCGGGCTTCGGCGCTGATCAGCGCGTGAACTTCGCCACCAATTCCACATGCGGCGTGTGGCGGAATTGGTCGACGGGCACCACGCTCTCGATCCTGTAGCCGCCGTCGATCAGCAGCCGCGCGTCGCGGGCGAAGGTCGCGACGTTGCAGGACACGGCAACGACCACCGGCACCTTGCTTGCGGCGAGTTTCAATGCCTGCGCCTGCGCGCCCTGGCGCGGCGGGTCGAACACGACGGCGTCGAAATCGCGCAGCTCCGGCGGCACCAACGGACGGCGAAATAAATCGCGTGGCTCTGCTTTGATCGGCTTCAGGCCAGGTGTCCGCGCCGCTTTCGCAAGCGCTGCGACCGCGCCGGCGTCGTTGTCGTAAGCCGTGACGCGCGCTTTCTCGGCGAGCCGCAAGGCAAACGGTCCGACGCCGCAGAAGAGGTCGAGCACATCCTTGGCCTTGCCGACGCGCTCGGCGACGAGAGCGGCCAGCGTCTCTTCGCCGGCGAGGGTTGCCTGCAGGAACGAGCCCGGCGGCAGCGTCACTTCGGCGCGACCCATTTTCACCGTCGGCGGCAGGCGTTGCAGCACCAGCTCGCCATGCCGCGTCAACCGCGCCAGCCGGTGCTGCTCGGCGACGCGCGACAGCGCCGTGACCAGCGGCGTCGGCAGCGGGCCGGAGCCGCGCACGTCGATATCGAGACCGTTGGCGGTCGCGGTGACCTGGATGTCGAGCGGCTTCGTCACCGGCATCTTCGACGTCAGCGGCTCGGCGAGCGCCCAGGCGGCATCGAGCGCGCCCGCGAGCGCGGGATCGAGGATCGGGCAGCGATGGATCGGGATGACGTCGTGCGAGCCCGCCGCCGAGAAGCCGACCTTGAGGATGTCATGCGTGCCGAACCGGCCATGCAGTGTGACGCGCCGGCGCCCCGTACCATGGGCGTCGACCAGCGGCGCCACCTCGCAAGCGATGCCGGCCTGCGCCAGCGTCTCGACCACGATGTTGCGCTTCCAGGCATGATAGGGCTCCGCCGCCCAGTGCTGGATCGCGCAGCCGCCGCAGACGCCGAAATGCGGACAGAACGGCGCGACGCGCTCGGGGCTCGCGATATCGACGGCGAGCAGCTTGCGTCGATCAGGATGATGGCCCGCGACGTGGTCGACCTCGACGGTCTCGCCGCCCAGCGTGTAAGGCACATAGATCGCGTCGCCCGTCGTCAGCGAGATGCCGTCGCCGCGATGGCCGACGTGATCGATGGTCAGGCGCTCAACCACGGCGCGCGCCCAGGAAGAATTCGATGTTGCCGTCGCCGCCCGTGATCGGCGAGGGGAAAAGCTCGATCCCGGTGCAGCCGAGCGAGGCCGCGAAGGCCGCGATGTCGTCGCAGATCTCCTGGTGCACGGCGGCATCGCGGACGATGCCCTTCTTGTTGTGCTTCCGCTCGGCCTCGAACTGCGGCTTGATCAGCGCCAGCAGGCTCATCGGTGCCGCCGCCAGCGACAGCGCCACGGGCAGCACCGTCTTCAGCGAGATGAAGCTGACGTCGATGACGACGACATCGGGCCGCGCCGGCAACCGCTTGCCCTCATAGGCGCGGATGTCGGTCTCTTCCATCGACACGATTTTCGGATGCCCGCGCAGCGACGGATGCAGCTGGCTGGTGCCGACATCGATCGCGAACACCAGGCTCGCGCCGTTCGCCAGCAGCACCTCGGTGAAGCCGCCGGTGGAGGCGCCGACGTCGAGGCAGACATGGTCCTCGATGTCGATCGGGTAGCGCTCCAGCGCGCCGGCCAGCTTGACGCCGCCGCGCGAGACGTAGGGGTGCGCAGGCTCGGCCTGGATCACCGCGTCCTCGGCGATCGTCTCCGACGGTTTTGAAACCTGCCTGTCGTCGGCCGTGACGAGGCCGGCCTCGATCGCCGCGCGCGCCCGCGCCCGGCTCTCGAACAGGCCGCGCTCGACCAGCAGGACATCCGCGCGCTTGCGGGCAGGGGGCATTGGATCTCTCAAGAGGGACTGGCGCTATCTAGCGATCAATCGCGCGGCCGCCATCCGGACGCAAGCCTCGAAAGCGGCGAGGTCATGCCAGACGTCGACCGGCATCGTGGCCGGCGTCACCAGCGGGCAGCCGTGCAGCTCCAGCGCATGGATCATCATGAGGTTGTCGACGAGCCCGAAATCCTCGACCGTCAGCCCCTGGGCATCGACCAGCCGCCCGTCTTCCGAGGTGACGGCCATGAAGCGGCCGACCCGGTCGGCATAGGTGGCACCGTCGTTGGAATAGGCCAGGCAGAACTTGCGGCGCCCGGCCATGTAGCCGAGCTCGTAGACGGTGCCCGGATCGGCGCCGGCGCCGCGGAACGGCGTGAGGTTCGCGATAATGGCGTCGGCCGCATCCATCATCGCCTCATTGGCACAGAAGATCTGCCGCGAGGCGTCGGGCGCGGTGAGGTCGATGGTGTTGTCGAGAGGATAGAGGCCGGTGAGGCCGTGAGCCGCGCAGATCGCGGCCTTCTGCCGGCCGATCTCGACCGCATCCGGCAGGAACACGTCGGGGCCTGCCAGATAGATTTTCATGAGACTAGAACCGAGAAAATTTGGGCGAGGTGTGAGCCGCTGTGTGCTCTGCTCCCTCCCCCGCTTGCGGGGGAGGGGTGGGGAGAGGGTGTCTCCGCAATCGAGATACGCCCCGAGGGGAGAAAACCCTCACCCGACGCTTCGCGTCGACCTCTCCGGCAAGCGGGAGAGGTGAATCAGCCTCAAGCCAGCTTGACCGTCTCGGCCTTGACGTCCTTGCCGAGCGCTTCGAACACCTTGGCGACGATGCCCTTGGCGTCGAGACCGGCCCGGGCGTACATCGCAGCCGGGGTGTCGTGGTCCTGGAACACGTCGGGCAGCACCATCGAACGGAACTTGACCATGCCGGTGTCCAGCACGCCCTGGTCGGTCAGGTACTGCGCGACATGCGAGCCGAAGCCGCCGATCGAGCCTTCCTCGACCGTGATCAGCACGTCGTGGTCGCGGGCAAGCTTGAGCACCAGCTCGGTGTCGAGCGGCTTCATGAAGCGCGCATCGGCAATCGAGGTGGACAGGCCGTGGGCGGCGAGTTCGTCGGCCGCCTTCTCGCATTCGGCCAGACGCGTGCCGAACGACAGCAGGGCGATCTTGTTGCCCTGGCGGATCATGCGGCCCTTGCCGACCTCGAGCGGGACCCCGACGTCGGGCATCTCGATGCCGCGGCCTTCGCCGCGCGGATAGCGCAGCGAGCTCGGACGGTCGTTGATCGCGACCTGGGTCGCCACCATGTGCACCAGTTCGGCTTCATCGGCCGCCGCCATGATCACCATGTTCGGCAGGCAGCCGAGATAGGCGTTGTCGAACGAACCGGCATGGGTCGCACCGTCGGCGCCGACGAGACCGGCGCGGTCGATGGCGAAGCGCACGGGCAGGTTCTGGATCGCGACGTCATGCACGATCTGGTCGTAGCCGCGCTGCAGGAAGGTCGAGTAGATCGCGCAGAACGGCTTGTAGCCTTCGGTCGCAAGACCGGCGGCGAAGGTCACCGCGTGCTGCTCGGCGATACCGACGTCGAAGGTGCGGTCCGGGAAAGCCTTGTTGAAGATGTCGACGCCAGTGCCGGACGGCATCGCCGCGGTGATGGCGACGATCTTGTCGTCCTTCTCCGCTTCCTTGACGAGGCTCTGGCCGAACACGTTCTGATAGGCCGGCGCATTCGGCTTGGACTTGGCCTGGGTGCCGGTCGCGACGTCGAACTTGACGACGGCGTGGTACTTGTCGGCGGAAGCTTCCGCCGGGCCGTAGCCCTTGCCCTTCTGCGTCACGACGTGGACCAGGATCGGGCCGGTCTCCATGTCGCGGACGTTCTTCAGCACGGGCAGGAGATGGTCGAGATTGTGACCGTCGATCGGACCGACGTAATAGAAGCCGAGCTCTTCGAACAGCGTGCCGCCGTCCATCATGAAGCCGCGGGAATATTCCTCGACGCGGTTGGCGCGGTTGGCGAGGATTTTCGGCAGGCGCTTGTTGATCTGCTTGGCCGCATCGCGCAGCGTGCGATAGGTCTTGCCCGAGTAGAGGCGCGACAGATAGGCGCTCATCGCGCCGACCGGCGGCGCAATCGACATGTCGTTGTCGTTGAGGATGACGATCAGCCGCGAGTTCATAGCACCGGCGTTGTTCATGGCCTCATAGGCCATGCCCGCCGACATCGCGCCGTCACCGATCACGGCGATAACGTTGTTCTTGCCGCCGGCGAGGTCGCGCGCGACCGCCATGCCGAGGCCGGCGGAGATCGAGGTCGAGGAATGCGCCGCGCCGAACGGATCGTAATCGCTCTCGCTGCGCTTGGTGAAGCCGGACAGGCCGCCACCGGTGCGCAGGGTGCGGATGCGGTCGCGGCGTCCGGTGAGGATCTTGTGCGGATAGGCCTGGTGGCCGACGTCCCAGATCAGCCGGTCGCGCGGCGTGTCGAAGACGTAATGAATCGCGGTGGTGAGCTCGACCACGCCGAGGCCCGCGCCGAAGTGACCGCCGGTCACCGAGACGGCATCGATGGTCTCCTGCCGCAGCTCGTCGGCAACCTGGCGGACCTGCTCGATCTTGAGCTTGCGCAGGTCGTCCGGCGTCCGGATGGTGTCGAGAAGCGGCGTCTTACTGTATGCGTTCACGGCGATTTCCAATTTGTCAGCGCCGGAAGATCGTTCCGGTGCGCGATGGGTTTGCACAATATCGGCGCAGCGCGAGTCCTAAAACCGTCGGAGCCACCTGCATGGGGCAGAGCCCCCGTCTTCAAGCTTAGGTGAGCTTAAGTGCGCTCCGGTTCAGTCTCTGTGATCCCTGTCACTTAGATCGGCTTCGTCCGTCCCAGCCAATTTCATTAGCAAATTGAAGCGCTTGTCGTTGGTAATCGGTCCCCACGTCAAGGCTAACAAAAAGCCACACTCCGCGCAGCTTTACACCAAAGCTTGGGCCAAAGCCAACCCGCAGGGCCGATTACAGGCATGCAGGTGCAACCGGCGGGCCAGATTGGTTAATCGTGGCTCCGGCGGGGATGTTCCAGTCTTGCCCGGTTCCTTGGCAGGATTTTGGGCGAGAGGAAGGCCTTTTGGGACGGATTCGGAGGACGAGGGACCTCCGGCGAGCGAGTTCCCCGATCTCTGTTCCGAACCGCCTGTCCGTAGGGGCGGAATCGGCGCCGTGCCATCATGAAAAAAATGCAGGCGGCCGATGCCTGGAGCGGGCGGCTTTACTGGACGTCGAGCGGAGCAGTGCCGGTGGCCTGGCCACTGGCATCGGTGGTGATCTTGTCGACGCGCGCCTCGGCCTGACGCAGCAGCTCCTCGCAGCGGCGCTTCAAGGCTTCGCCGCGCTCGTAGATCGTCACGGATTCCTCGAGTGGCACCTTGCCGTCCTCGAGCCGCTTCACGATCGTCTCGAGTTCCTCGATCGCGCGCTCGAAGGTGAGCCTGGAGACGTCGACTTGGGTATTTTCGGCCATATCCGTTTCCGATTGCCCTGTTCGCATTCCCGACAGAGAAGTCGCGTTTTGCGGGCTTAATGTGGCGGGATCGTCAGGCACCCATCAGGGCGCCGACATGCGCCGTAACAGATTCTTTCAATCCTTGCAGGTCATAGCCGCCTTCGAGCACGGACACAACGCGGCCACCGGCGGACTTGTCGGCAAGGTCCATCAGCTTGCGCGTTACCCAGGTGTAGTCCTCGGCGCGCAAATTCAGCGAGGCCAGCGGATCGCGGTAATGCGCATCGAAGCCCGCCGAGATGACGAGCAGCTCGGGGCTGAATTTTTCGAGCTGCGGCAGGATCAGATTCTCGAACGCGGAGCGAAATTCGGGGCCGCCGTCCTCGGAGGCCAGCGGCGCGTTGACGATGGTGTCATGGTCGCCGCGTTCGCCCTTCGCGCCGGTGCCCGGAAACAGCGGCATCTGATGCGTCGAGCAATACATCACGGTCGGGTCCGACCAGAAGATGTCCTGGGTGCCGTTGCCGTGATGCACGTCGAAATCGACGATGGCCACGCGCTTGATGCCGTATTTGCGCTGCGCGTGCCGCGCGGCGATCGCGACATTGTCGAAGAAGCAGAAGCCCATCGGCTTGCCGATCTCGGCGTGGTGTCCGGGCGGGCGCACGGCGACGAAGGCGTTGCGGTGTTCGCCATTCATCACCGCCTCGGTCGCTGCGACCGCGCCGCCGACGCCGCGCATCACCGCTTCCCACGTGCCCGGGGACATCGAGGTGTCGCCGTCGACATAGACCTGTCCGCTGGTGGGAGCGATGTGGCGGAGCTCGGTGACGTAATGCTCGTTGTGGCACAGCGTCACGAGATCGAGGTCGCCCTCCGGTGCCTGGTCGCGCACCAGATACTGGAAGCGCTCGACCGACAGCGCCTCCTCCACCGCGCGCAGGCGATCCGGCCTTTCGGGATGTCCCGGCGGCGTGACGTGGTCGAGGCAGGCCTTGTGGGAGAGAAGAAGCGTGCTCATCAGGTCGGCCTCATGGAGTGCGGGCTCTTGACGTCGCTTGGCGCATTCGGCGCCAAAACGCAATGCAAAACCCAATCTATGCGTTCCCCCGGAAATGGCAAAGGGTGGTCCCGATGCGGGCCGTTTGATCCGAATCAATTCACGCGGAGAATGCGGCTCAGTGGCAGCGGGCCGATCGGCCCGTGCGTCCGGAAGAACGCGAACAGCGCGTCCGCGTCGTAGCCGCCATATTGCGCCGAGGTGCCCTGCCTGGCGACCGTAAAGCCATCGCCGCCGACCGCGAGATAATCGTTGAGGGTGACGCGGTAGCCGCTTCCGGCCTCGACCGGCCTGCCGTTGAGCGTCATCTTCTCGATGGCGAGGCGCTCGCCGAACGGTTTTGTCGCGTCCCACGTGTAGCTGAAGCCGTTCGAGACCTGAAGGATGCGCGGCCGCTTCGGATCGAGCCATTGCTGCTCGAGCATGTCCTTGAGCTGGCTGCCTGTCAGCGTCATGGTGACGAGGCGGTTGCGGAACGGCTGGCTCGCGAACAGGTCGCCGAAGGACACCGCGCCGTTCTCCTTCGGCACGATGTCGGTGCGGATGCCGCCGGGATTGGTGAGTGCGATGACAGCGCTGCCATCCTTCGCATCCTTCGTCGAGGCGAGCTGCGCATCCGCGATGACGTCGCCGAGCGGGCTTTCGCCGGCTTCGTTCGGCACGCGCGACAGCGTCTGCGTCACCGACCCGGCCGGACGGTTCGCGATCGGCGCGGAGAGCTTGTCATAGGCGTCGATCAGGGCGGTCTGTTCCGGATCCTTCGCCAGCGAGGCATTGGCGACGATGACGTTCTCGGCTTTCGCGCTGACGATGTCGCGGGTTGCAGGATCGAGCTTGAGGTCGATGGCGGTGACCAGCGTGCCGTATTTGTCGCCGCTGGTGACGAGCCTGCCGTCGATATCGCAGACATAGGCGCGATGGGTGTGGCCGCTGACGACGACGTCGACGGCGCGGTCGAATTTCCTGACGATATCGACGATCGGCCCGGTAATGGCCGGGCACTCATTGTAGTCGCCGGCGGGTTCACCGCCCTGGTGGATCAGCACGACGATCGCCTCGACGCCGCGCGCCTTCAGCTGCGGGACGAGGGCGTTCACCGTCTCGGCCTCGTCGCGGAATTCGAGCCCGGCAATGCCCGACGGCGAGACGATGCCCGCGGTCTCCTTCAAGGTCAGCCCGATGAAGGCGACGGGGATGCCCTCGAACTCGCGGATCTCGTAAGGCGGCAGCACGCTCTTGCCGGTCGCAGTCTCCACGGTGGAGGCCGCGAGATAATGGAATTTGGCACCCGTGAAGGGATGCGGTCCCTGGCAGCCGTCCACCGGATGGCAGCCGCCGTTCTGCATCCGCAGCAGCTCGGTCTTGCCCTCGTCGAATTCGTGATTACCGACCGACGTGATCGCAAGTCCCATCATCGAGAGCGACTCGACCGAGGGCTCGTCGTGGAACATCGCCGACAGGAACGGGCTCGCGCCGATCAGATCGCCGGCGGCGACGAAGATCGTGTTCTTGTGTCCCTCGCGCAGCTGCTTGACCAGCGTCGCCATGTATTCGGCCCCGCCGGCTGCGACCATCACCTTCTTGGTCTTGTCCTCGGGGTCATTGATGCGGATGCCGCCCGGCGGCGGCCGCAGATTGCCGTGGAAATCGTTGATCGCGAGAATGCGCAGCTCGACCGGGGCGGCGGTCTGGGCGGAGGCGGGGAGGGCGCAGGTCAGCGCGAGTGCGGCCAGGATGGATCGATATCGCATGGAACCAAGATTAATCGTTCCGCGCGAAGATTTCACGAAAGTTCTCGTCCTCATTCCGGGCTCGCGACTTTGTCGTGCCGGGAATGACAGCCATTGGCCGGGCGCCGGCCGCGCCTTACCGCTTCTTCCTGTTCGCGAACGCGTTGAACGCGGCCACGGCATCGTCCGACTTGAGCCGCTCGCCGAACAGATGGGCCTCCTGGTCGATGCGGCGGGTCAGCTCCTCGGGCGCGGCGCGCAGCAGCTTTCGCGAGGTCGCGACCGCCTCGGCGGGCAGCCGGCAGATCTCGCGCGCCACCTTGCGGGCCTCGACCTCGGTATGCCCGGGCGAGACCACGGTATTGACGAAGCCGGCCGCGTGCGCCTCCGCGGCCGTAAAAGTCCGCCCCATGATCAGCATGGCAAAGGCGCGCTGATACCCCATCGTGTTCGGCATCAGGAGGCTGGCGGCGCCGACCGGCACGAGCCCGAGATGGATATAAGGCGCTGAAAAGGTCGCGGCATTCGAGGCCAGCACGTAGTCGCAATGGAACAACATCACGGTGCCCATCCCGATCGAGGCGCCGTCGACGGCCGCGATGATCGGCTTGGTGTTGAGGGCAAGCGAATAGAGAAATTTTGCACCGTTCGACAGCGTCTCCGGGCGCGCGGTGTCGGCCTGGAGAAAATCGTCGATGTCGTCGCCGGCGGTGAACACGCCGGAGCCGCCGGTGATGATCATGCAGCGGATATCGGGATTGTTCTGCGCGGTGTCGATCGCGCGGCTCATCTCCCGATACATGTCCTGGGTGATCGCGTTCTTCTTGCCGGGGCGGCGCAGGATGATCACGCGCGTTCCGCGCTCTTCCGTGACGACGATATTGCCATTCGGCATAACAACCCCCCTGCAGTCGCCGCGATGCCCGCCACCGGCGAGTCTCGCAAGCATCAGCCTACATCATCTTGCAGGCGTGCCAATGCGCTGGCTCAACCTTTTCGGAGACGATTGCGGCGATTCCAGCGTATCGCGTCCGTGGCGGGGCCGTATCCGTTCCGGGGAACCGACACCACCGGATCGTGACGGCCGCATCACATTTCATGCGCTGTTGCGCGTTGCAACAAATGGCTACAATGATTCATTTGAAAAACCGGTGGTTGTGGTGCACGATCTGCCTGATCGCATTCCATTTGGCCGATTGCTCGATTGATGATTGCCGCAACTGGTGTCGACGAATCCTCGCTGCATTATCGCGGCTGGCGCGTTGTGCTGGCCTGTTTCCTGATGGCCTTCTTCATGTTCGGCTTCGGCCTCTACGGCCAGGGCGTCTATCTCGCCGAGCTTCAGCGCGCCCATGGCTGGCCGGGCACGCTGGTGTCCGCGGCCAGCACCTTCTCGTTTCTCCTGACCTCCGTGCTCGTCATCTTCACCGACGATCTGCTCGCCCGCATCGGGCTGCGGTCGCTGATCCTGTGCGGCCTGTCGGCGCTCGGCGCATCGACGGTGCTGCTGGCGCTGATGCAGACGCCCTGGCAGCTCTATCTCGCCTATGCGCTGATGTCGGTCGGATGGACCGGAATGGGCACGGTGGTGATCGCGACCGTGCTGAACTCCTGGTTCGACCGGCGCCGTGGCCTTGCGCTGAGCCTCGCCTTCAACGGCGCGACCTGCGGCGGAATCATCCTCGTTCCGCTGTTGCTGTCGCTGACCAGCAGCATCGGTTTTCGTTCGGCGATGCTGGCGGCCACCATCGTGATGGTGCTGCTGGTGTTGCCGGTTGTCGTCGGCTTCATCGGCTGGCCGGCCGGGATGCCGCTGGCGTCGGATGAACGCTCCGCGGCTGCACCGGTCCATTCCCGCAAGACGCTGCTCGCCAACGCCGCGTTCTGGACCATGGTGCTGCCGATCGCGATCGCGCTGCTGGCGCAGATGGGATTCATCATCCACCAGGTGACGTTTCTCGAACCGCTGATCGGGCGCTACGCGGCAGGCCTTGCCGTCACCGTCATGGCGGCGATGGCGGTGGTCGGGCGCCTGTCGCTCGGCCTGTTCGTCGACCGGCTCGAACCGCGGCTCGCCTGCGCGGCATCGATGACGAGCCAGGCGGCGGCGCTGTTCGTGCTCGTGCAGAGCGAGGGCCCGACGGTGCTGCTGATGTGCTGCGCCGTCTACGGCTTCTCGATCGGCAACATGATCACGTTCCCGCCTCTGATCATCCAGCGTGAGATCGGCAGCAGCGCCTTCGGCGCGGCGATGGGATTGGGGACCTCGATCAGCGGCATCGTCAGCGCTTTCGGTCCGGGCATCGTCGGCCTGGTGCGCAGCTTTACCGGCAACTACACGACGGCGTTCGCGATGTGCGTCGTGCTGGATCTGGTGGCGGCCGGCGTGGTGCTGTGGCGGCCGGGGAGAAGGGCGAAGCTCGCCGCTTCGTAGCCCGGATGGAGCGAAGCGTAATCCGGGATTGGTGCCACGAGCGACGGCGGCCCCGGATTGCGCTGCGCTCCATCCGGGCTACGCAGGCTTCACTTACCCGAGCAACACCGCATCCGCCGCGGCAACCGACTCCGCGCTCTCCGTCACGGTGCGCTCCAGCGCGCCCGCCTGCACACTGATGTTCTCGGCGAAGAAACGCGCGAGCGAGACGTAGCGTAGCGCATCGGCAAGACCGTCGCCTTTCGCCGCCAGCGCCTCGGAGGCCAGCATGCAGCCGCCGAGCGTCGCGCCGAACTGCTGGAGATACGGCGTCGCGCCGGCGAGCGCCTCGTTCGGCGCGGACGTCACGCGCTCCAGCAGCCATTTGCTGGTGCGCGTCAGCGCGTCGAGCGCCTCGCGCAGTTTCACGCCGGTGGTGCCGAAGGCGGGATCGTTGGAGGCCTCGACCTTCTTGACGGTGGCGGCGAGCTCGTCGAGCAGCGCCCACACCGCGGCGCCGCCATTGGCGGCGAGCTTGCGCGTCACGAGGTCGATCGCCTGGATGCCGTTGGTGCCCTCGTAGATCGCGGTGATGCGGGCATCGCGGTAGTGCTGCGCCGCGCCGGTCTCCTCGATGAAGCCCATGCCGCCATGCACCTGCACGCCGAGATAGGCGACCTCGTTGCCGATATCGGTCGAATAGCCCTTCGCCATCGGCGTCAGCAGCGCCGCGCGCGCGGCCGCCTCGGCGCGGACCTTGGGGTCCTTGGCGCGCGTCGAGACGTCGAGTGCGACGGCGGTCGCGTAGCAGATGGTGCGGGCGGCCGCGGTCTGCGCCCGCATCCGCATCAGCATGCGCTTGACGTCGGGATGCACGAAGATCGCGTCCGAGCCGTCGCCCTTCTTGCCGACCGCGCGGCCCTGCTTGCGCTCCTGCGCATAGGACAGCGCCTGCTGATAGGCGCGATCGGCGACACCGACGCCTTCGAGGCCGACGCCGAGGCGGGCCTGGTTCATCATCGTGAACATGCAGCGCATGCCCTGGTTCTCTTCGCCGATCAAAAAGCCGATCGCGCCGCCATGATCGCCCATGGTCATGGTGCAGGTGGGGGAGGCGTGCATGCCGAGCTTGTGCTCGACGCCGCTGGCAAAGATGTCGTTGCGTGCGCCGAGCGAGCCGTCGGAATTGACCATGAATTTCGGCACCAGGAACAGCGAGATCCCCTTGGTGCCGGCGGGCGCGTCGGGCAGACGCGCCAGCACGAAATGCACGATGTTGTCGGTCATGTCGTGCTCGCCATAGGTGATGAAGATCTTCGTCCCCTTGATGCGATAGGTGCCGTCGGCCTGCTTCTCGGCGCGGGTGCGCAGTGCGCCGACGTCGGAACCGGCCTGCGGCTCGGTCAGCTGCATCGTGCCGGTCCATTCGCCCGAGACCAGCTTTTCGAGATAGATCGTCTTCAGTTCGTCGCTGCCATGCGCATCCAGCGCTTCGATCGCCGAGGCCGTCAGCAGCGGGCAGAGGCCGAAGGCGACGTTGGCGGCGCTCCAGATCTCGGTGCAGGCCGCGTTGATCGCGATCGGCAGGCCCTGGCCGCCGAAATCCTCAGGCCCCGACACCGCGTTCCAGCCGCCCTCGGTCCAGCGCTTGTAGGCATCCGGCCAGCCCGGGGCCGTCGTGACCTTGCCGTCGTCGAGCTTGATGCCGTGCTCGTCGCCGACCTTGTTGAGTGGCGCGAGCACGTCGGATGCGAACTTGCCGGCTTCCTCCAGCACGGCCGCGGCAATGTCCGCGTCGAATTCGCCGTAATGGCCGGCCTCCACGGCGGCCTTCAGGCCGGCGCCATGGTTGAGCGACAGCAGCATGTCAGAGATCGGCGCGCGGTAGGTCATGGCTCACTCCCCGGGGACAGGTTTGGCGCCGTATTCCCATGAAACGCCGGAGGTCTCAATGGCCCGGACGCCGGCCCGGACCGAGGCCTCCACCCGGACCTATAATAGAGGGTGTGCCGCAGATGCCCGGGGGCAGTGGTATTTTGCCCCTTCAGGCGGTTGAAATGCCGCGCCGCACCCTATAGACCGGCTGCGACCCGGGGGAATCTGCGGGAGCCGATTTTTTCCGCAGGCCCTGGTTGCCTGTTGGGGCGTAGCCAAGCGGTAAGGCAGCGGATTTTGATTCCGCCATTCGGAGGTTCGATCCCTCCCGCCCCAGCCAAATTGCCCGCTCTGCCTGACATGAGATTGCCCTGGCTGGCGAGCTGCTGCCCAGCTCTGCGACACATTGCTGCTGCACGGGCGTCGCTCGAAAACGACTTTCCGGATCTTCCGCCATCACGCCGCTCGCTTGCGGACCTTCGGCTTCTTCTCGAGGGAGCCCTTCTCGGCAGAAGGGCGCGCACCCGGGCCGGGATGGACATGAACGTCCTTGGCAGAAAGCGGCTCGCCGCATTCCGAGCACACCATCACCGGATCGAACATCTTGCCGCAGCTGCGGTGTTCATGCAGCAGAGGGCGTCCGCGTGTGTCGACCATGTGGACGTCGCCCCAATGGACGATCGCCATCATGATTGGGTAGAGATCGAGACCCTTCTGCGTCAGGATATATTCGTGGCGTTTGGGCGCCTCCTGATATGGAATGCGGCGCAAGACGCCCTGGCGAACCAGCTTTTTCAGCCGTTCGGCCAGCAGATGGCGGGTGATTCCAAGCGCGGACTGAAAACCCTCGAAGCGGCGGGTGCGCAGGAAGCACTCGCGCAGGATCAGGAGCGTCCAGCGGTCACCAATCACGCCGATGGTCCGGGCCATCGAGCATGGCTCGTCCTCGAGCTCATCCCATTTCATTCCTGCTCTCCGGTCGTCCCGCGCCGTTCCGCTCGAATCACCCAGGGAACCGCTGCTTCAATTCTAAACAGGAACTAATATCAAAATGATACTCGAACAATCAGTGAAAATCAGCGCGTTCTGTAGCACAATTGACAGTTCAATTTTAGAACTATAGGAATAGATAGTCGCCTGGATCCGGCCGCAAGCGACCAGGCTGGTGGTTCGATGCCTTGCCGGCGACCTCGACCGGCAAGATACTCACGCACAAGCTCGCGGAATCCTTGCGCGGCGAAGGCGGCCAACCCTCTCCGGCGCAGCCGCCCGAAATGCGCAGGCAACATAACTGACGTCACCGGGAGAACAGCCTTGCAAAAGAGAAACGCGACCGTGGCCGTGATCGGGGCCGGCGACTACATCGGCGGCGAGATCGCCAAGAAGTTCGCCTCGGAGGGCTTCACGGTCTTTGCCGGTCGGCGCAACGGCGCCAAGCTCGAGCCGCTGGTCAAGGACATCGAGCAGGCCGGCGGTGAGTGTCACGCCCGCACCCTCGATGCGCGCAAGGAAGACGAGATCATCTCGTTCCTTGGCGAGGCGGACAAGCATGCGCCGCTCGAGGTCTGCATCTTCAACGTTGGCGCCAACGTCAACTTCCCTATTCTGGAGACGACCGAGCGCGTGTTCCGGAAGGTCTGGGAGATGGCCTGCTATTCCGGCTTTCTCGCCGGCCGTGAGGCGGCCCGCCTGATGCTGCCCCGTGGCAAGGGCAATATCTTCTTCACCGGCGCGACGGCGAGTCTTCGCGGCGGGTCGGGATATGCGGCCTTCGCCAGCGCCAAGTTCGGTCTGCGAGCCGTTGCCCAGGCGACCGCGCGCGAACTGGGACCGAAGAACATTCACGTGGCTCATCTCATCATCGATTCCGGCGTCGATACCGAGTGGGTGCGCCAGCGGCGGATCGAGGCGCTCGGCCCCAATGCGCTGGATGATCCCGATCTCCTGATGCCGCCGTCGTCGGTGGCCGAATCCTATTGGATGCTCTATCAGCAGCCCAAAAGCGCCTGGACCTTCGAGCTGGAGATTCGGCCCTTCGGCGAGAAGTGGTAGGGAAGTCTCTCGCGTTGCCCCAAACTCCGCCGCCTTCTCCGGATCGCCGAAGGCGTTCAGGGCACGCCGGCGAAGCGGTGTTCCGGAAGGCCCTGCGCAACCCCGTGAATGGCGAGAACATGACCCGCCTGGGGCTCGCGGCTCAACTGTTCGGGATCGAGAAACTTCCTGGCCGTGGTCACGAACAGCGTCCTGAGATCGTCGCCTCCGAAACACAGGCAGGTTGGATTGGTCACGGGCACCGGGATGATCGTGTCGATCGTCCCGTCGGGCCGATAGCGCGCCACCCGGCTGCCCGAGAAAAACGCCGTCCATAGTCCGCCGCTCACATCGACACAGGCGCCGTCGGGTCTTTGCTGTGAGGCGCTGTAATCCGCAAACATCCGTCTGTTTCGGATCACGCCGTCGTCGAGATCGAAGTCGAACACCCACGTGCAATATCGCCGGGTGTCCGTGAAATAGAGCGTGCGGTTGTCAGGCGAGAACGCGATCCCGTTGCTCACGATGACGTCGTCGAACAGGCGCGTCACCTGACCGTCTCCGGTCACGCGATACAGCGAGCCGTTCGGGCGGTGCAGCTCGTTGTCCATGGTGCCGATCCACAGGCGGCCGCTTGCGTCCACGCGGCCGTCATTGAGGCGGTTGTCGCGGCCGCGTTCGACGTCGATGACGCCCTGGCGATGATGCAGCGTCAGATCCTGCGCGAGCAGATGCCCGCCGTCCGCGGTCAGGGCCTGGCTGCCGAGGAATTGGCAATCGTGGGAAGATACGTGGTGGATGCCGGTCGCCGGGTCGAAGGATTGATGCAGCCTGCCGTCGATGTCGATCCACCAGAGCTTGCGGGACCGGTCGCACCACAACGGCGTCTCGCCGAGAATATCCGCGCTGGCGACCGCGGTCTCGACCCTGCCGGAAGAAATCATATTCACGGTCATGCCGGAATCCTGTTCCAGCCGCGCGCGTCGTCACCAAAGGCCAGATAACCGTCCGCGGTCACGGCAATCGTGTCTTCGAGCTTGATGAAGCCCCGGCGCGGATGAGGCAGCGTGGTTTCAATCGATATGATCATGCCGGCTTCCAATGGCGCCTTGGCGTCGTCGGCGGGATAGGGAATGGGGCCGCTCGCAGTCAGGCGCGGCGCTTCGTGGCTGACGATGCCCATGCCATGGGCGACGAAGTGCATCTGCTTGCCGTGAGGCGACCGCGTCAGCGCTTCATTCGCGGCGGTGTAGATCTCGCTGCCCGTGAGGCCGGCGCGTATCGGCGCGCGGGCCGCCTGCTGGATCAGGTCGATCTCCGCGAGCAGATCGGCAAGCTCGCCGTCAGGCTCCCCGTGCACGGCCATTCGGCAGAGATCGCCGATATAGCCCCGGTAGTTTCCGCCCGAATCCAGCGAGACGATATCGCCGGCCTCGAGGCGTTGTTCGGAAGGCGCCCGGTTGAGACTCGTTCCCATCGTCACCAGCGCGTATTCGAAAATCATGTCGCGCGACAGTTCGGCCTGCCGAAGATGATCGATGATCTCCCGCTTGCTTTGTCCGGAGCGGGTGCGCTTGATCGCATCCATCATGGAAGCGACCACACGTTCGGATGCCTCGCGGAGGATCTCCAGCTCGGCTGCGGTCTTGATCGATCGGAGTTTCTCGAGCGGGCGCATCGCCTCGACGAGTTCGCAATTGGGGAGCTCCCGGCGCAACACATCCGTCGCATCGGCCGGCAGGAACGACATCTCGACGCCGACACGAAGCGCCGGCGTTGCGACTGACTTTACATGCTCGAGCGCGAGCGTCATCGCCTCGACCGAGGTGGACGATCCGAACACGACCGGTGGCATCCAATATCCGGCGCCGGTCCTGTTCTGGACGCTGTCCCGCTCGTTGCGGTTGGCGATATAGGCCGATTTGTCGAGCGCGCCCTTCACGTAGACGAAAACGGGAAGATAGCGGCTGATGCCGATCGCCTCCATGTAATCGAACTGGAAGTGATAGTACCCGCCGAGAAGGTACTGAATGTTGTGCTTCGAGGTCACGATCAGGACGTCGATGCCGAAATCATCGAGCAGGCCGTCAAGCCTGGCCGTGGAGAATGGAATGTTGGCGTGCATTGATCGTTCTTCTGCGTCGACGATTTGAGCTTGCTGGCGGTGAGGGCGGTCAGGCGTCCTTCCATGAGGACAGGGCATGCGCGACACAGCCGCTGATGTGGTCGCTGAGGACGACCCTGGCGTTCTTGATGTCCCGCTTCAGGGCACATTCCAGCAAGGCCTTGTGCTGGTTGATCGTCTCCGTGCCCCGATAGCGCAGCGCATAGCGGAAGTATTTGTCGAACACGATCGAATGGGTGTGCATCAGCTCGCGCGAGCCGCAAGCAGAGATCAGCGCCTGGTGGAATTCGCCGTCATAACGCTTGCGCAGCTCGGGATCGTCACCCTCCTTGAGGACGGTGCGTTCGGTGGCCGCCAGCTTGTGATGCGCGGACACCACGCGGCCCTCCCATTCGACGTCTCCGGCACGGAACGACTCGGCCATCGCATGGTGCTCCAGCAGGATGCGCAGATCGGCGAGCTCGCGCAGGTTCTGGATCGATATCGGCGCGACCTCGAAGCCGCGTTGCCCCTCGGCAACCACGAATCCCTCTGATGTCAGTCGATTGAGGATCTCGCGCAGCGTCGAGATGCTGACGCCGTAATCCTCCTTCATGGCGTCAAGCTTGAGGCGTCCGGACGGCGTGAGCACGCCGAAAATAATGTCCGACCGGATGCGCTGATAGCCGCTGTCGCCCGCCGACAGAGGCCGTTCCTCGAGTGACGTCATGCTCTCATCCCGCTTGTCCGGATCGCCGGTCGTCCTGATGGCGGCCGAACCATCAATGTTGCCAGCTCTATAGCAGATTCGAAGTGTCTGACATCTACAAGAATATCATATGAAATGCATATTCTCATTTGACATGGAAATATATGTATGATGTCTGGATAAGCTGAGGGTACGGAAAGTAATGGCCTAAGCCGTGGTTCGTGCCCGATCGAACAGGGAGGACACCATGAGCTTGTTGGTACGGACGCTGTCTGCGACGGCGATCTGCGTGGCGCTGACGGTTGGCGCATCCGCTCAGGACATTCAGGAGCGGACGATCAGGTGGGGTCACCTGAACAACACCGATCACCCCGTCAGCATGGGCGTGCAGAAGTTTGCCGAAATCCTGCTGGCGAAGAGCGGGGGCAAGATGAAGGTTCGCGAGTTCGCGGCCTCCCAGCTCGGCAACGAATTGCAGCAGCAATCCGCGCTGCGCGGCGGCACGCAGGAGATGCTGTCGGCCTCGACGACGTCGCTCGCGACCGTCGTTCCGGAGTTCGGCCTGATCGATTTCCCGTTCCTCTTCAATACTACCGAGCAGGCCGACGCGCTCGCGACCGGCAAATTCGGCACGGCGATGCTCGATACGCTGCCGTCGAAGGGGCTCACGGGTCTCGGCTATTGGGGTCTCGGCTTTCGCAACGTCACCAACAGCACCCGCCCGATCGCCAAGCTCGAGGATTTCAGCGGGCTCAAGCTTCGCGTGATTCCGAACCCGGTCTATCTGGAAAGCTTCAGCGCCTTTAAGGCCAATCCGGTCCCGATGGCGTTCGGCGAGCTCTATTCGGCGCTGGAGACCCGCACCGTCGACGGCCAGGAGAATCCCTACACGGTCATTCTCTCGAACAAATTCTACGAGGTGCAGAAATACGTTTCCGCCACCAACCACACCTTCACCCTGAACATCATCCTGGTGAGCAAGATATTCTGGGACAAGCTGTCGCCGACCGAGCAGCGCCTGATGCGCGAGGCCTACGAAGAAAGCCGCCCCTACCAGAAGGAGCAGACGCGCCTTCAGACCGAAAAGGCTCTGGCGGAATTGCAGGCCAAGGGCATGCAATACAACGCGATCGCGCCTGAAGAGACCGACCGCATGCGCAAGGCGGTGCAGCCGGTCGTGGACAAGATCTCGGCCAATCTTCGCGCCGAGACGGTGAAGCTGTTCAACGACGAGGTCGAGCGCATCCGCAAGGACGTGAAGTAACCGACTTCGTCATCCCGCGGGGTCGCGGAGCCGGCCATGGCCGGCTCCGCCCTCATTGCCCGGACGTCACGCATGGCACGAGCTCTCGACCTCTATTGCACGTTCCTGAAGGCCGTCATTGCCGCGTGTCTCGCGGTCATGGTGGTGCTGGTGTTCGGCAACGTCGTGCTGCGCTACGGCTTCAACTCCGGCATCACCATCTCCGAGGAGCTGTCACGCTGGCTGCTGGTCTGGCTGACCTTCCTCGGCGCCATCGTCGCGCTGCGCGAGCACGCCCATCTCGGCGTCGACAGCCTGGTCCGGATGCTGCCGGCCTCCGGCAAGCGCATCTGCTTCGTCATCAATTACTGCCTGATGCTGTTTGCCGACTGGCTGCTGCTCTCCGGCAGCTGGCGCCAGACCATCATCAATATCGACGATCGGGCGCCGGCGACCGGTCTTTCGATGGCCATCTTCTATGCGGTCGGCGTCATCTTCGGCGTGTCGGCCGCGGTCATCCTTCTGTACGACCTCGTCCGCGTGCTCACGGGACAGGCCAGCGAAGCCGACATGGTCGCCGTCAAGGAATCGGAAGAGCACTGATGTCTCATCGAATTGTGCGAGGCGGCGCCCACATCCAGCCATTCGGCGGGATCGCGCCATGACGATCGCCGTCTTCACCTTCTCGCTGCTGGGCGCCATGGCGCTGGGCATGCCGATCGCCTTTGCGCTGATCGTCTGCGGCGTGGCTCTGATGAGCACGATCGACATGTTCGACGCCCAGATCGTGGCGCAGAACGTCATCAACGGCGCCGACAGCTTTCCGCTGATGGCCATTCCCTTCTTCATGCTCGCCGGTGAGATCATGAACAAGGGCGGACTGGCCAAGCGCATCGTCAATGTCGCGCTGGTCGCGGTCGGGCATTTCCGCGGCGGGCTGGGCTACGTCACGATCCTTGCATCCTGCATCCTCGCGTCGCTGTCGGGCTCGGCGGCAGCCGA
>NZ_AKIY01000077.1 GCF_000282615.1 Bradyrhizobium sp. YR681 | reverse complement strand
GCCGCCGCCGATGCCGGCGGTGACCGCGTAGGACAGCACCTCCTTGGTGCTGAGCGCGTTGACGTTGACGGCGCCGGACGAATTCAGATTGCTGTTCCAGCTCTCGGCGACGGTCCGGCTCTTGAACACGATGACGTTGGCCGCAGCACCGACGCCGACCCCTGCCCCGCTGGCGCCGACCGCGAGCGCGCCGGCGATCTCCTTGATCGCCACGTCCTCGGTCGCGTTGATCGTCACCGCGCCGGCCGTGCCTCCCGTCACCCCTTGCAGCGTGGTGTCGTAGACGCCGGCGATGGTGGTGTTGTTGGCGACCTCGACGTTGGCCATGCCGGCGATCGCCGCCGTGCCGGTCGAGAGCGCGCCGCCGATGGCATAGGCCTCGAAGCGGTTCTTGGTGTTGGCCTCGACGTCGAGTGCGCCGCTCAGGTTGAGCGCGGTCGTGTGCGGCGCAGTGCCGCCCTCGTAATGGAACTCGTCGCCGACATAGGCCAGTGTCCGATTCGAAGAGACCTGGACCAGGAATGCAGCGCCGATCGCGGCCTGGCTGCCGTAAGCGCCGGAACCGTTCGCGGAGAAAATGCCGGTGTTGTTGCTGGCGTTCACCGCCAGCGACGAAGCCGTCAGCGCGCCGCCGTCGACATAGGCTTCCGTCGTTGCCTGGAAGACGTTGAGCCCGACCGAGCCGGTGTTGAAGCCGATCGCGATCGAGGACGCATCCTGTTCCGCATTGGCCTTCACGGTCACGGCGCCGACCGTCTCGCTCGTCGACTGGACGCCGCCGACCGTGGCATTGGTGATATAGGCGAAGGTCTCGCGCGACATCGTCGTCGAGATGATCGTCGCCCCGCCGCCGCCGCTGCTGCCGTAAGCAATGCCGGAGCCGAAAGCGCCGGAATAGGAGAAGCTCGACGCGGCCACCTCGATCTGCGGCTTGAGCGTCGACGAGGTCAGGCGCGTGTCGATCGCCGCGCTGTCGATATAGGCCCGCGTCGCCCCGCTCATCACGTTGGTGATCGGGTTGATCATGATCGAGATGCCGCTGCTGGCGGCGAGCGAAGCGACGTTGGTCACGACCGCCTGGTGCGAGCTCGCGACCACGGCAAGGCCGCGCACGGTGTCCTGGTTCTCGGTGAGGTCGGGCGTCGTGTCGGTCGGTGCGTGCGCGGTACCGAGATCGAAGGCATGGACGAGCGAGCCGTTGTTGACCGACAGCGTGTCGGTGCTGCTGGTCCCGAGCGCGTCGACCTTGGTATTCGCGCCGCTGATATAGGCCGCTGTGGTTCCCGTGATCTGGTTGGTGACCATCGAGCCGGCGCCGCCGGCCGCGCCCGTCGAGATGGAGAGCGCACCGGCAATCGCGGACACCTTGTCCGAATTGCTGGCGATCACCCCGACATTGTTGGTCGCCATGACATCGGCGCCGTTGATGCTGTTGGTGCTGGCGGCGGTAATGCTGGCGGTGACGTTGGTGCCCATCAGGCTGGTGACGACCGATCCCGCCAGCCCGACCTGCGAGGAGGCAGCGATGCCGACGGCAACGTTGGAAATGGCGGCGTTCGAGCTGGCGCCGACGGCGACGCTGCCCGTCGCGGTCACCTTGGACCCGGTCACGCCGGCGCTCACGTTGTTGGCGATACTGCTGTAGACCAGTGCAAGTCCGCCGGCGCTTCCGCTGGGCGCCCCCGCCGCGAGCGCGGCGCTGCCCTTGATGGTGGAACTGTCGGTCGCCGTGACGGACACGTTCTTGGCGGAGGCGGTCGAATTCGAATTGCTGGACTGGGCGTTGCCGATGGCGGCCGAAACGGTGTTGGAGATCGAGCTGATCGTCGTGCCGGCGATGCCGGCGAACTGCCCGGACGCGCCGGTGAGGCCGATGGTGACCGCCTGGATTTTCGAGGAGTCTGTTGCGCTCACGCTGACTCGGCCGTTTGCCGTTGCCGCCTGCAGCAGCACATTGGCAATGTACGCCGAATGGGTCGTTGCGATGGTGTCGTAGACGATCGCCGCGCCGATATTCTTGTCGCCCGCCTGCAGGATGCCCGCCACGGACACGATGCTGGCGCCGGTCCCGTTGCCGATACCGCCGTTCAGCACGGCCGCGCTGAAGTCGATGCAATTCTCCCGGCCGCTCGATGTGGTGCAGGTGTCAGACGCGAGCTGGTTGCTGTTCGACTTCTTGACGAGATTGTCGAGCGCGGTGTCCAGCGCCGACACCGCGCCGCTGCCGGCCAGCACGGTCACGCCGCCGACGTTGACGTTCACCGTCGCGCCGCTGTTGATATAGGCCGTCGTGGTCGATGTGACCTCGCTGACGACGACGGCACCGGCAAGTCCGCCCTCCGCGGCTGCGCCGCCGGACGCAGCGCCGGCCGCGATCACGCCGGCGCTGTTGGCCAGCACCAGCAGCGTGTCGTAGTTGGAGAGCGAGCTCGTGCGGATATGCGCGTCGGTCGCGTTGCCGCCCGTGGGGTCGCCGATCGACGCGTAAGTCAGCCCGATGCCCGCCCCGACTTTCCCGCCGGCCGCATAGAGCGCGCCGCCGCCGATTGCGATGTTCGTGGTCTGGTAGGCATCGACCTCGACCGCGCGGTTGACGCCGGTGGACTGCCCCGTGATGCTCGAGGTCTCGATGTAGGCATTGGCACTGTCCGTGACGATGCCGACAGACGCCGAGAGCGCCACCGCATTGGACGACAACGAGCCCGCGACCCCGATCGCGACAACGGTCTGCGAGCCCCCGTTCAGCGCCTGCACCGTCACCGAACTCTGATTGTTCATGGTGGTGCTGGAGATATAGGCGCGCGTGGCGTTGTTCGACATCGCCGACGCAATGGCGCCCCCGATGGCAGCGCTGGCCGGCGAGCTGTTTCCGGCGAGGTTGGCTGCAGCGGAGCCGGCGCCGTTGTCGAGGATGGTGTCGTTCAGCGCCTGGACGACCGTGTTGCTCGTCACCGCACTCGCCGTGGTGAATTTGTCGACCTGTCCATTCGAAATGTAGGCGCTGGTGCCGAGCGAAACATCGCTGATTGACGAGCTTCCGGCGAGATCGATGCTGAAGCCGCTCGTGCTCGATCCGGAGGTCGACCCGATCTTGGCAGCCCCCGCTGCGGCGCCGTCAGTGCCGCCGGTCGCGATGGCGCCCGCGGCTCCCGCCTTGGTCGCGAAGCTGGAAACGCCGGGCTCCGAAATGGCAGCCGCAACCGAGGCCGCGGTGATACGCCCCGACGTCGTGGCAGAGATGGCCAGATTGTCCGCATGGACCGATCCGGTGCCGCCGCCGTTGCCGGAGAACGGGTCGTTAGAGCTGAATGGGCCCGGCCGGATGTCGTCGCGATTTTCGCCGATATAGGCTGCGGTATCGGCGTTCGCGCCGAGATAGGCGACTGCCAGGCCGACCGCCGAATTGCCGCCGGCCGACACCGCGCCCGCAACCGACAGCATCGACAGATTTTGCGCGGCGTAGATGTTGATCGTCGGCGCCCATGCGGTCGCGGTCGATCCGATCGAGGCATGCGTGATATTGTCCAGCAGCGCAATCGACGTGATGCCGTTCAGCGCCAGCGCGCCGGCGGCCTTGCCCGAGGTCGGCGCGACACCGAAGAACAGGTCGGTCGTGACCGCGTTGACGGCGATGTTGTCGGTCGACTTGACACTCGCGCCGTCGGCCACGCCGGCAATCGTCTTGCTGTTGAACTTGATGAGGTTCAGCGCGCCGCCCAGCGAACTGCCGCCTGCGGTGTTGCCCGGCAGGATGCCGAGCGTGCCGACATTGCCTGCGGCATTGATCGAGGCCGATGATGCGCTGGCGCTGATCGCCAGGGTCGCGTCGAAAGCCTGGGTATCGCCGCTGTTCAACCCTGCCGACCAGGCCCCCGCGCCGCATGTCGCGATGGTGCAGGTCGCCGTCAGACTGGCGTCGGTCGCAACCCACGCCGTCGTATTGTTGTGGACCGCGAAGTAGTTCACCGATCCCGCGAGACCGACGGTGTCGCCCGCGTCGGAGGTCGCGTTCGCATAGCTGGTCAGGATGTTGCTGCCGATCCCCAGATTGCCGTTGAGGTGGCTCAGCACCTCGCCGAGCCCGGCCCAGCGGGTCCAGGTGTTGGTGATCGGCATGTAGGTATTGGCCGCAATGCCGATCTTCGAGGCATTGATCAGCGTTCCCTCACCGACATAGGCATTCGAATTGTGCGTGAAGTCGCCCCATGCCACCGACGCGCCGATGGCGACGGCCTGGCCGTCGACCGGGCTGGAGGTGATCGCCGACGCGGTCGCGATGCTGCGTACACCGACATCGATCACGTTGCTGACGACGGCGACGTTGCCGGTGGTGTAGATCGAAGGCGCGCCGCCGCCGTTCGCGGTTTGCGCGATCCAAGCGGTCGCGCTCTCGGTATTGTTGGCCAGCGACAGCGCCGCGGAAGCCTTGAGGTTGAGGTTCGCCTGGAACAGCGTGCTGAACTGCTGCGAGAACAGATCCGGCCTCATGGTGCCGACGACCAGGGCGCCTTGCAGACCGGCGATCAGCGCGGGCGTGCCGGTGATGGTCGAGGACGACGTCGCGTTCGACGTGGTATTCGAGGTTGCCTCGACCGTCACCGAGCCGTTCATCCGGTCGGTGCTGGTGCCGAGCGACGCACCGAGATTCGCATTCGCGGACGTGTTGATGTTGCTGATCGCGACGGCACCGCCAACGCTGCCGTTCAGCGCCGGATTGTCCAGCGCAACGGCCGTCGCCGAAGTGACGAAACTGTTGTTGTTCAGCGCACGCAGCGTGAGACTGCCCGCCGATCCGCCCGCCGTGCCGGCGGAGAGGTGAGCACCGGTCTCGACATTCGCCGTGGTCGTCACCGAGGCGGTCGAATAGGCCACCGTCGCCACGAGGATCGCACTCGACGTCATCGATACGGCGGCGACGTTCATCGTCGCATCGTTGGTCGCCTTGATGCTGAGGTTGCCGCCCGCGTTGATGGTCGCATTGTTGGCCACGTTGGCCGATACGTTGCCGGCGATGTTGCCGACGACGACCGCGGCGCCGACCGGCGACAACCCGAGCAACGTGGAGGCAATGACCGGATCCTCGGCGCGCTCCGATCCGTGGGCATGGATCGTCACGTCGCCGCTGCCGGAGATGTTGGCGTGGCCGTTGATGTTCACGGCCGCGGTTGCGGTTGCCGCGACATAGCCACCGTTGAGGCCGAGGATCAGGCCAGGAACGGACTCGCCGACCAACGCGAAAGTCGACGCGAGCGAGTTGGTGAAGCTGGCCGTCGCCGTCGATGTCGCGCCGATGCTGATCGTGCCGCCGGTGATCGTACCGTCGATCGTGATGCCCGTGGTCGCGTAGGCGTGGCCCGACATCAGGGTCTGGCTCGCCGTGGCCGCCAACGTGACATTCCCGTCCGTGTAGGTCGTACCGCCCGTATTGATCGCCTGGGCCAGGATCTTCGCACCGTTGACGATGCTGATGGTCGGGGCGTCGATCTCGACATTGATGGCGTTGCCGACGGAATGTGTCCTGGTGGCCGAATCCAGATTGCGCGCATCGATGACCGCATGCGCAGCCAGCGTGACCGAATTGTCGGCCTGGACCAGATAGGTGGCACCGGCGCTCAGCGCCGCGATGGCGTTGGCGACCGAGGTGTTCGACAGCGTCACGCCGGTGTCGCCCTGGCTCGCGTCACCGATGACCACATCGGTCGGGTCGATCAGGAGCGTGCCGGCCCGGCCGGCGGGTGCACTGAGGTTGATGCTGACGCCGCTGCCCACGTCGATGACGCCGTTTCCGCTCAGCTCGACCAGGCCCGCATTGCCCGTTTTCGAGCTGGCATTGAACTTCGCGCCGCTCTTGACGGCTACGTCATTGGCAGCCTTGACGAGGACGCCACCGGCATCTCCCGTCCTGCTCGCCGTGCTCAGCCTCGCGTTCTTGCCGATCTCGACATCGTTGCCGGCCACGACGGTGATGTTGCTCGGCGTCGACGTCTTGCTGCGCGCGGTCAGGCGTCCGTTGACCCTGGCATTGTTGACCGCACCGATATGGATCGAGCCGTTGCTGACGGTGATCGAGCTGGCGCTGCGCAGGCCCCTGGAATTGACGGAGGCTGCGAACTTCGCGGCGTGATCGAGATTGGCGATGTCGCGCTGGCTGGCGCCGCCGACAAACACGTTCTGCCCGGTCAGGCGCACGCCATCGATGGCGTTGACGCGGCCATAGATGCGGATGTTGCCGTCCGGCGAGACCGGGAACGAGCCGGCCATCAAATTGCCGACGGCCGACTGGTTGATCTGCCCGTTCGCGCCGATCAGGCTGTCGGTGAACTCGCGCGTCGGCGTCGACACGTTGAGGCTGCCGACATTCACCGTGCCGGAACGGCCGACCACGAAGCCCTTGGGATCGGCGAAATAGACGTTACCGCCGATCGCACCGTTCATGTAGGAGTTCAACGTGCCGTTGACGTAGACTGGGGCGTCGCGAACGATGTTGACGAGGTTTTGCGTGCCCGTCGGCAGTTGCAGATTGACGGTGTTGCCCTGCCCAACGCTGAACTGCGAGAACGAGTTGAAGGCGTTGTTGCCTGATATCGTCGAGGTCGTGACGTTGGTGACGCTGCCTGACGTCTGGAGGCTGGTGCCGGTGCGCCCGTCGGGAACGATGACGTTTGCCGTCTGCGCCTGAACGCGGACGCTGTACACCGGCAGGAAGACCATCTGCATCGCGCAGAGCAGCGACATCGAACGGAAGCGTGCCAGCCCTCGCAAGGTCGTCAGCTCGTCATTGTCTCGCGTCGCAGATGGTCCGCGCATTTCAGATCCTCGTCATCGGCATTGGCGCCGATCCACAACCGGGTGGGAGAATGTCGTTGAAGCGTCCGGCATCAGAACTGGCCGGGCGGCAGCTTGAAGATGTCGGGGCTCTTGGCGTCGGCCACGTAGAACAGCAGCAGGCTGGTGGGCGTCAGCACACGCTGGTTGTTCTCCTTGTTCTCGAAGGTGCCCTGGAGCAGCAGGATCACCGAACGATCCTTGGCATCGCTGCCGCGGAACATCACGATGCCGCCGGCAACAGGCATGTTGACCGCGATGGAGTCCGGCTTGAAGCCCTCGCCCATGAAATGGGCGCGCAGGATGTTGGCGTTGGAGAACAGCTTCTCCGGCGTCATCGCCGTGTCGGTCCCTTTCGACCAGACCGCGCCGACCTGGATCAGCGACTTCGACTTGTAGCCGAACACATAGGACAGCTCGGCTGTGCCGCCGTTGGGAAGCAGCTCCGGCGCCTGGAGCAGCAGGCTGCGCGTCAGTTCGGAGGCATTTTCCTGGATCTTGATGGCGTCGGGCTTGGCATTGAAGTCCTTCGTCATCGCCACGCGCACGTCGGCTTCGCTCATGCCGAACTTGGCGGAGCGGAAACCATCGATCGCCTTGGTCGTCTTGTCGTCAGCGCTCGGCGCTTCGCTGGCGGCGGCCGCTGGCGCCGCGGCTGCCGGAGAAGCACCGGTCGCAGCGGCAGCCTTCGGAGCTTGCGCGGCTTTCTGCTTCGGAACGACGCCCTGAGCCACCAACGGACCCGCAGCAACGGAGGAGAGGAGGCCGACGAGGGCCGGAAGGAGATAGATTCTGCGCATGGCAAACCTTCGAAACAACCTGAAACAACGACTCAAAAATCGACAGTCACGAAATCGGCTTCTCCGAACCCTCGTCGCGACCGGGACGGGAAATGTTGCAGCGCCACAAGGCGTTACAAAACATCACGGAGCAGACAAGGCTCGAAACAGCGACTCCTCAGCGGCGTAGGAATACGGTATCGGGCTGCCCATGGCTGCGAATGAACATTCACAAGCGTATTTTTTCATCAATTGTGGTCGCTAGCCTTTCGCGATATGCACATTGTCAGGGACAACTTTTGCGAAACATTTCATGACTGAGCGGTCCGCTCCTGCCCGCGTTGAGCCGGCGGTCGCCCGTCGCGATTTCCTTCGCCTTGCGGGCACAACTGCTGCGAGCTTCCTCGCGCTCGGCGCAACGCCGGATCGCATGCGGATCGTCGCCTCGCTGACCAGCCTCTCGCTCGACGATGAGCTGACCAGAAGAAACATATCCGAGGGCAACGTGACCTCTCGCCTCGGTGGGCTCATCGCAGGCTTGAAGCAGCGAGGCTGGGTCGAAGGCGTCAACTACCGCTTTGAGCTTCGTTCGACATTCGGCGGGCCGGACAAGATGAAGACCGCGGTGCAGGAGCTCATCGAGCTCAAGCCGGACGTCATCCTGACCGGCTCTACGGTCGAAACCGCAGCCGTGCTGGCGTTGACCAAAACGATTCCGATCGTCTTCGCAACCTCCAACGATCCCGTCGGTAACGGCTTCGTCGAGAGCCTCGCGCATCCGGGCGGCAACGTCACGGGTTTCACCAGCAGCACCGCCGAGATGGGCGGCAAATGGCTTCAGCTCATCAAGGAGGCCGTTCCGGACATCGCGCGCGTCGGCGTGCTGTACAATCCAGCGACCACGCCTCGCAACGGCCGCTTCTTCCTCGACTCCGTCGAGCAGGAGGCCGCGGCGGCCGGCATCGGCGTGGTCCTCGCTCCCGTCAGCGCACCAGCGGAGATCGACGGGGCGATCGGCCGCTTTTCGGAGCCGCCGAGGGCCGCGATGATCTCACTCGTCGACAGCTTCCTGGTGGTGAACCGGCAGGCGATCGTCGCGGCGGCAGCAAAATATCGCGTCCCGATGATCTACCCGTTCCATTACTTCATGGATGCGGGCGGGCTGATGAGCTACGGGCCGACGCTCGAAGTGCGCTCGGCCGACTATGTCGATCTCATCCTGCGCGGCACCAAGGCCGGCGATCTGCCGGTGCAATCGCCGCGGAAATACGAGCTCCTGATCAACCGCACTGTCGCCCGCTCGCTCGGGTTGACTATTCCCTTCACGCTGCTCGCGCGCGCCGACGAGATCCGCGAGTGAACGAGACGACAGACCAGGGATATCTGCCGACGCCTCCCGGCCGGCTGTTCCGAAAATATCTCTACTCGATCGTTGCGCTCGCCTTTGCCGCGCTCGCCATCAACACCGGCTTCGATGTCTGGTTCTCCTATCGCGAGCAGAAGCAGTTGCTCGCGGCGACCCAGCGCGAGCAGGCCGCGAGCGCGGCGATCCAGATCGGCCAGTTCATCGGCCAGATCGAGAACCAGATCAGGTGGCTCGCGCGCCTGCCCCCGGAGCTGTCGACCAACGAAGACGACCGTCTCAACGCCATCCGCCTCCTGCGCCTCTCGCCCGCGATCGCGGAGATCACCGAGCTCGACGCGCAGGGCCGCGAGCAGGTGCGCGTGTCGCGCCGCGTCGCCGACAGGGTCGGCAGCAAGGCCGATCTCTCCACCTTGCCTTCCTTCCGCGGCGCGAATGAAAGCCGCGCCTATTACGGCCCCGTCTACTTCTTCGGCGACACCGAGCCGTTCATGACGCTCGCCACGCGGGGGACCGGCCCCGCGCCCAACGTGATCGTCGCCGAAGTCAATCTGCGCTTCATCTGGGACCTCGTCGCCGGGATCAGGGTCGGCAACACCGGCAAGGCCTATGTGGTCGACCGCATGGGCGTGTTGATCGCACATCCCGATCTGTGGCCAGCGCTGCGCCGCTCCGATCTCTCCGGCCATGCCGACGTACGCGCCGCACTCGATGGAGTAGGCCCTCCCTCGGGCGGCCTCGTCAAGGAAGACCTATCGGGTCAGCGCGTGCTATCGACCTATGCGACGGTGCCCTCGCTCGGCTGGCTGGTGTTCGTCGAGCTGCCGCTCACTGAAGCCTATGCACCGATCTATGCGTCGATTGGGCGCTCGACGTTCCTGCTGGTCATCCTGCTCGTCATCGCGATTCTGGTGTCCCTCTTCCTCAGCAGGCGCATGACCGTGCCGATCCAGATATTGACGCAAGGCGCGCGGCGGATCGGCAGCGGCGATCTCGGTTTGCGGCTCGCGATCAAGACCGGCGACGAGCTGGAGGCACTCGGCGACCAGTTCAACCGGATGGCTGCGCATTTGCGCGATTCCTACGCGACGCTCGAACGTAAGGTGGTCGAACGGACCTCCGAACTCGAGAAGGCCCGCGACCATGCCCTCGCCGAGCATGACGCCGCCGAGCGCGCGCGCAGCGCTGCGGTGCTGGCCAACGAAACCAAGTCGCGCTTCCTCGCCGTCGTCAGCCACGAGCTGCGCACGCCGCTGAACGGCGTCATGGGTGTGCTGCAATTGCTCGACGACGGCAGCCTCGGCGAAACGCAGCGCCGTCACCTCGCGACCGCGGCAGCGTCGGGCGAAACGCTGATCGCGCTGGTCGACGCCATCCTGGAATATGCCCGCCTGGAGGCCAGCACAGAGACGCTGGAGACGCGCGACTTCCGCCTCGACCAGTTGGTCGAGACCGCCGCCGATCTGATGCGCCCGCAGGCCTTTGGCAAAGGCCTGACCTTCGACCTTGCCTGCGATACGACGGTCAACATATCGGTGCATGGCGATCCTGTTCGCCTCAACCGCATCCTGCTCAATCTGATCGGCAATGCGATCAAGTTCACCCCGCGTGGCGGGATTGATTTGAAGGCATCCGCCGAGCGGCGCGACGATCATGTCCTTCTTCACATAACCGTTCGTGATACCGGCATAGGCATCGCGCCCGACATGCACGAGCGCATCTTCGAGGATTTCGTCCAGGCCGACGACAGCATCGCGCGGCGGTTCGGCGGCACCGGCCTCGGCCTTGCGATCGCGCGGCGCCTCACCCGCCTCATGCGCGGCGAATTGACTGTGGAGAGCACCCCGGGCGCGGGCAGCACGTTCACGCTTCAAGTGCCGCTCGGCCGCGCCGCGAGCGGCATCGCGCAAGGTGCACTTCCGCCGCCGTCGCGTCAGCTCCGCGTGCTGCTGGTCGATGACGATCCGGTCAATCGCGAGGTCGGCGAAGCCATCCTGAACCGGCTCGGCCATCGCCCCACCCTTGCAGGAAACGGCGCCTCAGCTGTCGCGCTCGCCCGCGATCAGGCGTTCGACATCATCCTGATGGACCTGCACATGCCCGACATGGACGGCGTCGAGGCGACATCGCGGATCGGCAAGCTCGATCTGCCGAAGATGCCGCGCATCATCGCCGTGACCGCCGACGTGTCCACCAGCGCGCGCGAGCGGCTTGCCGGCGCCGGCATTGCCAAGATCGTCAGCAAACCGATCCTGATCAATGCGCTGCGCGAGGCGATCGAGGACACCCCGGACGAACCGGCCGCAGTGCAGCTTGTCGCGGGTGCGCTGATCGACCGGCATTTCCTCGATGATCAACGGGAGCTGCTCGGCCCTGCGCAAATCGCAAAGCTCCATCATTTGCTGCAGCAGACCAGCGACAGGCTGGTCGAGGACATCGCCGAGGCAGCAGCAATTGGCGATCAGGTGCAGTTGGCACGGCTCACGCATCAGCTCGGCAGCGCCGCCGGCGCGCTCGGCCTCGTCAACCTGTTCGAGCGCTGCCGTGAAGTGGAGCTCGCGGCCCCCTCGATGTCCCCGCCCGAATGCCAGAACGCCGCACGCGAACTCGCCGCGCTTCAGAAGGCCTCGATGAGCGCGCTGGAGGAATTACTCGCACCTGTCGAGCAGCGCTCAGTTAGCTAGCCGCGGTGGATTTTCGCGCGACAGCCTCGTCCTCCCGCCCGAATCGCTCCACCAGAAAATCAATGAACAGCCGCACCTTCACCGACAAATGCCGCGTCGGCGGATACACCGCATAGAGCGCGAGCGGCGGCGCCGAATAGTCATCCAGCACCGTGCGTAGCTCGCCCTTCCGCAAGGCATCGGCGGCGATGAACTCCGGCAGCAGCGCGAGCCCCCTGCCCTTGATCGCGACGTCGCGCAACACCTCGGCATTGTTGACGCAGAGCGACCAGGCCGGCTGGATCCAGTGATCGCCGTCGGCGCCGGTGAGCTTCCACTGATTGCCGGTGAGCAGGAAGCCGTAGGTCAGCGACGCATGCTCGCGCAGATCCTGTGGATGTTTCGGTGTGCCGTGGCGCGCAAGGTAATCCGGCGATGCGCAGATCATGCGCTCCACGGGCATGATTTTTCGCGCGATCAGGCTGGAGGATTCCAGCTCCGCGATCCGCAAGGTCACGTCAAAGCCGTCCTGGACGGGATCGAGCAGGTCGTCGCTGAGCACGATCTGGAGCTGAAGCTCACCATAGAGCGCCATGAAATCGGCGAGCACCGGACCCAGCCGCATGGTGCCGAACGACATCGGCGCATTGACGCGCAGCAGGCCGCGCGGCGCCGACTGGGCCTGCACCACGGCCTGGTCGGCGGCCTCGATCTCGGAGAGGATCACGACCGCGCGCTCGAAATAGCGCTGGCCGTTCTCGGTCGGGCTGGCGTGACGGGTGGTCCGGTTCAGCAGCTGGACGCCGAGGCTCTCCTCGAGGTCGGCGATGTATTTGCTGATCGCCGAGCGCGACAGCCGCAGCTGCCGGCCGGCTTCGGCAAAGCTGCCGCTTTCGACCACCTTCACGAAGGCCCGGAGGCTGGCCACCTTATCCAAGGGCCGGCCCGCCCAATTGTTTCCAAATCGTAGACATAGACGTCATATTTGCATGGATTGTCTCCAATCCAAAGCGGAACGATATTTCCGGCCAGAGCAAGACCGCTCCCCGAGCTTTGGAGGACGACAATGTCTGGACTGCACCATGTCACCGCGATCGCCGGCGACCCCATCCGCAATTTCGGCTTTTACACCCGGGATCTCGGCCTGCGCTTCGTCAAGAAGACGGTCAATTTCGACGATCCCGGCACCTATCACTTCTATTACGGCGACGAGACCGGCCGCCCCGGTACCATCCTGACCTTCTTCCCCTGGGCTGGCGCGCCGTCCGGCCGCCGCGGCGTCGGCGAGACCCATCAGACCGCCTTCCGCGTACCTCAGCGCTCGCTTGGCTACTGGACGCAGCGCTTCACCGAGAAGGGCATCGCGTATGAAGCCCTCGAAAAGCGCTTTGGCGAATCCGTGCTGCCGTTCACCGATCCCGACGGCATGGCACTGGCCCTGGTCGGCATTCCCGGTGCCGAGAACGAACCGGGCTGGAGCAATGGCGACGTGCCGGCCGAGCACGCGATCCGCGGCTTCCATGGCGTCACCTTGCTGCTCGACAGCGCCGCGAAGACCGCTGCCGTCCTGACCGACGTGTTCGGCTTCAAGGAAACGGGCCGCGAAGGTTCTGTGATCCGCTTCAAGGCACCGGGCGATGTCGAAGGCAGCGTCGTCGATATCTACGAGGCCAAGGGCTTTTTGCGGGGACATCAGGGCGGCGGCTCTGTCCACCACATCGCCTTCCGCGCGGCTGACGATGCCGAGCAGGGCCGGATGGCGCAAAAGCTCGTGAGCAATCACGGCCTGCACCCGACCGAGCAGCGGGACCGCAACTACTTCCGCTCGATCTACTTCCGCGAGCCAGGCGGCGTGCTGTTCGAGATCGCGACCGACATCCCCGGCTTCGCCGTCGACGAGCCCGTCGCAACGCTGGGACGTGACCTGAAGCTGCCCAGCTTCCTCGAACAGCACCGCAAGCAGATCGAGGGCGTGCTGCCGAGCCTGGAGGAGAGCGTGTGATGACCGAGAGTGCATTCATCCATCGTTACGAGCCCGCGACCAGCGCGGGCTCTCCCCCACTCCTGCTCCTGCACGGCACCGGCGGCGACGAGAACGATCTGCTCGGGCTTGGCAAGATGATCTCGCCAGGCTCCGCCCTGCTCTCGCCGCGCGGCCGCGTGCTCGAGCACGGCATGCCGCGCTTCTTCCGCCGCTTGGCTGAAGGCGTGTTCGACGAGACGGACGTGCGCCGGCGCGCGCTCGAGCTCGGCGACTTCGTCACGGACGCGCGGAAGCGTTACGGCATCGTCGCACCGGTCGCGGTCGGCTTCTCCAACGGCGCCAACATCGCAGCCGCGCTGTTGCTGCTGAAGCCGGACGTGCTTGCAGGCGCGATCCTGCTGCGCGCCATGGTGCCGCTGTCGGATCCGCCGACTGCGGAGCTTCACGGCAAACCGGTGCTGCTGCTGTTCGGACAGGCTGATCCGATCGTTCCTGCGAGCAATGCGGCACGACTGGCGGCGCTGCTGTCGCAAGCAGGAGCCAGCGTGACTCAGAAGGCCCTGCCGGCGGGCCATCAATTGTCGCAGGCCGATGTGACGCTCGCCCGCGACTGGATCGGCAACGTCGCCGCCGAAGCGGCCTGATCACAAGACGCGGCGCACCGACTCGCCGGTGCGCCGCGTTTACATCCCAAGCGACCTTCCGCCGCAGCTGCGCAATCGGGCACCACCCTGCCGGAAATTTCCGCTTGCCCGTTTTTATGCCAGGCTTAGAATTTGGGACGAGGTTCCGAAATTTGGAACTCTCTTGGACCGGCCTGCATGAGTGCTCTCACCAACGCGATCGAGATTCTCCGCTGCTTCTCCAGCGCGCGGCCGGATCTGTCGTTCGCGGACGTGATGGCGCTGACCGGCAAGCCGAAGAGCTCGACCTCGCGGCTGCTGCGATCCTTGCGCGACTGCGGGCTGCTCGAGCAGGACCCGCACACCCGCCGCTACCGGCCGGGCCTGCTCACCTTCGAGCTCGGCCGGCTGCACCGCGCTCACGATGATCTCATCAGCATGGCCGAGCGCGAGCTGCGCGAGGTCTGCGCCCGCACCGGGCACACCGGATACATCGCCGTGCTCGACGGCTACGAGCAGGTCGTGCTCCGGATCGTGCCGGGCTCGAATCCCCTGCGCGTCGTCAACCCGCCCGGCCAGCGCACGCCGGCACTCGCCACCTCGAACGGCCGCGCCATGCTGGCGCGCCTCTCCGACGAGGACATCCGCGCGCGTGTGCCCGCGACCTATCCCAAACTGCCACGCAACTCGCCGCAGAACTTCAAGCAGCTGATGGCACGCATGGATGAGATCCGCCGCACCGGAGTGTCCGAAGCCGCCGATGAATCCATCGAAGGCGTCGGCTCGCAAGGCTTTGCGCTGAAGAGCGGCGAGACCGGCGAGATGATCGGGATCGCGGTGTCCTATTCGGTGCAGGCGACCACCGCCGCCGAGCGCGCCAATGTCCGCCGCGAGCTCGCGGCCATGGCTGCGAAGCTGCGGCGCATGACCGGCGATCCGCTCGAGCAGGATGCCGCACGCGTAAAGACGGGGACACGATGAGCAGCACCGCCGCCCAACGTCCCAACGGCCTTGCGCTCTTCATCCTGCCGAGCGCGCTGCTGTTCGCGCTGTTCTTCTTCCTGCCGATCGGGTTGATGGCGACCATGAGCGTGCTCACCGGCAATCCGGTGGTGATGCCGAAGGTCGCCTTCACCACACGGCACTACGCCCGCATGATCGACGATCCCTTCTATCTCGAGGTGATCTGGACCACCATCCGGATCGGGCTCGTGACCACGCTGGTCGCACTTGCGATCGGCTATCCGCTGGCGCACTGGATGGCGCGCATCAAGAGCCGCACCGGGCACGCACTGCTGCTGATGGCGGTGCTGGCGCCGATGCTCACCGGCATCGTGGTGCGCACCTTCGCCTGGATGACGCTGCTGTCCGACAAGGGCGTGGTCAATCAGACCCTGATGTCGCTCGGCCTCATCGCCCAGCCGCTGAAGCTGATGTACACCGAAACAGGCATCGTGGTCGGCCTGGTCCACATCTACGTGCCCTTCATGGTGCTGACGCTGACCGGCGTGATCGGCCGCATCGACGAGCGGCTGGAGCAGGCCGCGGAAAATCTCGGCGCAAGCCCGTTGCGCGCCTTCATCGAGGTGACGCTGCCGCTCAGCCTGCCTGGCATCCTTGCCGGTTCGCTGCTCGTCTTCGCGCTGGCGATCAGCGCCTATGTCACGCCGATCCTGCTCGGCGGCTTTCAGATCATGACGCTGCCGATTCTGATCTACCAGCAGATTTCGGCGAACTTCAACGTCGGCTTCGCCGCTGCGATCGGCATCGTGCTGCTCGTGATCTCGCTCTTGCTCGTCATCGCCTATAACCGCGCGCTCGGCCTCGTCTCCGGCCAGCGCGAGTTGCAGTGAGGCCGGTGATGAGCACCTCCACATCACTCGCGGCAGCCGAGCGAGCAACGCCCGTGCGTACGGCCACCGTCCCTCGCCATTACGGCCGTTACCTCTATCTCGCGATCAACATCGCCATCCTGATCTTCCTGTTGGCGCCGATCGCGATCGTCGTCGTGTTCGCCCTGAATCCGACGCCGTTCATCCAGTTTCCGCCGGTCGGCGTATCCTTGCGCTGGTTCGAAAAGTTCTTCGCCTCGCGCGATTTCATGCATGCGCTCTGGTTCAGCCTCGAAGTCGCTGTGCTGACCACCTTGTCCGCAACACTCCTCGGCGCCTCCGCCGCGCTGGCGCTCGCACGCGGCAATCTGCCGGGCACGCGGCTGATCGTGGCGACCATGCTCTCGCCGCTGATGCTGCCGGCGATCCTTACCGGCCTTGCGCTGTTCCAGACCTATGTGCTGCTCGATGTCGGCCGTCCCACTTGGGGCCTCGTCGCCGGCCACACGCTGGTGACGCTGCCTTATGTGGTGCGCACCACGCTCGCCGTGCTGCACAACTTCGACACGCGCCTGGAGGAGGCCGCGCAAAATCTCGGCGCAAGTCCGCTGCGCACCTTCTTCGAGGTGACGCTGCCGCTGATCAAGCCGGGCGTGCTGGCAGGCGCGATCTTCGCCTTCATCGTCTCGTTCGACCAGTTTCCGGTGTCGCTGTTCCTGGTCTCACCGGGCAACGAGACGCTGCCGGTCACGCTGTTCAACTATCTCAAATTCGATCTGGACGGCACCATCGGCGCGGCTTCCGTGGTCTCGATCCTGCTGGCCTTCGTCGTCGTCATCGGGCTCGACCGCACGGTCGGCCTGCGCTCCTACGTCAAATTGTAACCGCTCATTGCATCCGAAGGAATCGACACATGATGAAAGCTCTGGGATCGTCACGGTTCAGCCGCCGCCGCTTTCTGACCGCAAGCGCCTCGCTCGGCATCGGCACCATCGCCGCTCCTTACGTCGCGCGCGCCGACGATCCGACGCTGCGCATCACCGGCTGGGGTGGCAAGTGGGGCGAGATCATGAAGGCCGAGATCGGCCCCGCCTTCGAGAGCGAGTTCAAGTGCAAGCTCCAGATCGATTCGGCCTTCCCCTATCTGCCGAAGCTCCAGGCGAGCTCGCGCTCGGCGCCGATCTATGACGTCATGCACACCAATTCCAACGAGCAGTGGGCTGCCGCTGAAATGGGCCTGGTCGAGCCGAAGATCGATCCCAAGCTGGTGCCGAACCTCGCCGACGTCTATCCCTATGCCATCAGCGACAAGATCGTCGGCGTCTCGATCTTCACCAGCGCCATCGGCCTCGGCATGCGCACCGACAAGGGCTACGGCAGCATCACCTCCTGGAAAGAGCTGTGGGACGCGAAATACAACGGCGTCCGCGGCGGCTATGTCATCCCGGTCAACAGCCTCGGCCAGGCCTTCCTGATGATGTGCGGCACACTGTTCGGCAAGGGCCAGCTCGATCTCGACGCCGCCTACACGGCGCTGGAGAAGCTGAAGCCGATCAAGATCGTCGATTTCACCGGCGCGATGGAGAAGATGCTGCTGTCCGGCGAAGTCGGGCTCTGCGTCATCCACGATTCCGGCATCTACCGCTATGACGGCCAGAACCAGCCGACCGATTTCGTCTCCCCGAGCGAAGGCGTGCTGTCGCTGGAGCAGGTCCTCACCATCACGCCCGGCAGCAAGATGAAGGAGCTCGCCAACGCCTATGTGAACTACATGCTCCGTCCCGAGGTGCAGAAGCGGCTGGCGGAGACCGTGTGGTACTCCCCGGCCAACAAGAAAGTGAAGCTCGACGCCAAGTACGATGCCAAGCTGCTGACCACGCCGGAGAAGGTCTCGAAGCTGATCCAGGTCGACTGGAAGTGGTACAACGAGCGCAAGGACGAGATCGACCAGCGCGTCAACCGGATCTTCCGTGCATGAGCGCATCGATCGAAATCGCCGGCGTCAGCAAGATCTATGACGGCGGCGTACGCGCGGTGGACGCGGTCGCCATGGACATCAGGCAGGGCGAGTTCTTCTCCCTGCTCGGCCCGTCCGGCTGCGGCAAGACCACGACGCTGCGCATGATCGCCGGCTTCGAGACGCCGAGCGCCGGCGCAATCCGCGTCGACGGCGCCGACATCACCCACGTCCCCGCGCACAAGCGCGACATGGGCATGGTGTTCCAGAACTACGCGCTGTTCCCGCATCGCACCGTCGCCGAGAACGTCGCCTTCGGCCTGCGCATGCGCGGGCTGGACAAGGCGACCATTGCGGCCAAGGTGAAGGCGGCGCTGGCCATGGTCGAGCTCTCCGGCCTGGAAGACCGCCGCCCCGCCCAGCTCTCCGGCGGCCAGCAGCAGCGCGTCGCGCTTGCGCGCGCCATCGTGATCGCCCCGCGCGTCCTGCTCTGCGACGAACCGTTAGGGGCGCTCGACAAGAAGCTGCGGCAACAGATGCAGTTCGAGCTGAAGCAGCTCCAGAAAAAGCTTGGCCTGACCCTCGTCTTCGTCACCCACGACCAGGAAGAGGCGCTGGCGATGTCCGACCGCATCGCCGTGATGAATGGCGGCCGCGTCGAGCAGGTCGGCACGCCGACCGAGATCTACAACCAGCCGACGACGCGCTTCGTCGCCGACTTCATCGGCGACACCAACATCTTTCGCGGCGAGCGGACGACGACGGGCACTGGTGCCTCGGCGCTCGACGTCGGCAAGGGCTTGATCCTGGCGTTACCGCCCACCGATGCGCAAGGCACCGGCGTTCTCTCGGTGGCGCTGCGCCCGGAGAAGATTCGCCTTTCGCCGCGCGGCGACGCCGCCATCGCAGCCGGTAGCTCCGCCCACGGCATCGTCGAGAACACCAACTTCCTCGGGGGCGCCGTGCTCTACCGAATCGAGCTCGCGAGCGGCCATCGCGTCCTCGTGCAGCAACCCAATGCAGGCACGAGCCGCCTGTTCGTTCCCGGCAACGGTGTCACGCTCGACTGGACGCCGGCCGATCTCGTCGCCCTGAAGGACTAGACATGAACATGCCATTGAAGCACCAGCGCATCGGGGTGGTCGTGATCGGCCAGAGCCCGCGCCCCACAGTCGCCGCCGAGATCGCCACCGTGCTCTCGCCCGGCATCGAGATCGAGCTGCGCGGCGCGCTCGACGGCATGAGCCGCGCCGAGATCGACGCCATCCCGCCGATGGACGGCTACGACACGCTGTTCACGCTGCTGCCTGATGGCGACGGCGTCACCATCAGCAAGAAGGAAGTCGAGCGGCGCGCCAGCCAGCAGATCACCCGTTTCAAGCACGAGGGCGTCGGCGTGACGTTGATGGCCTGCACCGGCAAATTCCCCAATCTCGCGGCCGAAGGCCTCGTCATCCTGCCCTCGGCCATTCTGCACAACCTCGTCGAGGCCGTGCTGCCGAACGGCCGGCTCGGCGTGTTCTCGCCGCTTCCCGAGCAGACCGCGCTGATCGACAAGAAATGGCAGCGCGACGGCGTCGACGTCGTCGGCATCACGCTGCGTCCCGGCTCGGACGATGCCGCAGTCGACGAAGCCGCACGCACGATGGCGGACCTCGAACCCGACCTCGTGGTGATGGACTGCATCAGCTACACCAGCGCCAACAAGGCGCGCGTGCGCACGGCCTATCCTGGCCCCGTGATCCTCGGCATTGCCGCCGCGGCGCGTATCGTCGAGGAGCTGGTCTCGTGAGCAAGGCGGAATTGAAGACGATCAGCCTCGAGGAAATCGAGGCACTCGCGGTCGGCGCCTGGATCCTCGGCACCGGCGGCGGCGGCAGCCCCTATCTCGGCCTGCTCAACCTGCGCCGGCTCTATGCCGAAGGCACCCGCGTGCAATTGATGTCGCCGCTCGACCTCGACGACGAGGATTGGGTCGCCGTGGTCTCCAACATGGGCGCGCCGCTGGTCGGACAGGAGCGCCTCGCCGACAGCCGCAACATCGCGCGCGCCGTGCGGATGCAGGAAGAGATCAACAACATCAAGTTCCGCGCGGTGATGTCGGTCGAGATCGGCGGCGGCAACGGCGTGCAGGCGCTGATGGCAGCCGCGCATCTCGGCATCCCCGTGGTGGACGCCGACTGCATGGGCCGCGCCTTCCCCGAGGCGCAGATGACATCGGTCGCGATCGGCGATCTGCGCCCCTATCCCTGCACCCTCTACGACCCTCGCGGGATCGAGGCTGTCGTGACGAAGGTGCCGAGCTGGAAGTGGATGGGGCGGGCGAGC
>NZ_AKIY01000076.1 GCF_000282615.1 Bradyrhizobium sp. YR681 | reverse complement strand
GCTGGCGCGCCAGCCGGTGGCCAGCCGCGGCGCGGTGATGCTCAACCTGTTCTTCCTGCTGTCGATCGTGCTGTTGCCGGTGACCAACGGCCTCTACACCAACTACCCCATGAGCAGCGCGGTCGCCGTGCTCTACGGCCTGCATCTGACCGCGATCGCCGGGCTCAATGCCTGGCTGTGGTGGACCATCATCCGCGGCTGGCGCCGCGAGATCATGGCCTCGCTGTTTCCGCTGCTCGTGTTCATTCCGGGCACGATCGTTGCGGCCTTTGCGCCGCATGTCGCGCCCTTCCTGTGGTTCACGGCCTTCGGCGGGCTGCTGATCCAGCGCTTCTATGTCGCGCCGAACCCGTCGGCCGGCACGTAAAGCTTGACCGGGCGGATTTCGTAGACCGCCGACGGGTTGACCTCGCGCAGCTTCCGCGCCGCCGCGATCGCCTCTTCCTCCGTGTCGTACTCGACGAGGTGGAAGCCGAGGAGCTGCTCCTTGGTCTCGGCAAACGGACCGTCCAGCACGATACCGGCGCCGGGACCGCGCAAGGTGCGGGCCTTTCGGGTCTCATCCAGACGGGCAGCCGGCCCAAAATGTCCGCTTGCCCGCAAGGGGGCCTGGACTTCTATGACCTTGGCCACGACCGCGGCGTCCTGGTCCGGCGTCCAAGACAGGAGCTCGTCTTCCACATGATAGGCCAGGATGGCGTAAAGCATCGTCACCTCGTTGATTTTCGCTACGCGGGTCCAAAGGACGTATCACCGCGGCCGCAGCCGACAATCCTCCGCGACAAAAATATTGCGTCGTGCGTGCCGCGGCGAAACCATCCTGAAACCTGATTGCGGCCCTGCGGGGTGAACGCTGCCCAAAGCCGAGGCGACTGATGACCACTGAGAAGGCTGAGGAACTCGGAGGCGGCAATGTCGGGTCACACCATCAAGATCATCTGCGATGCACGGCGGTCGGCGCAACCGGAACCGACCGATCTGCACGACCACACGGGTCATCACCGCTATTATGGCAGCTCCGTCGAGAACGGCGGCGAGCGCATCGTCGAAAGCCGCCGCGGCAAGCGCCCGCGCGCGCTCAATGTCTGCGGCTTCTGAAGCCTCCCGCGACGCCGTCTTCCACATGGACGCTCTGCAACTGTCGATCGCCGCGCTGCCGTTCCTGCTCTCGCTGGCGAGCCGGAGCGGCAAGGCCATCGGACCATGCCTGCTCGCGAGCATCGTCACCGCGCTCCTCGGTGCGGAGCCTCACCGGGCGGTCGTCGCCTGGTGTGTCGGCGTGCTGATCGCAGCGGTGGCGTTACGCGAACGGCTTCGCGCGGCGTGAGCCGCCGCCGTCACGGTGCGCTCAGGACCTGCTTGACGAGGGTCTCGCGCAACGCCGCCAATTCGCCGCTTGCCTCCATCTGCGCGATCACCCGGCCGACCTTCGGCACCAGATCGCGATGGCGTTCGTGCAGATAATGGTAGATGTAAATGCGCTCCAGCGGTGGCGCGAGCGGGTAGATCCGCGCCTGCAAATTCAGCTTCCTCACCGCGACAAGCCCGCTGAACAGATCGGTGACCATCAAATCGAAGCGGTCGGCGTCGAGCATCTTGACCATGCTCTCCAGGCTGGTGGTCGCCGTGACGCGCGCCATGCCGCGCGTGCCGGCCTCGGAGGAGCCGACACCGCGAACGATGCCGATGCTGTGGTCTCGAATCGAATTCCAGCCGGCGACGTCGAAACGCAGTTTTGTCGTGAACACCGCGGGCTCGATGTAGTTGATCGCCGGCGTGACCTGTACGAGCGTCGGATAGTCGCGCGACAGCGTTCCGATCCGCTGGATCTCGCCATCGACCTCGCCGGCACTCGACAGCGCCAGCGCCCGCTTGCCGGGGACGTCCTCGAATTCGAGCCTGATGTCGAGTTTCGCGTAGACCGCCCGCAATATCTCGCCGCCGACATATTGATCGGGAATGTCGGCAATGCGCGCCAGCCTGATCCGCTCCTGCGCCTGCGATGGAGCGGCTGCGAGCAACGACAGGCAGGCGAGCGCTATCCGCCACATCACGCGTCTCCTCGAGCGTGCATTGCTACCACTGGATTCGCAGGCCCGCGCGATCTACCGGGAGTGGCGCCGACGCGCCGACTGCAACTGCCATCGCTCGCCCGTCATGCAGGCAACCCCGGACTTTAACCGATGTCATTCTAGCACGCGAAGTGATAGTTTACGCGGGAATCCTGCTGCTGGGCGCAAGATATGACCCCGCCGACCTCAAGCCGCCCAAGGGCCGACAGGAAACGCCACGCAGATCGCGTGAAGGGAAAGTCTCAACGATCGAATTGCTCGCGGTTGCGACCGGCCGGCCGGAGCAAGGGGCCGCCATTGCGGGGACGTGGTGCATGGGCAACTCAGGCGACGAGAATTCCAAGCGCAGCCGCGCCGTTGCCCCGGCGGCCGCCAAGCAGGGTGTGAGCGGGATCGGCGCCCCGCTTGCGCCGGCGATGTTGGGGGCGCTGCTGTCGCGGATCTTCAACTGGTCGCGCAGCGGCGTCGGGCCGCGCCTGTTGGCCGCCGTGCTGCTGTTCTCCTCGATCGTCACGCTGATGCTGACCGCTCTGCAGCTTTATCTCGACTACGATCGCGAGGTCGGCGTCATCGAGACGCGTCTCGACGAGATCGGCCGCAGCACCGCCGGCAGCCTCGGCGAGAGCCTGTGGAATCTCGACCAGAACCAGCTCAGGCTCCAGCTCGACGGCATCCTGCGGCTGCCCGACATCCGCGCCGCCGAGGTGCGCGAGATCGCCGATCGTCCCAATCCGATCCGTATCGCGGTCGGCGAGCCGAACACGCGTTCGACCGTGACGCGCGACTATCCGCTGAACACCATGGTGCAGGGGACGGCGCGCCCGATCGGCGTGCTCCACGTCGAGGCGACGCTGAGCGAGGTGTATCAGCAATTGCTGAATCGCGCCCTGGTCATTCTGGCAAGCCAGGCGGCGAAGACGTTTCTGGTCTCGCTGTTCATCATCTACATGTTCCATCTGCTGGTGACGCGGCACCTGGTCGCCATCGCCGACTTCGTAGGCAAATACAGCCTGGCGCGGCCGCCGCCACCCTTGCACCTGGAGCGCCGGCCGCCCTACGATCCCGACGAGCTGGACAAGGTGATCGACGCCTTCAACGCCATGTGCGGAAATCTCGAGCGCGCCTATGGCGAGCTGCGCGAGGCCAACGCCAATCTCGAGCGCGACCTCAAGATCCGCCAGCGCGCCGAGTACGACGCGCGCGCGAGCGAGCAGCGCTTTCGCGACTACGCCGAGACCGCTTCCGACTGGTTCTGGGAGACCGGACCGGATCACGTGTTCACCTATGTCTCCGAACGGTTCGACGCCTTCGGCATGAACCGGGAAGCCACGATCGGCCGGCGGCGCTTCGATGCCGCGTTCGACCGCGAGTCCGAACCGGAGAAATGGCGCGAGCACATCGCGACGCTGGAGCGCCACGAGCCGTTCCGGAAGTTCGAATATCGCGGCCGCGATCTGGCCGGACGCGTGCGCTATTTCAGCGTCAACGGCCAGCCGGTGTTCGGCGCCGACGGCCTCTTCATGGGCTATCGCGGCTCCGCCACCGACTTCACCGAGCAGCACGAGACCGAGGAGCGGCTGCGCCAGTCCCAGAAGATGGACGCGATCGGCCAGCTCACCGGCGGCGTCGCGCACGATTTCAACAACGTGCTCACCGTCATCACCGGGACCATCGAGATCATCCAGGAGGGGCTCGCGGACCGGCCCCAGTTCGCCGCGATCGCGCAGCTGATCGACGATGCGGCCGCGCGCGGCGCCGAGATCACCTCGCAACTGCTGACCTTCGCGCGCCGCCAGCCGCTGGAGCCGCGCGAGATCGACGTCAATGCCCTCGTGGTCGAGACGGCGAAGCTGCTGCGGCCGATCCTGGGCGAGCATATCGAGATCGTGACCCGGCTTGCCGACGACGCCTGGTCCGCGATGGCCGATCCCTCGCAGCTGTCTTCCGCGATCGTCAATCTCGCCGTCAATGCGCGCGACGCGATGCCGGGCGGCGGCAGGCTGACGCTCGAGACCGCGAACCGGGAGCTTGACGGCATGCGCAGCGCGGCCGACGGCGATGTCATGCGCGGCGCCTTCGTGATGATCGCGGTCACCGACACCGGGCACGGCATCCCGGCCGATATCCGCGCGCGCGTGTTCGAGCCGTTCTTCACCACCAAGGGGGTCGGCCGCGGCACCGGGCTCGGGCTGAGCATGGTCTACGGCTTTGCCCGTCAGACCGGCGGCACGGTGGTGATCGAGAGCGAGGAGGGACGCGGCACGGTGATGCAGTTGTTTCTGCCGCGCTCCAGGGGCGAGGCGCCGGCCAGAGCGGCCGCGGTCCAGGCGCCCGCGGTGGCGCGCGGGCACGAGACCATCCTGGTCGTCGAGGACGATCCGCTGGTGCAGGGCTATGTCATCGCCCAGCTTGGCAGTCTCGGCTATCGCACGCTCGTTGCCGGCGACGGCGCAGCCGCGCTCGCGCTGGTCGACCAGGGCGCCAGATTCGATCTGCTGTTCACGGATATCATCATGCCCGGCGGCTTGAACGGGCGGGAATTGGCCGAGGCCATCAGGCTCCGCCGGCCGGGCACGCGGGTGCTCTACACGTCAGGCTATACCGACGACACCATCGTCCACGAGGGGCATCTCGACCCAGGCGTGGCGCTGCTCACCAAGCCTTACCGGAAGTCGGAACTGTCGGAGAAGCTTCGCGCGGTGCTCGCAGGCGAGCCGCCCGCCTGAGCCGCACCTGGCAAAGAGGTACCTGCCAAAGAAAAGGCGCGGCGGGGAGGCCCCGTCGCGCCCGATTTCTTGCTCGCTGGTCCAGGGCTGAGAGCGCCCCGATGCCAAGCCTTTGTTCAAAGCCTAGCGGGCGATCCCAGCGAGGTGACAGCGCTTGAAACAAGACACTGGATCACCTCCTTTCGTTGGTTTCGGGAGACTTAATATAGGACGAAATCCCCGCGCCGTTAAGGGGGTGGGCCAGGGCCCGGGAACAGGCCGTCCGCGAGGCGGGAAAGATCGATCCGGAGCAGTTGAGACCGCCGCCCGGCCGTGTTAGGTGATCGCCCAACGCGGGTGTAGCTCAATGGTAGAGCAGCAGCCTTCCAAGCTGAATACGAGGGTTCGATTCCCTTCACCCGCTCCAAAGCCGCTTTATTGCGTTGGCGAGAGAGTCGGATTCATTCTGACAAAAGGGCTGCTCCAGGTGCATTGCCACCTCCGCGGAGCGCCGTAAGGCTCTGACCGAATTTTTTTTCTGACCTGGCCCAAGGATTCCGCCGCCTCGTTCGTCTCACTTGGTGAATGCCTGGAAAATCTCTCTTTCCCGGCGCCCCGATCTATGGATGGAACGACTATGGTAGGGATAAGGCGCAGACGATCGTGGCCCCGGACAGGACTGGCCGAGGGGCCGGCTAACGGTCCCGATTGTCTTGCTCAATCCTGTCGACCTTGAGGAAACGGCATGGGGGGCGTCATTCAGCTTGTGACCGCCGCGGTGACTGAGCCGCCGGGTGGCGGCGCCACGGATGACGACCTCGTGAGTCTGGCCACGAAGGGCAACCGTGCCGCATTCGAAGCCTTGTTGCGGCGTCACTACGGCCTCATGCACCGCGTTGCGTGGCGCATGACCGGCTCCCAGACTGACGCGCAGGACATTTGCCAGGATGTCTGCTGCGCGCTGGTGGAACGGATCGCTTCTTTCAGGGGGGAGGCGAAGTTCACGACCTGGCTGATCGGAATCGTGCGCAACGCCTGTCATGATCACCATCGGCGCCATTCGACGTTGGCGCGCCTGAAAGGCCACCTCGCCGTACTTGCGGGAATGGCGGCGCCGCCGGATGGCAGGGATCTTTTCCGTCGCAGCTGGCTCGCGAGCGAGCTGGCGCGGCTTTCGCCGCTGCTGCGCGAGACGGTCGTGCTTGTCGTCGGCGAAGGCATGACGCACGCGGAGGCGGCCACCGCGCTCGGCGTCACCGAGTCGACCATCTCCGGCCGCATGCACGAGGTGAGGCGGCAGGCGGGTCTCCCGAAGGATACTGGCGATGAGGACTGATCACGACATCATGCGTTTGCCCGACCCTCCACCTGCGCCGGACGCGCGTGAGGCGGCTGTGCAGCAGGCGTTGCTGAGCTTCGATCAAGAAATAGCCCAGGAAAAAATCGCCAACGACAGCCAAGAAATTCCGACTGACATTCGTCTCATCGAGCGAACCGCCGCGCCCTTGCGGCCGTCACGCGAGAGGACTGTCATGAAGCGTACGCGATATCTCCTGGCCGCCAGCCTGGCCTGTCTTGTTGTTGGATCGGGCACCTACCTCCATCTGATGCAGTCGCCGCAGTTGAAGGACATCGCTACGCCTGTCGAACAGCAGGTGGCTGGCAACGACGTCGTTCAAGCTCCATCCACAGTGCAGGCAAAGAAGGAAAGCGAAAGCCAGGGCCAGCCGCAGACGCAAATCCAAACCGCCACTCCGGCCGGAAAGCCCAACCAGGAAGCCGCCGCGCCTGCGGTTGCGGCAGCGCCGCCTCCCGCCAAGCCGCATGTGGAAAATCCGATTGCCAGCCGGGACGCTCCGAAGGCGCCTCCCGCGATGGCGTTGAGCGCTCCCATGCAGGGGGCACCGTCAGAAATGTACGCTCTTAGAGGCCGGAACGATCAAATGCACGCGCGCGCGCCGTCTGCGCAGCTGTTTTCGCAGATCGAAGTCTATCGGGACCAGCGTGAACACGCTGTTGGCGCGCCCGAGCCGGTCGGCCGCGACAAGTTTGCGAATGCGCCGGAAAACGCCTTCAGGATCGCGCGCGATGCACCGGTCTCGACATTCTCCATCGATGTCGATACGGCGTCGTACGCATTCGTCCGCGCCCAGCTCAACCGCAATGTCCTGCCGCCGCCCGCGTCCGTTCGGACCGAGGAACTGATCAATTACTTTCCCTATGCCTATGAAGCGCCCGCATCGGCGAGCGAACCGTTCCGGGCCAACGTTGCCGTGTTTCCGAACCCCTGGGCGGAAGGCCGCAAGCTCATTCGCATCGGTGTCAAGGGTTATGCGCTGCAGCAGACGAGCCGACCGCGCGCGAATCTGGTTTTCCTGATCGATACGTCGGGCTCGATGCAGCCGCAGAACCGGTTGCCGCTCGTGAAGCAGTCGCTCGCCATGCTCGTGACCCAGCTGAAACCCGAGGACCGCATCGCGATCGTGACCTATGCCGGGAATGCCGGCACGGCGCTCGAACCGACTTCCGTGTCCGAGAAGGCGAAAATCCTGGCGACGATCGACCGGCTTGAGGCGGGCGGCAGCACGGCGGGCGCCGAAGGCATCAGGCGAGCCTATGCGCTTGCCGAGCAGAACTTTGACGCCAGCGGCGTCAACCGCGTCATCCTCGCGACCGACGGCGACTTCAATGTCGGCATCACGAGCAAAGATGAATTGAAAGGTTTCGTCGAGCGTCAGCGCGAGAAGGGTATTTTCCTGTCGGTGCTCGGTGTTGGTGCCGGCAATTACAACGACGCGATGGCGCAGACGCTGGCGCAGAATGGCAACGGCGTCGCCGCCTACATTGATACGATCAACGAGGCGCGCAAGGTGCTGGTCGAAGAGGCAAGCTCGACGCTGTTTCCGATCGGTAAGGATGTGAAGATCCAGATCGAGTTCAATCCGGCAACCGTCGCCGAATATCGACTCATCGGCTACGAGACCCGACTTCTCAACCGCGACGATTTTGCAAACGACAAGGTCGATGCCGGCGACGTCGGTTCGGGGCAAACCGTGACGGCGCTCTACGACATCGTGCCTGTTGGCGGTCCTCGAACGGTCGACGATCTCAGATACGGTGCGCAGGCCCCGGCGAGCGGCTCGCCGTCGCCGGCCGAATATGCCTTCGTCAAGATCCGTTACAAGCTGCCGCGATCCGATCAAAGCGTGCTGATCAGCACGCCCGTCGATCGCGGGTCCGAACACGCCCGGTTCGAGGACGCGCCGCTCGATGCCCGCTTTGCAACCGTTGTAGCCGCGTTCGGCGAGATTCTACGTGGCGGAAAGCACACCGGCCAATTCGGCTATGACGACGTGCTGCGTATCGCCTCGGCCGCGCGCGGCGACGATCCTTACGGCTATCGCTCCGAGTTCCTTCAGTTGGTGCGCGCGGCCAAAACCGCCAGCGCATTGCAGCCGCTGCGCCCTTGATCGATGTCCGATTCTGTCGGCTGTCCGTGGGGGAGCCGACCACCGGCTCCCCTCGTCAGAGCACGACATCCCGGTTGACGTTCTTGTACAGGAGATAGACCGCTTGGCTCGAACCTGTGGGATAGAATTGCTGCGGGCAGAACGATCCCATCCAGATGAAGTCGTCGACCCAGATTTCGTGCCAGCTGTCGCCGAGATAATACAGGCCTTGCCCCTCCAGCATGAGCAAGCCGTGCTCCATGATGTGGGTCTCGACGGCTGGAAAGCAGACGCCGGGCTGGAAGAACATCAGGTTCATCTCGAAATCGAATCGCAAGTCGCCCATCGGCAGCAGGTGCTTGAAGCCGCGCCCCTGGAGTCCGGTATGGTTCGTCATCGGCATCGATTGCTGTTGACCGGTGATGGCCGGCGGCGTCGCGATTCCCTCAGCCGTTTCATAACGTTTCTTGAGCGCGAGGACGCGGGCGGGCGCGCCGGGATGACAGGACATCGTGAAGGAGGTGCCGGGCGGCACATAGGCAAACCCGCCCGACGTCAGCGAGGTCGGAGCTTCGGTGCCGATGCTGATGTCCACGGTGCCCGTCACGACGTAGAAGAAATGCTGAAGATCGACGCAGATCGGCCGGGCCGTGCCGCCCGAGGGCTCGATTTCCAGCATGAACTGGGCGAACTCGGCTCCGAGCGTCGGCGCCGCCAGAAAGCGCACGGTCGTTGACGACCACGCCGGCAGCCGGCTCTTCAAGACGCCTTCAGGCGGAATGAACGCGAAATTGCGGCCGACGACTGCGCGGCTGTGGCCGATCGCGCCGGGACGAACGACGCCGGGCTGGACGGGCAGATCGGTGGGGTGCATCTGGGATTTCCTGGTCAACTCGCAACAGCGAATGTTCTGCTCATATCGACGTCTTCAATTTGATTAGATGAGAGCGAGGTGCACCGCAACGGCGGTCGTCCGTTGCCTGCCATACCGGGTTGACCCCGGCGGCCGTTCTGTCAAAGAAGGCGGGGTTCGGTCGGAGGTCGAGACCGCCGTCCCTTTTGGCACTGTTGGGAGTGGGGTGCGGATATGGCTGAGCGGATCGCTCTCATCACCGGCGTGACCGGGCAGGACGGCGCCTATCTTGCCGAATACCTGCTGTCGCTCGGCTATGTC
>NZ_AKIY01000075.1 GCF_000282615.1 Bradyrhizobium sp. YR681 | reverse complement strand
GGCCGAGACGATACCGGCGGTCACGGTGCCGCCGAGGCCGAAGGGATTGCCGACCGCAACGACCCAGTCGCCGATCCGCGGCTTCTGGTCGGAGAACTTCACGAACGGAAAGTCCTTCTTGCCCTCGACCTTGATCAGCGCGAGATCGGTCTTCGGATCGGTGCCGACGACCTTCGCGGTGTAGGTCGTGCCGTCATCCATGGTCACCTGCACGGACTCGGCGTGGTCGACGACGTGGTTGTTGGTCACGGCATAGCCGTCGGCGGAAATGAAGAAGCCGGAGCCCTCACCGGTGATGACCTGGTGACGCTGGCGCGGCATGCCGTTCATGCCGCCTTGGCCGCGGAAGCCGAATTGCCGCGAGAACTGGTCGAACGGCGAATCCTCGTCGGAGTCCATCCGGTTCTGCTGCAGCATCGCGCTCTTGTCGTTGTCCTGGTCGATCTTCACGCGCACCGAGATGACGGCCGGTTTGACCCTGGCGACGAGATCGCCGAAGCCCGGCGGGGTCGCTGCGCTTTCCGCGGCCTGGGCCGGCGCGATGAAGGAGGTCAGGCCGAACGGCGACGAGCCGGGAGCGGCCGCCAGTACGGCAAGGCCAAGCGCGGCCACGGTGCCGAGCAGCGCAAGCCGACGTGGCTTCAAAATCGTGCGGGACGTGGTGGTGTCGGAATTGACGCGATCGTTCATGTTGGAATGTCCATGTTGGGTAAGTCGCCTTGCACCCAACATGGACGTCGCCACCTTACGGCATCCCGTCTGTGCGATTAAATCTTGGCAAAGGTGACGCGGCCGGCACGGCCAAAAATCGGGGCTGCACATTTGATGCAGCTCAACGCGGGCCCCGCGCGCAGTGAAAGACTGCGGGCACCGGATGATGTCCATCGGAGGCGCGTCATGTACAAAGACATTCTCGTCCACATTCCGACCGAGCGGCCGATGCGTCCCGTGATCGACGGCTCGATCTCGCTCGCGGCGCACCTCAACGCCCATGTCGACGCGGTCGCAATCGGCTATGCCGCAAGCAGCCCGGCTTACCTCATGGAGGGCGGCGCCGCCGTAGCGGCCGTGTTCGAGATGGAACGCGAGCGCGCCGTGGAACGGGCCGAGGCCGCGCTCGCGGTGTTCAAGAGCGAAGCCGCGCATGCCGGCATTTCCTACGCCTGCCATCCGCTCGGCGCGACCCCGGTGGACGCCGCCGGCTCGCTCGGCGAAATGGCGCGGTTGCACGATCTCAGCATCGTGCTCCAGCCCGATCCGGCGCAAACCTCATTCGACAACGACGTACCGGGCGAGATCCTGTTCCAGGCGGGCGGCCCGGTGCTGTTCCTGCCCTACACCTTCGACGGCGCCTTCAGGGCGAAGCGGATCGGCATCTGCTGGGACGGCAGCCGCCTCGCCGCCCGCGCCATGCGCGACGCAGCCCCTTTCCTGGCCCGCGCCGAGGAGATCGTGATCCTCACCATCAACGAAGCCGATGCGATTCCCGGTGAAGCGTCATCGAATCATCTGGCGCGACATCTCGGCCGCCGCGGGCTGTCGACGCGTATCGTCGGCCTGCCCGCAGCGCGCGCCGACATTCAGCCGACCATCCTGTCGCTGGCAGCCGACGAGAACCTGGACCTGCTGGTGATGGGCGGCTACGGCCATTCACGCTTGCAGGAGCGTTTCCTCGGCGGCGTCACCCGCGCCATGCTGGAAGCCATGACGGTGCCGACGCTGATGTCGCATTGATCGGAAACGTACCGGTCAGACGCCCTTGTCGTTCGGATGGGCGACCGCATCCTTCAGCGGCGCCGGCATCGGGAAGTTCAGGTTCACGTTCTTGGGCGGAATGGGTTTGGTGAACCATTTCGCGTAGAGTTCTGCGAACTGTTCGCTCTTCATCAGCGCGCCAAGCGTCTTGTCGACCAGCGCCTTGAACTCGGGATCGCCCTTGCGGATGATCAGCCCGTAAGGCTCGGTGCGCAGACTGTCGTCGATGATCCGCCAGTTGTCCGGCGTCTGGCTGCTCGCGATGAGGCCGGCAAGCAGGATGTCGTCCATCACGAAGGCGTCGCTGCGGCCGGTCGTAAGCGCGAGGAACGACGCGGCGTGATCCGGTGACAGCACCTGCTTGACCTCGAACTTCTTCTCCTGGCCGCGGGCCAACAACAAGGCGATTGACGTCGAGCCGGTGGTGAGCGCAACCGGCCTGTCCTTGAGATCCTCGAACGTCTTGACCGGCGCATCCTTTCGGACCACCGCGCGAATGCTCGAGACAAAGATGGTGTTGCTGAAAGCGACCACCTTCTGACGCTCCAGCGTGTTGGTGGCGGGACCGCAGACGATGTCGATGGTCCCGTTCTCAATCAGCGGGATCTGCGTGCTGAGCTGGATCGGCTGCAGCCTGGTCTGGAGCGAGGGAAGTTTCAGCTCGTCTTTCACGGCATCGACGATCCGCGCGCAGAGATCCATCGCGAAGCCGACAGGCTTCTGGCTGTCGTCGAGATAGGAGAACGGGACCGAGACGTCGCGGTGCCCAAGCCGGATTTCACCCGCTGCCTTGATCTTTGACAGCGTCCCATCAGGAGTTTGGGCCAGGACGGGGCCCGAGGCCGCGGTCAAAAACACAAGCGAATACAACAGCCCCTTCATGGACCTACTCCTCCAATGGATACAATCACTCGATATTTTATACATACTATTGCATATCTACCAGCCGATTTTATACAATCGTCTGGATCAACTGCGACGAGACGCCTGATGAAATCGGGAGCAGCGGCGAAGCAACGGAACGGCGGCCTTCACGGCTCCGCGCCCGATACGGTCCGCGAGGCGCTGCGGCGCGCGATCAGCGCGGGCGAGCTTGCGCCCGGCATTCAGCTCCGGCAGGACGAGCTCGCCGAAAAATTCGGGACCAGCCGCATCCCCGTCAGAGAGGCGCTGCGGCAGTTGGAGGCCGAGGGTTTTGTGACGTTGCTGCCCAATCGCGGGGCGGTGGTGTCGGATCTCTCGATCGACGAGGTCGTGGAACTCCTCGAAATCCGCATCGCGCTCGAATGCCATGCGCTGCGCCTGGCCATCCCGGCCATGGGCGATATCGATCTCGAAGACGCCCGTGCAATCCTGCGTTCCTATGACGACGAACCCGACCCGGAAAAATGGGGCGCGTTCAACTGGCGCTTCCACAAGGCGCTCTACGCGCCCTGCAACAGCCCGCGCCTGCTCGCGATGATCGAGGCCAATTACGGTCATGTCGGCCGTTTCACGCGCGCCCTCGTGTCGCGCGCCACCGGCAAGGATCGGCCACAGCGCGAGCATTACCAGTTGCTCGAGCATTGCCGCGACGGCGAAGTCGAGAAAGCCGCACGCCTGCTGCGCGAGCACATCGTGCAGACGCAGAAGACGCTGCGCTCGGCACAGCGGCATGCATCACGGGGCAAGACCGATTGATCCCGGGATCGATCGCCCCACCACGTTCAGGGAGAGTCCGCTTGAAGACCAACGACGTCGAAATCCTGGTCATTGGCGCAGGCATGGCCGGCCTTGCCACGGCCTATTACCTTGCCGTCCAGCACAAGCGTTCGCGCCTGTTGATCGTGGACGAGGGCCAGCCGATGGCGCTGACGTCGGCGCAGTCGGGCGAGAACTATCGCAACTGGTGGCCGCATCCGACCATGGCTGATTTCACCGACCACAGCACCGATCTGATGGAGGATATCGCGCGGCGCACCGACAACCGCTTCCACATGACGCGGCGCGGATATCTGCTCGTGACGCGCGACGAGAAGCCGGAGGAGCTGCTGCGGCAATTATATGCGGGCTATGGCGTTTCGGCCTCGAAGCTGATCCGCTTGCATGACGGCGCGAGCCAAACCTATTCCCCACCGTTGTCGGCGGATTGGCAGGCCGCACCCGACGGGGTCGACGTGCTGCATGGCCGTGATCTGATCCAGCAACATTACCCGGCCTTCGACAAGGAGGTCGCCACCGCGCTCCACATTCGCAGGGCCGGCGACATCAGCGGCCAGCAACTCGGCCAGTACATGCTGGAAACCATGCGGCCCCTCGGCGCAAGGTTTCAGCAGGCGCGCGTGGTCGGCATCGCCAAGGCCGACCGGTTCGTGGTCGACGTCATCGCCGATGGCGCACGCCAGACCATCAAGGCCGATATCATCGTCAATGCCGCAGGCCCGTTCGCCGCGCACGTCGCGGCCATGCATGGCGAGAAACTGCCGATCTTCAACGTGCTCCAGCAGAAGATCGCTTTCGTCGACCGCAACCGCGCGGTTGACCGCAAGATGCCGTTTGCGATCGATCTCGACGGCCAGACGCTGGGCTGGTCGGACGACGAGCGCGAGGCCTTGGCGGCGTCTCCCGAACTGGCCCGCTTGCTGGAGCCAATGCCGGGCAGCATTCATTGCCGTCCCGACGGCGGCGATCACGGCCAATGGATCAAGCTCGGCTGGGCCTTCAACGCGGAACCGGCCGAACCGACCCGTGAGCCCGAACTCAATCCCTACTTCCCGGAGATCGTGCTGCGCGCAGCAAGCCGGCTGCAGCCTGCGCTCGCGCAATATCTCGGCGCCCTGCCCCGGGACCGTGTGCACTATGGCGGGTTCTATCCGATGACGAAGGAAAACTGGCCCCTTATCGGCGCGGCCGCGACGCCCGGTGTGTTCCTGACCACCGCCTTGTCCGGCTACGGCACGATGTCGGCATGTGCCGCGGGCGACCTTTGTGCCCGCTCGGTGGTCGGCGCCCCGGTTCCGTCCTTTGCCGGGGTTCTCTCGCTCGCGCGCTACGGGAACAGGGCCCTCATGAATGACCTCGAAAGCGCAGAGAGCCGCGGCTTGCTCTGATCGTTGCCGCTGCCGGCCCGCTCACGCCGCGGCGGGGGTTTCCCAAGCCGTGGCCGCGAGGATGTCGTCGTCGCGTTGCGCATTGCACGCGTCGAAATGCGCCCTCAGCGCGACCTCGGCGAGATGTTCGAAATGCTCGGCCTGGCCGAGGAGTTCCCAGTTCTGGAGCGGCCGGTAAGCCGCCTGCTGGCGGCAAAGGGATGCCAGCGCCCGGTAGCGACGTACGTTCTCCATGAGACCCTCCCTCGCATTCACTGGGCTTATTGCCCTGATTTGCGTCAGGCCGATGGCGGTTGTGCAAAACATTTCTTGCGCGAGCGGCGCGCCTGATCGCCGTTAACTTTTGAAACCTGCATCGGCAGATTAGTTCCTAACGCGCGGGCTTGCACGTGGAACTTGAGCGGCGAAAGAGCTGGAGGCTTAGGCGTAGAGGCGCCGTTCCACGGCCACGCCGACCAGGTCGAGATACCGCTCGATCAGGTCGGGCCGGCCGACGAGATAGCCCTGCATCTCCTCGCAGGCCTCCCGCGCCAGGAACGCACGCTGTGCTTCCGTCTCCACCCCCTCGGCGACCACAGGAATGTTCAGCGCGTGCGCGAGGCTCAGGACCGCGCGGACGATCTCGGCCGATTGCGGCGTCGCCTCCAGATTGGAGATGAAGCTGCGGTCGATCTTGATCTTGTCGAACGGGAACGACTGGAGATAGGACAGCGAGGAGTAGCCGGTGCCGAAATCGTCCATCGCGATGCGGATGCCGAGCGCCTTCAGCCGCCGCAGCAGGTTGAGCGCACGGGCGAAATCGCCGATCAGCACGCCCTCGGTGATCTCGACCTCGAGCCGCGTCGGCGAAAGCCCGGTCTCGAGCAGGATCTGGTGGATCGAACGCTCGAGGTCACCGGCCTGAAACTGGACGGGTGACAGATTGACCGCGACCTGCAACGGCCGCGGCCAGGACGCCGCCTCGCGGCAGGCCTCGCGCAACACCCATTCGCCGATCTGGATGATCAGCCCGTTCTCCTCGGCGAGCGGAATGAACTGGTCCGGCGGCACGAAGCCGCGCGTCGGGTGGTTCCAGCGCAGCAGGGCCTCGAAGCCGATGATCTCGCCATCCATCCGCGCCTGCGGCTGGAAGTAGACGAGAAGCTGGTTCTGCTCCAGCGCCTGGCGCAGATCATGCTGCAATAGCCTGCGGTCGCGCAGCTCCCGGTCCATCTCGGACTCGAAAAAGCAAACCCGGCCCCGACCCTCGCGTTTGGCGCGATAGAGCGCGGAATCGGCGTTGGCGAGCAGCGTCGCGGCATCCGCGCCGTCATCGGGGTAGACGGCGATGCCGACGCTGACGCCCACCTGGGATAGATAGTCGTCGACTTCGAGCTCCTTGCCGATCACCTCGACCAGGCGCTCGGCGAGCGCCAGCACATCCGCGCGGCGGGCCTCGTCGGGCATCAGGATCATGAATTCGTCGCCGCCGATCCGGGCAACGAAGGCACAATCGGCCTCCGTCGCGAGACGATCCGCCGCCGCCCGCATCAGCATGTCTCCGACCGGGTGGCCGAACACGTCGTTGACTTCCTTGAAGCGGTCGAGATCGAGACTGAGCACCGCAAAGCTGGTCGACGCTTCCTGCGCCCGCTCAAGCCGCTCGTCCAGCGCCGCGTTGAAGGCGCTGCGGTTGGGCAGGTCGGTCAAGGCGTCGTGATGGGCCAGATGGCTGATCCGCGCCTCGTTGGTGATCCGCTCGGTCACATCCTCGATGACACCGACGAGATATTGCGGCGCGCCGTTGCCGTCGCGAACCAGCAGCTTGCGTGAGTTGACCAGACGATCATGGCCATTGAGGCCGACCTCGAGCAGGTGTCCCTCAAGGAACATCGGCGTGCCGCTGTCGACGACGCGGCGATCCTGTTCATTGACGATGCGGGCGATATCCCGCGGGAATAATTGTTCCGGGGTCTTGCCCAGCATCTCTTCGCGCGGCATCCCGTAATACTCTTCACCGGCACGATTGAGCAGGACGTAGCGGGAATCCTTCGCGTCCTTGGCGAACACCGCGATCGGGATGTTCTCGATGATGCTGTCGAGGAATTCGCGCGCGCGAAGCGAGTCCTGCTCGGCGCGCCTGTGCGTCTGCTCGAGCTCCTCGATCATCAGCTTGATCGCGCGGTCGGTGCGGCGGCGATCGCTGTCGCTCTCCTCATAGGCCGCGCTGACGAGCTCACCGAGCCTGGTCAGATCGACCTGCCCGGATTCGTCCGTCGCCTGGCGAATCTGTCTTGCCAGCAGGCGGTGCATGGTCACGCAGCCGCCTCCGCGATCATGGTCACGGTCATGGTCTGGTTGTGCAGCTCGCAGCGGCCGGTCGCCGCGGGCGGCGCAATCTCGCCATACGAGTAGAAGCCGATACGAACGACGTCGTCGCCAAGCTCGGCGGCAACCGCATCCAGCTCATCCTGCGTGCGCTGACCCATCACCCTGCGGCGACCGGTGCAGCTCACCAGGATCGCGAGCTTGTCGCCCTCGATCCCATCAGGGAGGGCGTTGCGCGCCTGCCGGCCTGCCTCGCCGGCGCCGGCGGCAAGGCTGTCGAAATTGGCGCGCATCAACTGCGCCGTGCATCCCTCCGGAATGTCGGCCGCGAACGTCAGCGTGCCGGCATTGCGATCCACCGCGAACACCGAACGCACGATCTGACGATCAGGCTCCGCCTCGTCGTGAATGCGCAAGGGAAAGGCGAGGCCCGAACCGGGCATCGCCGCGGCTTCCTCGTCGCCGAGATAGCGGGTGTAAAGATTGAGGGGCGGCTCGCCATCGAGCTCGACCACGACGGGACCTTCCGACTTCGTCACCTTGCGCCGCGGGCCGAACACATCCCAGCCGCCGGCACAACCATGCGCGAAGCGGAAGGAGGCGCCATAGAATCCGATCGCCGCAACGCGGTTCGGCGACGGCTCGCCATCGGCTCCGACCAATGTCTGCTCGAATTGCGTGCCGTCGCCGGCGAGCCCGCCGGTGACGAGCAGGTCCGACCCAAGCACCTCGGTGATTCCGGCAAGCAGCGCGCCGCCGTTCACGGTCAATCCGTCTGAGAGAACGAACAGGCCCGCCAGATCCTCCGCCATCACCTGACGGGCGAGACGCGCGCCACAGGCCCGCGACGCTTCGCGGGATTCGATGACCTCCTCCACGAGCCGCACCTGCGTCCGCGCGAAGCACAAGGCGACGGCGACGACTTCGTCGTCGGCGATATCGTCGCCATGGATCTGTCCCCCGGTGCTGCAGCCCACGATATGACTGTCGGGATAGAGACCACGCAGCTCGCGATAGCGCTCGCCGCCCGCCAGCTTCTCCCGGCCGCCGAAATAAAGCACGAGCTGGGCGGGCTCGCGCAGAGCGTTCGCTCCGCGCCAACCATGGGCAGCATTCCAGTGGAGATATTGAATGTGCATCCCACGCGCTCTCTGCGGCTGTTGAACCACAAATTGTGGCGCGGCGCATTGCCTCGCCGTTAATCGCGCGCCTGCTTCACGACCGTTGGTTACCCCGGCATGAAAGTGGTTGTCGGTTTGCGAGCAATCCTCCGTAGGACCCCGGTGAAATGCCGCGCATGCACGCGACGCCTCCGTAATCTACCGGATGCGCGCGCTCTCGCCGGCGCGCAGCAGTTGCGTGGAATTATCCTGCCTCTTTGCAACCCGCGCGGCCTCGGCGGCAACGCGGATGGCCGCGATGTTGCCCGCATAGTCGGCGCTGCTCCTGCCGCGGAATACCGCGGAACCGGCCACGAGCGTATCGGCGCCCGCCGCGGCGACGGCGGCGGCATTGTCGCGCGTGATACCGCCATCGACCTCCAGCCGGATCGGCCGGTCGCCGATCATGGCCCGGATGCGCCTGATCTTCTCGAGCTGGGAGTCGAGGAAGGACTGGCCGCCAAAGCCCGGGTTGACCGTCATCACCAGCACGAGATCGAGACGGTCGAGCACATATTCAATCACGTGCTCGGGCGTTGCCGGGCACAGGCTGACGCCGGCTTTCTTGCCGAGCGCGCGGATGGCCTGCAGCGAGCGGTCGAGATGCGGGCCGGCTTCGGCATGCACCGTGATGACATCGGCACCGGCTTTCGCGAACGCCTCAAGGTAAGGATCGGCCGGCGCGATCATGAGATGCACATCGAAGACTTTCTTCGTCGCCGGCCGGATCGCCCTGATGATATCGGCGCCGAAGCTGATGTTCGGGACGAAATGTCCGTCCATGACGTCGCAATGGATCCAATCCGCGCCGGCAGCGTCGATGGCCGCGACCTCCTCGCCGAGGCGCGCGAAATCCGCGGCAAGGATGGAAGGAGCGATGATGATCTCTCTGGTCATGACTTTGCACTCCGCGCATCGGCGCCACCGCTGAAGACGCGGCTCGCGAGGACATCCGCCGGATCGATGATTTCGAGGTCCGCGACATCGAGCATGCGATCGAGGTCGGACACCAGGCGATCGGCCTGCCGCAGGCGGATGCGATCCACCGCATTGCGGATCGATCGCGCGTTGGAGAAGAACGGCTGGGTGCGGCGCAACTCGATGTACTTTTCGAACGCCTGACGCGCGGTCGCCGAGAAGCGATAGCCGCGCTCCTTCAGCATCAGCTCCGCAATGACGAGCAGCTCTGCTTCCGCATAGTCGGGAAAATCGATGTGGTGGGCGATGCGCGAGCGGAAGCCGGGGTTGGAGGCGAAGAAGCTCGTCATGCGCTCACCATAACCGGCGAGGATGACCACGAGGTCCTCGCGCTGGTTCTCCATCACCTGGAGCAGGATCTCGATCGATTCCTGGCCGTAGTCGCGCTCGTTGTCGGGGCGATGCAGATAATAGGCTTCGTCGATGAACAGAACGCCGCCCATCGCCTTCTTCAATATCTCCTTCGTCTTCGGCGCGGTATGGCCGATATACTGGCCGACAAGATCGTCGCGCGTCACCGAGATCACCTGCCCGCGCCGCACGAAGCCGAGGCCGTGCAGGATCTTCGCCATGCGCAGCGCCACCGTGGTCTTTCCGGTGCCGGGATTTCCGGTGAACGACATGTGCAGCGTCGGCGGCGACGATGCCAGGCCCGCGCGCTGCCGGATGCGCTCGATCAGCAGCAGCGAGGCGATCTGGCGCACGCGGCTCTTGACCGGCTTCAGCCCGATCAGCTCCCGCTCCAGCTGTTGCAGCGTGTCGGTGATCCCGGCTGCTTCGGCTTCCTTGCGGAGATCGAAATGGGTCTCGCCGCCGTTAACGGTCGTTGCGTGGGGGACATCGAGCATGGCTACCCTCGAAGAAAAGAGCTTCGCCGCGGGGGAGCGGCGAAGCAGTGGTCCGCCAAGGAAACAGAGCAGGGAGTGCTCCGCGCGGAGGGAGAACGGCTATTGAGAGGCGTGCGCGGCCGGCTTTCGCACGGTGGTGTAACGGATCGCACGTCCCCCCACCTCCTGGCGCACCAGCTCGAACTCGGCTTCCTGCGGCGGCCGGTTGACGAGGAACGAGATCCGCACTGATTCCCAGCCATGACTGGAGTCGAATCCGCTGATACGGATGTAGCGATCGCCATACACCCTGCGACACTCCGCGAGCTCCATCATCACGCCGGCGGCATCCTGGAGATCGAACATCGGCAGGCCCCACATCTCCCAATAGGTGTTGCGGGGATGCGGATCGTCGGTGAACTCGATGTTCACGGCCCAGCCGTTGGCGAGGCAATACTGCACCTGCCTGGTGATCTGATCGTCGGTCAGATCGGGCAGGAACGAGAAGCAGCCCTGGGTCAGTTTCATGTCAAATCTCCCTAGACGGTTTCCAGCGCGGTCGGCACGAAGTCCGGCGCGTCGGTGGATTCATAGTTGAAGGTGACGTCCTTCCAGACCTCGAGCGCGGCCTTCAGCGGCGTACAGGTCTCGGCCGCCCTGGCCAGGATTTCCGGACCTTCATGGACGTAGTCGCGGCCCTCGTTGCGGGCGAGGATCATCGCTTCCAACGCCACGCGGTTGGCAATCGCGCCGGCGGCAATCCCCATGGGATGGCCGATGGTGCCGCCGCCGAATTGCAGCACGACGTCCTCGCCGAGCAGATCCAGCAGTTGGTGCATCTGGCCGGCATGGATGCCGCCGGAGGCAACCGGCATCATCTTGTTCAGGCTCGCCCAGGACTGGTCGAAGAACAGGCCGTGCTCGAGCCTGGTCGGATTGAAGTCCTCGCGGCAGACGTCGTAGTAGCCGCGCGTGGTGTTGGGATCGCCCTCGAGCTTGCCGACCACCGTGCCGGCATGGATGTGGTCGACACCCGCGAGCCGCATCCATTTCGCGATGACGCGGAACGACACGCCGTGGTTCTTCTGCCGCGTATAGGTCGAGTGACCGGCGCGATGCAGATGCAGGATCATGTCGTTGCGCCGCGCCCATTTCGCCATGGACTGGATCGCGGTGTAGCCGATCACGAGGTCGATCATCACGATGCACGACCCGAGCTCCTTGGCGAACTCGGCGCGCTCGTACATATCCTCCATCGTGCCCGCGGTGACGTTCAGATACGTGCCCTTCACCTCGCCGGACGCCGCCTGCGCGCGGTTCACCGCCTCCATGCAATAGAGGAAGCGGTCGCGCCAGTGCATGAAGGGCTGCGAGTTGATGTTCTCGTCGTCCTTGGTGAAGTCGAGCCCGCCCTTCAGCGCCTCGTAGACCACGCGGCCGTAGTTACGCCCCGAAAGCCCGAGCTTCGGCTTCACGGTCGCGCCCAGCAGCGGCCGGCCGAACTTGTCGAGCCGCTCGCGCTCGACCACGATGCCGGTCGCGGGCCCCTGGAACGTCTTCACATAGGCGACCGGGAAACGCATATCCTCCAGCCGCAGTGCCTTCAGCGGCTTGAAGCCGAACACGTTGCCGATGATCGAGGCCGACAGGTTGGCGATCGAGCCCGGCTCGAACAGGTCGAGGTCGTAGGCGATGTAGGCGAAATACGAGCCCGGCGTGCCCGGGACGGGATCGACGCGATAGCACTTTGCGCGATATTTTTCGGCAGCGGTGAGACGATCGGTCCACACCACCGTCCAGGTCGCAGTCGAGGACTCGCCGGCAACGGCCGCCGAAGCCTCGATCGGGTCGACGCCTTCCTGCGGCGTGACACGGAACAGGGCGATGACGTCGGTGTCCTTCGGCGTGTATTCGGGCTCCCAATAGCCCATGCGCGCGTATTCCATCGTGCCCGATCGGTAGCGCTCTTTGCCGCGGACGGTTCCTGCATGTGCATTCATGGCTCTCTCCTGCTCTTCTCTCTCTGAATGACTAGGCCGCGACGGATTCGCGGGCGCCGACGCGCGGGTCCAGTTCGCCAGCACGGTACCGGCGCGCCATCTCGCTCATTGGAATGACCTTGATCTTGCCGGCATGACCCGCGGTGCCGAACTGCTCGAAACGGTCGCGGCAGAGGTCGCGCATCGCGTCCATCGCGGGCTTGAGGAATTTGCGCGGATCGAACTCGGAGCGCGTTTGTGCGGCCACTTTCCGGAACACCGCCGTCATCGCCAACCGGCAATCGGTGTCGATATTGACCTTGCGCACGCCGCTTTTGATGCCGCGGACGATCTCCTCGACCGGCACGCCCCAGGTCTGCGGCATCTCGCCGCCGAACTGGTTGAACATGTCCTGCAGTGGCTGCGGCACCGAGGAGGAGCCGTGCATCACCAGATGCGTGTTCGGCAGCCGACGATGAATCTCCTCGACCACCCGCATCGCCAGGATATCGCCATCCGGCTTGCGGCTGAACTTGTAGGCGCCGTGCGAGGTGCCCATGGCGATGGCCAGCGCGTCGACCTTGGTGGCGCGGACGAAATCGACGGCCTGGTCGGGGTCGGTCAGCAACTGGTCGTGGCTGACCTTGCCTTCGACACCGTGGCCATCCTCCTGCTCGCCGCCGCTATGTTCGAGCGAGCCGAGCACGCCAAGCTCGCCCTCGACGGAGGCGCCGACCCAATGGGCGAGATCGACCACGCGGCTGGTGATCGCGACGTTGTAGTCGTAATCGGCCGCAGTCTTGGCGTCGGCCTTCAGCGAGCCATCCATCATGACAGAGGTGAAGCCATGGGCGATGGCGCTGGCGCAGGTCGCCTCGTCGTTGCCGTGATCCTGATGCATGCAGAGCGGGATATCCGGATAGGTCCGCTCCAGCGCGTCGATCATGTGCGAGAGCATGAGGTCGCCGGCATAGCTGCGCGCACCGCGCGAAGCCTGGATGATCACGGGCGCGTCGACCTCGGCCGCCGCCTGCATGATCGCAATGCCCTGCTCCATGTTGTTGATGTTGAACGCCGGCACCGCGTAGCCGTGACTGGCGGCGTGGTCGAGCAGTTGACGAAGGGTGATACGAGCCACGAAAGTTCCTCCTGTTATGGCTTGCCTGCGCGGGCGATCGCCCGGCGGGCGGCCTCGGCCACGCTTTGCGGCGTGATGCCGAATTTGTGGTAGAGCACCGACGCCGGCGCCGAGGCGCCGAAGCTGCGCATGCCGACGAATTCGCCGTCCGCGCCGATCCAGCGCGGCCAATCGCCGAGCACGGCCGCCTCGATCCCGACCCGCGGCGCGGTGCCGAGCACGCTGGTGCGATAGCCGTCCGATTGCTCTTCGAACAATGCGAAGCACGGTGCGGACACGACGGCCGCCCGGATGTGCTCGGTCGCGAGCAGGCGGGCGGCTTCCAGCGCGATCGACACTTCCGAGCCGGTCGCCACCAGCGTCACGTCCCGGCCGCCATCAGGCGACATGACGAGATAGGCGCCAAGCGCAACACGATTTTTGCCGCGGGCATCGCTGCGGAAGGTTGGCAGCGCCTGGCGCGACAGGCACAGCACGGAAGGACGGTGCTCGGCCTCGAGCGCGCAGTCCCAGGCCTCCAGCGTCTCGACCGCGTCGGCCGGGCGGAACACCAGCAGGTTCGGAATCACGCGCAGTGCCGCCAGATGCTCGACCGGCTGATGCGTCGGCCCGTCCTCGCCGAGCCCGATGGAATCGTGAGTCATCACGTGGATGACGCGCAACCGCATCAACGCCGCGAGCCGAATTGCTGGCCGGCAGTAATCGGAGAACGCGAGGAAGGTCCCACCATAGGGAATGAAGCCGCCGTGCAGGGCAAGGCCGTTCATCGCGGCCGCCATGCCGTGCTCGCGGATACCATAGTGGATGTAATCGCCGGCATAGGCGTGACGCGTGACGGTAGCTTGAGCCTTGGCGTGCGTCAGGTTCGAATGGGTCAGATCCGCGGAGCCGCCGACCAGGCCTGGAATTGTCCCGGCGATGCCATCCAGCACCTGCTGCGAGGCCTGCCTCGTCGCGAGCTTGGGACGCTCGCTGGCAAAGCGCTCGCGCAACTTCGCCGCGGCGAGCACATAGGCGGCCGGCAAGGCGACGGCCTTGCCCTCGACGAACAGATCGCGCTGCTCCGGCGTTGCGCCCTCATAGCGGTCGAGCCAGGCGAGACGCTCGACCTGTCCGCGCTGGCCGATCATGCGCCACACCTTCAGGATCGGAATTGGCACCACGAAGGGCTGATAATCCCAGCCGAGCGCTCGCCGGGCCGCCGCGGTCTGCTCGACGCCGAGCGGAGCGCCATGCGCCTTCTCGGTGCCCTGCCGGTCCGGCGCGCCATAACCGATGATGGTGCGGCAAGCGATCAGCGACGGTTTTGCGGTTTCGCGTTCTTCGGCAATCGCCTGCGCAACGGCTTCAGGGTCATGTCCGTCGACGCGGCGCACCGACCAGCCGGAGGCGGCGAAGCGCGCGAGCTGGTCGTCCGAGGTCGCGAGCGAGGTCGGCCCGTCGATGGAGATGCCGTTGTCGTCGAACAGGACGATCAGGCGGCCGAGCCCGAGGTGGCCCGCGAGCGAGATCGCCTCCTGGCTGATGCCCTCCATCAGGCAGCCGTCGCCTGCGATGACATAAGTGAAGTGGTCGACGAGCCCGTCGCCATGCCGCGCATTGGCCATGCGCTCGGCGAGCGCCATGCCGACGGCCGTCGCAATCCCCTGCCCCAGCGGCCCCGTCGTGGTCTCGACACCAGGCGTGTGGCCGTATTCCGGATGGCCCGGCGTCTTCGAGCCCCATTGCCGGAAGGCCTTGATGTCGTCGAGGCTGACGGCGCCGCCGGTCAGATGAAGCAGCGCATAGAGCAGCATCGAGCCATGGCCCGCCGACAGCACGAAGCGGTCACGGTCCGGCCAGTTCGGATGTGCCGAGTCGAACTTCAGGAAGCGCGAGAACAGCACGGTCGCAACATCGGCCATGCCCATCGGCAGGCCGGGATGGCCTGACTGCGAGGTCTCGATGGCATCGACCGCGAGGAAGCGGACGGCATTGGCGAGATCGCCATGCGCAACCGCCGTGAGGTCGGCTTCGGCGTGGACGGAGACGTTCATCGGATGCTCCCTCTTCACTTCAGGTTTCGCTTGCGCTCGATGAGCTGCATGATCAGCGGCGTCAGGATCAGCTGCATGGCCAAATCAAGCTTGGCGCCGGGACACACAATGGAGTTCGCGCGGGACATCCAGCTGTGCGGCAGCATCGAGAGCAGATAGGGGAAGTCGATGCCGCGCGGATTTTTGAAGCGGATCACGACCATCGATTCGTCCGGCGTCGGGATCCAGCGCGCAATGAACGGATTGGACGTGTCCACGGTCGGCACGCGCTGGAAGTTGATGTCGGTGTCGGTGAATTGCGGGCAGATGTAGTGGATGTAGTCCGGCATCCGCCGCAAGATGGTGTCGGTGACGGCCTCGGTCGAATAGCCGCGCGCGCTGCGGTCGCGGTGCAGCTTCTGGATCCATTCGAGATTGATGACGGGCACGACGCCGATCTTCAGATCCGCATAACGCGCGACGTTGACCTTGTCGGTGACGACAGCGCCGTGCAGGCCCTCGTAGAACAGCAGGTCGGAGTTCTCCGGCAGCCTTTCCCATTCGGTGAAGGTTCCGGGCGCGGCGCCGTGCAGTGCGGCTTCCTCGGCATCGTGCACGTAGTGCCGCGTCGTCGCCGTGCCAGTCTCGCCATAATCGCGGAACGCACGCTCCAGCTCCTCGAACAGATTGGTCTCGGGGCTGAAATGGCTGAAATGCTTGTTGCCGCGCTCGGCTTCGTTTGCCATCTGCGCGCGCATCTCGGCGCGATCGTAGCGATGGAAGGCGTCGCCCTCGATGTAGGCGGCGTTGACTTTTTCACGGAAGAATATCTGCTCGAACGTCTTCTTGACCGAGGTGGTGCCGGCGCCGGAGGAGCCGGTGATGGAGATGATCGGATGTTTCCTGGACACGGGATGCCCTCCTCACAGCCGGAAGAAGCCACGCCGCGCGAACAGCGGCGCGGACACGCTGGCCACCAGCAGCGGATCGCAATGCAGTTCCTCGACGCGCCGCACCTCGTTGCTCGAACCCATGATCAGCGGCACGCGCTGGTGCAGGCTTTGCGCCGAGAGGTCGAGAATGCGCTCGCGTCCGGTCGAGGCCGAGCCGCCGGCCTGCTCGACGATCATCGCCATCGGGTGCGCTTCGTAAGTGAGGCGCAGGCGGCCGTCGCCATAGCCGGGGCGCGCGTCCGAGGGATAGAGGAAGACGCCGCCGCGGGTGAGGATGCGATAGGCCTCAGCGACCAGCGAGCCGATCCAGCGCATGTTGAAATTGTGATTGGCCGGCCCGTCGACGCCGGCGAGGCATTCGTCGACGAAGGCGCGCACCGGCGGATCCCAATGCCTGCGGTTCGACGCATTGATCGCGAATTCCTCGGACGCCTCCGAGATCTGCACGTTGCTGCGTGCGAGGCGGAAGCAGGAGGACTTGCGGTCGAGCGTGAAGATGTCGACGCCGTCGCCGAGCGTCAGTACCAGCGAGGTCTGCGGGCCATAAGTGACGAAGCCCGCCGCCAGCTGCGCCGAGCCGCGCTGACGGAAGGCGAGAGCGAGGTTGTCGGGGGCAGGCAGAATCGAGAAGATCGTGCCGACGGTCATGTTGATGTCGATGTTGGAGGAGCCGTCGAGCGGATCGATCGCGACGCAGATGTTTGCCTCGCGGTCGCCGATCTGCGGCTCGCGCATCTCCTCTGATGCGAGCGCCGCGACCGGCAGCTTGCTGAGACAGCGGCGCAGGATGGCGTCAGCCTGGACGTCGAGGTCGCGCTGGACATCGCCGTCGCTGTTGCGGCCGGTGGTCAGGCCGGATGCGTCGGCAAGATCGCCGGTGGCAATGAGGTCAGCGATCTCGATCGCCGCCGCCGCGATGGCATCGACCGCGGCCGCCACGGCCAGCGCATGCGGCGCCGTCTCGGAATACCGTTGAAGGTGATCGTCCAGCCTGAGTTGCCCGGTCATCTGCGTCCATCCCCTTGCGGGCGCCGCATCCAGTTCCCTCCGTGGCGGAGGTCGGTGCGGTCGGTCCCGGCATCAGGAGATTGACAGGGGCGGCTTAATAAGGAAAATTTCTATTCATAATGGTCGCCAAAGAATTTTCTTATAATGGCCCAGGCCATGCGACGGCCCAGCTCCGGCATCTGACGATCCGGCAGCTGCGCTCGCTTGCGGCGCTCTCGGCCAAGGGCAGCGTCACCGCGGCTTCGACACAGCTCGGCCTGACGCAGCCGGCCGTGACCCAGCAACTGCGCCAACTTCAGGACCTGGCCGGCCTGCCGCTGGTGCAGCGGACCGGTGACGGCATGCTGCTGACGGAGGCTGGCAAGGAGGTGCTGGCGCTCGCCGAGCGGGTCGAGGCTGCGATCACGGACTGCCAGGGCGCGCTCGACCTGCTCGCGGGGCGCACCGGCGGCACCGTGCATCTCGGCGCGGTCTCGACCGCGAAATATTTCGTGCCGCATGCGATCGCGGCGTTCTCCAAGCGGTATCCGAAAATCGAGATCAAGCTCACCATCGGCAATCGCGAGGAGATCCGCGAGGCCATGCACGGCTACGAACTCGATTTCGCGGTGATGGGTCGGCCACCGGCCGATGTCAGCGTCGACGTGCGTCAGCTCGGGCGCAATCCGCACATCATCGTCGCGCGCAAGGGGCACTGGCTGGCGAAGGATTCCGGCCTCAGCCTCACCGATCTCGTGCACGAGACCTTCCTCACCCGCGAGCCGGGATCGGGCACGCGCACGCTGATGGAGGGCATGTTCCAGAAGTCGGATCTCGAGCCGATCATCGGCATGGAGATGAGCAGCAACGAGACCATCAAGCAGGCCGTGATTGCCGGGCTCGGCATTGCCTTCATCTCGGCCCACACGGTCGCGCATGAGCTCGCGGAGGGCCGCCTCATCGTGCTCGACGTCGCGGGCCTGCCGATCGTCCGGCAATGGTACGTGATCCGCCGCAGCGACAAGGTGTTGCTGCCGCCGGCGCAGGCGATGTTCGATTTCCTGGGCTCGGAGGGCTCGAACTATCTCCCCGACGTCCCCGAGTTCGGCGGCCAATAGCCCGCCGATACTCACCCCATCAGCTTCATCGCGATCGTCGCCGCCAGAATGACGATGATCTGACACAGACGCTCTGTCGTGAAGACGCGGTTGAAGGTGGTCATCGCTTGCCCCCGGCCGACGTGAAGGAGATCGGCCCGTTGCTAGCATAGACGGGCGTCGAAACAACTCCGTAGTCATCCCGGGTTCTGCCGTCATCCAGCACGGCGCGGGCGGCATGCACATCACACCGTTCCCGACAGACGATCGGCCCACCATGCAACGCTGCGCGCGGCGCCCTCCGCAAATCCGATGGCCGGCAGGCCCGCGGTCACGCGGCGGAGGCGGCGGACGTCGGCGGCAATGACCGGCTCGGCGTCGACACCCGCCGCGTCGACGCCGCCGAACCTGACCAGATGCCGTGCACCGAGCCGGTCGGCGACATGCGCGATCACGCTGTGCAGGCTGCGCACCTCGCCGCTGGCGAGATTGACGATACCGGTCAGGTTGCTGTCGAGCACGGCGGCGATCTGCTGGGCGATGTCATCGACATAGACGAAGTCGCGAAGCTGCTGGCCGTGCGAGCAGTCGAAGGTCTGCCCGGCGCGGAGCGTCCGGATCAGCGACGGGATCAGGCGCGCCTCCGGCTCGTGCGGACCGAACGGGACGAATACGCGGCCCCAGGCGGCGCCGGCCGCGATGTAGGCCTCGCAAGTCCTGAGCTTGGCCTGGCCGTACAATGTCGTCGGCCGACATGCGGTGAACTCCCCGCACGGACCGTCCTGCGATCCGTATTCGAGGCAGCTTCCGATTCCGAGGATCCGGGCGACGCCATCAGCTCGCGCCCGCGCGAGCAGGTCGATGCTCGCCGCGGCCCAGAGCCGGTTGACGGGGTCCTCGCGATAGCGTCCCGGCCGCGCCTCCCAGGCAAGATGCACGAGATGGGTCGGACGCGACGCGGACAGCGCATGCGCGCGACCGGCTTCGGTGAGGAGATCGGCCGGGAGCCACGTCGCGCCGGCCGAGCCCGGCTGCAGCGTACGCGCGACGCCATGCACCTCGAAGCCGCGGCCGAGCAGCGCGGGCACCAGCGCACGGCCGATGAACCCGGACGCACCTGTGACCAGCACCCGCTTCATGCAAGATATGGCAGCGCGCGGTCGCGCGCGGACAGGATCGGATCTGGAAGCGGCCAGGCGATTGCCAGTGACGGATCGTCCCAGCGAATGCCGGCCGCACCCTGCGGGTCGTAGGCGACATCGATCTGGTAGGTCAGTTCGGTGCGATCTGCGAGCGTCTGGAAGCCATGCGCACAGCCGGCGGGAATGAACACGGCATTGCGGCGATCGGCGACGAGCTCGACCGCGCACCATTGTCCGTAGGTCGGCAGCGACCTTCGCAGATCGACGATCACGTCGAAGGCGCGGCCGGCAACGCAGCGTACCAGCTTGGCCTCGAGCCGGCCCGCCTGATAGTGCAGGCCGCGCAGGGTGCCGGCGCGTTCGTTGTAGGACATGCTGTGCTGCGCGAAATGCGTGGGCAGGCCTCGCGCTGCGAAGGCCTCGATGTCGAACAGCCGGGCGAAGAATCCGCGCGCGTCGGTCTCCGGCTGGATTCCGATTTCCAGGGCGCCCGGCAGCGCCAGCGGCGTGAACTTCATGTCAGGCGCTCCCTCCCGAACACCCATGGTGAATTCGTTTTTTCGTTTGCATCGCGCGGAGCGATGTCGGAACTTCTGTGGTTCCGGAGGAATCCCTAGCAGCCGACGCAGAGCGGCACAACAAGGCGCATCCCATGGCCAGGCACCGATGCCGCTTCTGCGCGCGGGAGCTCGACGAGACCTTCGTCGATCTCGGCGTGTCGCCGTTGGCGAATTCCTTCGTGCCGCCCGAGCGCGCGGATGCTGCCGAGCCTGCCTATCCGCTGCACGCCTATGCCTGCCGCGCCTGCGGGCTGGTCCAGCTCCCGCAGTTCGAGCCAGCGGCCTGCATCTTCGACGCGTATCTGTATTACTCCTCCTATTCCGAGAGCTGGCTGCGGCACGCCGAGGCCTACGCCGCCGAGATGATTGCGCGCAGCAGGCTCGGTGCGGATTCCGAGGTGATCGAGATCGCCAGCAACGACGGCTATCTGCTGCAGTATTTTCAACGCGCCGGCATCCGCGCGCTCGGCATCGAGCCGGCCGGTGGTCCTGCAGTCGCCGCGACCGCCAAGGGCATCGCCACCCGGACCTGCTATTTCGGCCGCGACACCGCCACCGCACTCCGCGCCGAAGGCCACAGGCCCGACCTGATCGTCGCCAACAACGTGCTGCCGCACGTCCCCGACCTCAACGACTTCGTCGCGGGCCTGCGCATTCTCCTGCCCGAGACCGGGCGCGTGACGCTGGAGCTTCCGCATCTGCTGCATCTGATCGAAGGGATCCAGTTCGACACGATCTATCACGAGCATCTGTCGTACTTCTCGCTCGCGACCCTCGAGCGGGTGCTTCGCGCTCAGGACCTGCGCATCTTCGATGCCGATGAGCTGCCGACGCATGGCGGCTCGCTGCGTCTGCACGTCTGTCATGATGCTTCGCCTCATCAGCCCTCGCCCGCGCTCGGCCGATTGCGCCGGCGTGAAGCGGCAGCGAACCTCGACCAGCCTGCGACCTGGCGCAGCTTCAGGGAGAAGGTTGCGGCGAAGCGAAAGGCGATCCGCGATTTCCTCGTCACGGCACAACGCACGGGCAGGACGGTGCTGGCCTATGGCGCGCCCGCAAAGGGCAACACGCTGCTCAATTATTGCGGCATCACGCGCGAGCTGATTCCGTTCACCGTCGACCGCAATCCACACAAGCAGGGCCTGCTGCTGCCGGGGACGCATCTGCCGGTTCGCGATCCCCGCGCGCTCGTCGCGGCGAGGCCCGATTACGTCTTCATCCTGCCCTGGAATTTGAAGGACGAGATCATCGCCCAGCTGGCGGAGGTTCGCGCCTGGGGCGGGCAGTTCGTGGTGCCTGCACCCATGCTCTCGATCGTATCCTGAGCGATGGTTAACGATCAGGCCGCGAGCGGAGCCGCGTAATCCATGCGCGCGGCGAAATAGGCTTCCAGCTCGGACAGCGCCCGCGCTTCCCATTCCCTCGCCTGCTCCAGCAGCGACCAGCTCTGGCCCGGGCGGAATGCGGCGGTCTGGCGATAGAGCGATGCGATGCCGCGATAGCGGCGCACGTTCTCCAGGATGGCGTGACCGCTTGTTTGGCCGTTCATGTTCGAAAACTCCCTCGTCATTCCCGGGGGAGAAACTGCGGCCAAATCTTTTTCGAAAAGTTAGCGGCGGCCGGCAGCTGCGTTGATGGTTGCCGGACTGTTGCGCGCGCGCAACGTGCAGGGCCGCGCATCGCCGATTTATTGCGAATTCGTTGCCGCGCTCTCGCCCGAACGCGTCAGGCCGCCGCGGCTGATGATCGTGATCGTCTCGCGGCACAGGTCGGCGAGGCCGATCAGCAGCACGGCGAGAAGGCAGAACAGGTTGATGGAATCCGCACTCGCGCTGGAGAGCGGCGTGAACTGGAAGAATGGCGGTATGAACGCCCACCACACCAGCGGAATGGTGAGCAGTGCGGCGAATATCGCCGCCGGCGCACCGGCGACAAATCCGAGCACGAACAGGCTGGGCAGGAATACTGCAAAGTAGAGTTTGGCGCCGAGCGCGACGCAGATGCCCTGAAGCACCGCCGACACTCCGACGACGGCGAATCCAAGCAGAAACGCCTGCCACGACCATGGCCGTACCAGCGGTACGCCAAACAGCTCCGCACGCCTCATCAGCCTCCCCCTGCCGCCCGTTAACCAGGTCCGCTTGCGACCAAAGTACTACAACGGCACGGAATCCGCGAGGTGGAAATTGCACCGCCCCGGCGAGGTCTCCGAGGCTTGGTAAACGGCCGCATCGCACAATCCCGGCCCCACGGGTGCCTATTCGGTGGCCGCATAGAGCAAGCCCGCAACGGGCAAGGCAAGGCCAATGGCCGATGCCAGCGCCCAGCCGCCTTGCGCGAAAGCCCAGGCGCCGACCGCAGAGCCGGCGGCGCCGGCGGCGAAGAACGTCGCCATGTAGAGGCCGTTGAGGCGGCTGCGATGCTCGTGTCCGAGCGCGAAGATGGCGCGGAAGCCGAGCACGACATTGCCCTGCACGCCGATATCGATCGCGATCGCGGCCACGACCAGGCCCGCGAGGTTCAGCATCGAGCCGGCCGCGCCGATATAGGTGACGAGGAAGCCTGCGGCCGCGAGCAGCATCGCGACCAGCGTTGCAATCCGGCTATGGCCGCGATCGGCGAGCCGGCCCGCGATCGGAGCCGCGAACACACCGGCGACCCCGGCCAGCGCGAACAGCGCGATGCCGCGCTGGGAGAAGCCGAACGCGCCGGCGAGCTGGAGCGGCGCCACCGTCCAGAACAGCGTGAAGGCGCCGAACAAGCTCGCCTGGTAGAGCGCACGGCGCCGGAGCAGCGGCGTGGTCCGGGCCAGATGCGGCATCGACAGCAGCAGCGTGCCGTAATGCATGCGCGCGACCGGCTTGCGCGTCGGCAGCGTCGTCCACAGCACGGTCGCGAGCACGATCATCAGCGCGGCGGAGATGAAGAACACCGCGTGCCATGACAGCGCCGCTGTGACGAAGCTCGACACCGGCCGCGCCAGCATGATGCCGAGCATCAGGCCGGTCGAGACGTTGCCGACGACGCGGCCGCGGATGGCTTCCGGTGCCAGATGCGCCGCATAGGGGATGATGATCTGCACCGCGACCGAGCCGAGACCGATGAACAGCGCGGCGATCAGGAACGGCAACGCGTGGGTGGCGAACGCGGCGGCGAACAGCGCGGCGGCGCCGAGCGTGATGACGGAGCAGATCAGCGCGCGGTTCTCGACGAGGTCGCCGAGCGGCACGATGAAGAGAAGGCCGACGCCATAGCCGATTTGCGTCATGGTCACGATCAGCCCGGCCGCCGCGTGCGACAGGCCGAGCGCGGCGCTGATCGGGGCGATCAGCGGCTGGGCATAGTAGATGTTGGCGGCGACCATGCCACAGGCCGCGGCCAGCACGAAGGTCAGTCGTTGCGACACCGCATCCGGTTCGGGCGCAGTCTCGATCGTGGCATTCATCGTCATGACACACAGTCTCCGATAGATCGGGAACGTTCGTTCCCTAATATGACAAGAGTTCAGGCGAGCAGCTTCATCGCGACGCCGGCCAGCCGCTCGCCGTCGAGCGCCAGGCGCGCCTTGCCGACGACGCGCATTCCCTGCGTGATGCAGATCATCAGCCGTGCGGTGTCGTCGGGCTCGACATGGCCGGGAATCGAGCCGTCGGCCTGCCCCTCGCGAATGAGCCCGGCGATGAAGCTTTCGTTGGTCTTGAGCTGGGCGTTGACGCGGGCGCCGACGACGGGATCGAGCGCCGACAGTTCGACCGCGCTGCCGACCACCAGGCAGCCGCGCCGCCCCTCGATGCCCTGGGATTGCTCGGCATAGGACAGCAGCACGTGCCGCAGCCGCTCGCGGCCGTTGCTGCCGCGCGACGCGGCGCTGCGGGTCTGCTCCTGGCGCAGCGCGGTGTAGCGCTCGAAGGCGGCGAGAAACACCGCATGCTTGTCGCGAAACGCCTTGTAGACGCTGCCGGTGGCAAGCCGCATCGCCGCGGTGAGATCCCCGATCGAGGTCGCATGATAGCCGCGCTCACGAAACACGCGCAGGGCCCGGTCGAGCGCGGTGTCCATGTCGAACTCCCGGGGGCGGCCGGGCGGGCGGGTAACGGCTTGCGATCGGCGGGCGGCTTTTTGCATTGCGGGATAATAGGGAATGATCGTTTCCGAATAAAGACACGGAGTTGTGAATGGGGTGGGAGGATCGCTATCCGCATGCCGTTACCGGCCCCGTCTTCCTGAGGTGCGAGGCATGGGACGCAACGCGTCCCATGGGGAGCCTCGAAGGATGCTCGGCCCCCGATGCAGCGGGGCCGTCGCCCTTCGAGGGCCGCTGAAGGAGCGGCCACCTCAGGGTGACGGTGAGAGACGTCAGCACACCGCTCCCTCCCGTCATTGCGAGCGCAGCGAAGCCATCCAGACTGTCGCCGCGGAGGGATTCTGGATTGCTTCGCTGCGCTCGCAATGACGGCGTATGAGGTGACGGCCTCGTTCTCCAAGCCCCGCTGTCATTCCCCGCGAAGGCGGGGAATCCAGTACGCCGCGGCTTCTCGGTTCAATCACAACTGTCGCGGAGTACTGGATCCCCCGGT
>NZ_AKIY01000074.1 GCF_000282615.1 Bradyrhizobium sp. YR681 | reverse complement strand
TGCGAGCGTCCCGCATTTCACCGTCGTCGCCCGCGGTCAATCACACCCCCTGCCGGCACCACCTCGCGCCAATGCCGCGCGATCGCCGCGCGCGGCGCGACCCAGGCCGCGCTGTTGCCCGCAATATGCGCCAGAATCCGGTCCAGCGCGCCGATCCGCCCGGGGCGGCCGATCATGCGCAAATGCAGGCCGATCGACATCATCTTCGGCGACGCATCGCTTTCACGCGTCAGCCACTCGAAGGCGTCGATGACGTAGTCGGCGAAATCCTGTCCGCTGAAGCGGCCAGCATTGTAGTACTGCATGTCGTTGGTATCGAACGCATAGGGCAGCACCAGATGCTGCTTGCCCGAGACCTCGCGATAGTACGGCAAATCGTCATTATAGGCGTCGCTGTCGTAGAGGAAGCCGCCGTCCTCGACCAGCAGCCGCCGCGTGTTCGGCGAGGTCGCCGAGCGCGTGTGCCAGCCGACCGGGCGCTGCCCGGTGACGCGCGCGATCGTCGCGACCGTCCTTGCGATGACCGCACGCTCGCTCGCTTCATCCATCTCGGCGTGGCTCTGCCAGCGCCAGCCATGCGCCGACACTTCGTGGCCCCGCGCGACAGCATCGCGCGCCAGCTCCGGCGAGCGCTCGACGGCGCGGCCGCAGGAGCTCACCGTCGCCTTGACGCCGTAGCCGTCGAACAAATCCATGATGCGCCACCACGCGGCACGCGTGCCGTACTCGAAATGGCTGTCGATGCAGGAATCCGGCCCGTCGAGCTTGTGCACGACCTCGTAGATTGCCTCGTTGCCCGCGTCGCCGTCATTGACGGAGAACTCCGAGCCCTCCTCAAAATTCACCACCAGCGACACCGCGACGCGCGCGCCGTTCGGCCAGCGCGGATTCGGCGGCTTGCCGCGATAGCCGGCGAAGTCGCGCTGCGAAGATTTTGGTTCGTTGCTCATGGATCAGTCCGAGGTTCCGGCCATGCGGTGCAGGCCGACGACGCGGTCGCTGACGAACAGCAGGATCACCGTGCCCAGGAGGATGAGAGTGGAAAGTGCCGCGAGCGTCGGGTCGGGCGCCTCCTCGATATATTGCAGCATCCGGATCGGCAGCGTCTTGGTGCGGACGTCGGCGAGGAAGATCGAGACCGGATAATTGTCGAACGAGGCCAGGAACGAGAAGATCCCCGCGATCAGGAACGACGGCGCCAGTGCCGGCACCATCACCCTCAGCACGCTGCCGGGATAGGTGCAGCCGAGCGTGCGCGCGGCCTCGATCAGGGTGAAGTCGAACCGGGACAGCCCCGCGATCATCGTGCGCGCGACGTAAGGCAGCGTGATGACGAGATGCGCGACCAGCAGCGTCGCCCAGGGCGCGGTGAAGCCGACCGCGCGAAAGCCCTGCAGCAGCGCGATGCCGAGCACGAGGCCCGGCATCATCAGCGGCGACACCAGCGCGGTGGCAAAGATGCCCGCACCCGGCAATTTTCCGCGCGCGATCGCGATCGCCGCTAGCGTGCCGCAGACCAGCGAGATCGCGGTCGAGAACAGCGCGATCTGGAGCGACAGCAACAGCGAGGGCCAGAAGCCGTCGAGCCGGCCGATCCGGCCATACCACCGCGTCGATGCGCCCGTCAGCGGCAGGTCGAACACCGGCGTCGGCGAGAAGCTGGCGGCGGCGATCACCAGCAGCGGCACGAGCAGGAACAGCGCCAGCCCGATCGCCATCACCCAGCAGACAATGATCGCGGCGCGGGTCATCATTTCGGCTCCCGCGACAGGCGCGCGCTCAGCGCGACGACGGCAATCGCGATTCCCAGCAGCACGACGCCGGCGGCAGCGCCGAAGCCGGGCTCGCGCGCCAGCAGATAGGCCTTTGCGATCGTGGTCGCGAGCGTCGGATATTTCTCGCCGATAAGCAGCGTCGGCACCACATAGGCGGAGACGGAGAGCGAGAACACCAGTGCGACGCCTGCGATGATGCCGGGCAGGGTCAGCGGCAGGATCACGTGAAAGAACGTCACGACCGGTGAGGCGCCGAGCGTGGAAGCGGCTTCCGCATAGCGCGGATCGAGCTGCGCCACGATGGCGTAGATCGGCAGGATCATGAAGGGCAGGAAGATGTTGACGGCGCCGACGATCAGCGCGGTCTCGGTAAAGATCATCCGGATCGGGTCCTCGATGACGCCGAGCGCTATCAGCGTCTCGTTGACGATGCCGTCGCTGCGCAAGAGGATCGTCCAGGCGAACGCCTTGACGATGACGCTGGCCGCAAGCGGCAGGAACAGCGTGGCGAGCAGGATCGCGCGCAAGGCGCCGCGGGCACGCGCCAGCGCGAAGGCGGCGGGATAGCTGATCAGGAAGGCGATCAGCGTGGTGAGCAACCCCAGCCGTAGCGAGTTCCAGATCACGCCGAGATAGTAGGGCGTGCCGAGCAGGCGCTTGTAGTGCGCGAAGGTCAGTCCATTGGCGTCGACGACGCTGACGCCGAGCAGCAGCACCAGCGGCAGTGCGAACACGCCGGCGATGATGACGAAGGAGGGCAGTACGAATCCGATCGCGGTGAGACGCTCGCGGTCCACTGCAGGCGCCGTCACCGGCGCGGGGAGGGCCGCCTCGGTCATCCCAACGCCTCCATCGGGAACGCAAAGGTCTCGGTCACGGGCCAGCTGAGGCGGATCTCGTCATGCACGCGCGGGATCGCGCCGTCACGCCCAGAGAGCTCGGCGAGCAGGCTCTCGCCGGCGCCGGCATCGACCTCGACCAGCGTGCGCGAGCCCTGGAACACCACGGAGCGGACGCGGCCGGCCGCGGAGTTGGCCTCACCCTGTTCACCAAGGCGAAGCTGTTCGGGACGCGCCGCGACGATGACGGGCGAACCTGCCTGGAAATTGCCGAGCGCCGAGAGGCGGCCGACCTTGGTCTCGACATCGACCTTGCCGTCGCTGGCCGCCAGCACGGTGCCGTGAATCCGGGTCGAGAGTCCGACGAAGTTGAGCGCGAACAGGCTGGCGGGCCGCAAGTAAAGCTCGCGCGGCTCGGCGAGCTGCTCGATCCGCCCCTTGTTCATGACCGCGACGCGGTCGGACATGGTCAGCGCCTCGTCCTGGTCGTGGGTCACGAAGATCGCGGTCGCGTTCACGTCCTGGAGCAGGCGGCGCAGCTCCACCTGCATTTCCTCGCGCAGCTTGCGATCGAGCGCGGACAGCGCTTCGTCGAACAGCAGCACGTCGGGCTCGACCGCGATCGCGCGCGCCAGCGCGACGCGCTGTTGCTGGCCCCCTGACAGCGCCGAGATGCGCCTGCTGGCGAGATGGCCGAGCTTGACCAGCGACAGTGCGCGCTCGACAGCCGTGTCGATCTCGCGTTTCGCCGTGCCACGCACCTTCAGCCCGAATGCGACATTGCCGGCGACGGTGAGATGCGGAAACAGTGCGTAGCTCTGGAACACCACGCCGACATTGCGCTTGTGCGGCGGCACATTGGTGATGTCGCGCCCGGCAAGCTCGACCTTGCCCGCATCGGGCTGCGCCAGCCCCGCGATGGCGCGCAGCAGCGTGGTCTTGCCGCAGCCGGAGGGGCCGAGCAGCGTGACGAGCTCGCCGCGGCGGATGGTGAGGTCGATGTGATCGAGCACCGTGGTCGGCCCGTAGCGCTTGGAGACGCCGCGGACGACAAGATGCGGGCTGCTCTCGCTCATGTCATCTCCTTGCTCCAGCGGTCCACCCAGCCCGCGCGGTTCTTGGCGACGAACGCCCAGTCCGGCGCGAACAGCGAAGCGGGATCGGGAAAACCCGCCGGCGTCGGCGTGCCCTTGTTGGTCGGGGCAACGAACGCCTTGTCGGCCAGGATGGTCTGCGCCACCGGGCTCAGGAAGAAATCGATCACGGCATCGGCAAGATCGCCGGCAGGGGCACCTGCCACCTTCGCGATGCCCGACGGCATGGCGAAGCCACCGTCCTGCGGCACGGCGAGATCGACCGGCGATCCCTCCGCCTTGCGTATCAGCGTGTAGGCCGAGAACTGCCCGCCGATCATCCAGGCTTCGCCCTGCTCCATCAGATTGATGGCCTGCGGCGCGTTGGTATAGACGTTGAGCAAATTCGCCTTCAGCTCCTTCACCTTCTTGAAGGCGGCGTCGATCTCGTATTGCGCCTCCTTGTAGGGTTTTCCGGTTTCGAGATGCGCGGCCGCGAGCAGCGTCCAGAAACCTTCGGTGTTGGAGAGCGAGGGCACGATCACCCGCGAGGCATATTTCGCGTCCCACAAATCGGCCCATTTCGCCGGCGCCGTCTTCATGCGCTTGGTCGAATAGGCGATGCCGGCCCAGGGCCTCTGGTAGTTCGCCCACATGCCGTCCTGGTGCACAGAGCCGTCCACGAGCTTGCCGAGGTTGGCGATCGAGGAGGCCGACATTTTGGTGATCAGGCCGTCTGCCGCTGCCGGCAGCATCACGGGATCGTCCATGATGACGACCGAGATCTTTGGCGCCGCCTTGTCGGCCTGCATCTTCTGAAGATTGGTCAGGGAGTTGGTGCCCTCATAGAGCACCTTGCAGTCGAGCTTCTTCTCCAGCACCGGAAACAGGTCGGCGTTGAAATACTTTGCGGCGCCCGCGGGCCCGCCGATGACGATCTCCTTGGGCGCGGCGCGCAGCCGCGCCGGGGCTGCCAGAACCGCGGCGAGGGCCGCGCCGGATGTCAAAACGCTGCGTCGGGAGGGGGTGTGCATGGGCGTGTCCCGTTTGTTGTGCGTAAAGCTTGCACCGAGACTGCAGCAAGCGTCATGCCAAATGTGCACATTTTACGATTATGCAGTAATATCAATAGGATGAATCTGAAGTCGCGGCGCAGCCAGCGCAGCGGCGCGGTAGATGTGCACATTTTTTGGAGGTGACGCTGCGCATCCTTTGGGCCTAGCTAGCGCCATGGCGACGCAGAAGAGGCGAAACGGCAAAGCGAATCCGGCAGAGGACGAGGCGGTCTATCAGGCCATCCTGCATGCCCTGCTGGAGGGCAAGCTGAAGGCGGGCGTGAAGCTCGCCGAGCCGCCGCTCGCCGACATCTTTGGCGTCTCGCGCGAGCGTATCCGGAAAGTTCTGCACCGGCTCGGCGCGGAACGGCGGCTGGAGATGATCCCCAACCGCGGCGCCCGCGTGCCGCGCCCGACCCTCGATGACATCAGGAGCGTCTACGAAGCCCATCGCGTGCTCGAAGCCGGCGTGCTGACGCAGCTCGTCCGTCTCGTCGACGATGCTCTGATCGACAGACTGACCGCGCATCTCACTGAGGAGCGCGCAGCCGCAACCCGCGGCGACCGCGCCGCGTCCGTGCGGCTGTCGGGCGCCTTCCACGTCCATCTGGTCGAGGCGCTCGGCAATGCCGAGCTGACGCGCTTCCTCGCCGACCTGCTCAGCCGCTCCTCGGTAATGGTCTCGGTCTACGAGCCCGCCACCGATTCGATCTGCGCGGTGGACGAGCACGGCGCCATCGTCGAGGCGTTGCGCGCCCGCGACGTCGCGCGGGCGATTGCCGTGTCGCGCGAGCATTTCCTGCATGTGGAGAGCCGCCTGCATCTGGATGATGGGGTGCCGGCAGCCGAGGATTTGGCGGCAGTGTTCGGGGCGGTGAAGCCGAAGCGGCGGAAGCGTTAGTTTTTCACGCCGCTCTTTCCTCCGTCATTG
>NZ_AKIY01000073.1 GCF_000282615.1 Bradyrhizobium sp. YR681 | reverse complement strand
GGCTGCCGCCGCCACACTCAGCCTCCATTGGACACGAGCCCAGGCGCAAGCCGAGACATTGCGCATCGGCCTGATCTACGACCTGACCGGCCCGTTCGCCGCCGGCGGCTCGGTCGCCTCCTCGGTCGGCGCGCAGATTGCCATCGACCTCGTCAACGAGAAGGGCGGCATCGGCGGCAAGACCAAGATCGTGCCGGTTGCGGCGGACTCCCAGAGCAAGGCGGATGTCGCGATCAACGAGGCCGAGCGGCTGATCAGCCAGGAAAAGATCGACATCATCAACGGCGTCTATTCCAGCGCGCACGCGGTGCCGATGGCGGCGAAGGTCGAGCAGCAGAAGAAGATCCTCTGGATCACGACCGCGGTCTCGACCGCCGTGTTCAAGGACAAGAACCTGCAATACGTGTTTCGCGCGCAGATCCATTCCGATCAGTACGGCCAGGCCTTTGCCGGCTTCATCGCCGAGCACGCCAAGACAAAACTCGGCATCGAGCCGGGCGAGGTCAAGGTCGCGTTGATCCACGAGGACGGCCCTTACGGCGTCGGCGTTGCCGCGGCCGACGAGGCCTATGCCAAGCAGGCCGGCATCCAGGTGGTGATGCGCGAGGGCTATTCGGCGTCCGCGCCGGACCTCTCGGTGCTCGTGACCAAGCTCAAGCGGGCCAAGGTCGACGTGATCTCGCATGCCGGCTACAATCCGGACATCACCCTGTTCCTGCGCCAGGCGCGCGAGAGCGGACTGCGCTTCAAGATGCTGTTCGGCGCCGGTGCCGGCTACAGCCAGCTCGACAAGCTGCGCGCGACCTTTGGCCCCGACATCGACAATTTCTGCAACATCGATCCGGTGCCGGCGCAGCTGCTCGATCCCGTAAAACTCGCGCCGGGAATCGGCGACCTGACCAAGACCATGGTCACGCGCTACCAGGCCAAGACCGGCGCCACCGACGTGCCGCCGCACTGCTCGATGGGTTTCAACCAGACCTGGCTGCTGCTCAACAACGTGCTGCCGGTCGCCAAGGAGAAATACGGCAGCTTCGAGCCCGAGGCGATCCGGAAAGCGGCGCTCGACGTCGACATTCCCGCCGGCGGCACCATCCAGGGCTATGGCGTGAAATTCTTCCCGCCGGGCACGCCGCTCTCCGGCCAGAACGAGCGCTCGACCCCGGTGGTGATGCAGAACGCCGGCGAGCACATCTCGGTGGTGTGGCCGACCAACATTCGCACCCAGGACCCGGTGTTTCCGCTGCCGAAGGGATCGACATACGGGACGTGAGGTTCTTCGCCTCTCACCGTCCCCGTGGAGAGTCCCCCTCACCCCAACCCTCTCCCCGCAAGCGGGGCGAGGGAGCACAGTCCCGTCGCGGTGAGCATCCCCCTACAACATCACCCGCCGGCCCTCCTCCGCGGCCCAATAGCCGGCGTAATTCACCTTGATCGTCTCATACGCCAGCGCGAGATCCGACAGCGGCTGCCGCCCCGTCACGGCGCATTCCATGAAGTCCTGGATCTCCTGGAGATAGCCGCGCGTCCATTCCTCCTCGAGGCAGACATATTGCCAGCCGGTTTTGCGGTCGACCTTTTCGGTGATGTAGACCGAAGCGAGCTTCTCCTCGGAGGTCTGATAGCTCATCAGATGATTGTTCGGCGTGATGTTGGCGAACAGCGAACCGCCGGACGTATAGGTCTCGACCAGGTTGCGCACGCCGCCCATGATCATGTCGCCGGAGAACACGGTCGCCTTGGTGCCGTCGGAAAACGTCGCAGTGAGCGTGCCCCAGTCCTCGACATCAACGGGATTGGCCCTGATGTAGCTGCGCTCTTCGGGCCTCAGGCTTGCCGTAACGTTGCCGACATCGCCGGTGACGCTGACAACGCGGATGGTCTCGCCGCGCGCTCTCGCCTCGACCTGCTTGAGATACAGCACGGCCGAGAGCGGATGGCAGCCCATGCGGATCAGCGAGCCGCCGCCGGTCATCGCCCATTGCGCGGCATGGGCTGCGTGCGAGCCGGAATGGCTCTCCTCGCCCTTCATGAACAGGATCTTGTCTTTAGTCGCCTTGATGATCTCCGCGGTCTTGGTCACCGCAGGCGCATAGATCCAGTCCTCGGCATACATGAAGAGCTTTCCGGTGCGCTCGATCGCGGCGCGCGTGGCGTCCATCTCCTCCAGCACGCGCTCATACATCAGCGCCTTCGGCACGTGCCTGCCGATCGGCTGCGCATCGCCCTCGCGGCCGAAATAGCCGGCGAAGGGCTTTTCGCAGATCACATGCTTGCCCGCCTGCATGCTCGCGACGATCATTTCGGCGTGGAGATTGGGCGGGGTGCAAATGTCGACGACGTCGATATCAGCGTCCGCAATCAATTCGGCGAAGCTGCGATAGACGCGCGGAATATTGTGATGCTGCGCGAACGCGACGACCTTGTCGCCGCGCGCGGCCACCGCCGCGACCTCGACGTCTACGCCATAGACGCGCCGGAACGCATACATATGCAGCTCCGACACGAAGCCGCAGCCGACGAGTCCAACCCTGATCCTGGCCATAGCGCCCCCTCACCCCTGCTTTGAGCGGCACTATAACGCGCCTGAAGGCCTATTCCACCGAGACCCGCACCACGCCGGCGCTCATCATGCCCAGCGCGCGGGCGGCGGGCACCGAGAGGTCGACGATCCGGCCGCGAATGAAGGGGCCGCGATCATTGACGCGGCATTGAATCGTGCGACCGCCATAAGACACCGTGAGCACGCTGCCGAACGGGCGCGTCCGGTGGGCGCAGGTCAGTTCGGCGCCCTTGCCTTTTCCGTATCCGTAATATGAGGCAAGCCCGCTTTCAGCGTGCGCCAGAGAAAATGTGGCCAGACAAAATAATAAAGTCGTCAGCGCTCGCACGGCACCGCTCCCCGGTTGGCCCTGCCCCGCGCTGCAAACGTCGCATTGTTCCCTGAAGTTCCGGGAACACTGCCGGGCGATGCCCGGCAGTGCCATCACACATTGTTACTGTTTGTGGAACACCAGCGTCCGCACCTCGATGCTCTCGCGTGGCGCGGCATCAGCCGGCGTGGTCGGATCAACGAAGGCGGTGTGCGGTCCGAAGCGGGTGCGGCCGTCGGTTGCCGAGTCGTAGCACTTGAGCAGCAGCGCCTCGTCCGCGGTCATCTCGGGGAAATAGAACCAGCGATGGTTCGGACTGTATTTCACCGAATAGGTCTCGCCGCGGCGGTTGGGATAGATCAGGTCGGAGGCAATGAGATCCTCCGGCGCCACCGTCGTGCCGTCGGCCATCGCCAGCGGTGAATCGCGCAAGGGACCGCGGATCGGCCGCCAGAGATTGATCACCTGCACGCGCCCCTTCAGCAGTTCGTCGGCCTCGTCAGGCAGATGCTCGCGCACGCGGTTGGCGCCCGAGACGGCGGTCTGGTCGACATGGACGCGCGTCGCCGGCTGGCGCGGGCCGCCGTCGCGGATATCGGGTGCACCTTCGACACGCCTGCGCACGGTATGATCGAAAATGAAGACGCGATCGCCCTTCAGCGTCGCACGCAGGAAGGCCTCGACGGCGGGATAGTAGACCTTCCTCACCTCGTCGTCGTTGTAGAAGTCCTTTACTTGGTTCGGATGGCGCACCAGCGCAAAGCCCTCGCGATCGAGCGAGAAATTGTTCGCGATCAACCGCGCATCGAAGATCGGCACCTGGTGCGGCTCCGGCAGCGACGTACTCTTGGGCTCGCCGGGCGGCGGATCGAAGGCATAGGTGCGTGGCTTGCCTGTAACAGGCGCGAGATAGTTGAGTTCAGCGGTGACGAAGGGAAGCGATTCGATTTTTGTTTCTTGCAGGCCCATGGCCGGTCTCCCGATGTGGTCGTCGAATTGATTTTTGACGGGATGCGGCGTGCTGCAAGGGGTGCGATGCAAATAGCAACGAGGGTGTTGCCGGCGGCATGGAACGCAGAAGGATTATTTTGAAAATAGTGCTACGCGCACGAATCCCCTTCTCCCCTTGCGGGAGAAGGTGGCGCCAAGCGCCGGATGAGGGGTATCTATCGGCAAGTTCAATAGCGAGTGATGAGTGCGCGGAGAGAACCCTTCACCCGTCTCGCCGCTGACGCGGCGAGCCACCCTCTCCCACAAGGGGAGAGGGGAAGAAGCAGCATACGGACCGCGCGAGCGTTGCTACAGCCCCGCCTTCGCGATCGCATCCGCAAAGGAGCGATCGACGATCTCGGCCGCATCGAGCTTCTGCTTGATCAGGCCCCAGCGAAAATAGAGATCGATGGTGCTCTGCTCGTCCGCGACGACGCCATCGTCGATCGGCGCGATGCGAATTCTTGCCCGCGACAACCAGTTGAGCGGCACGGCGGTCGGGATGTTCATCAGCTTGCCCCACGTTGCGGCATAGCTGTCGACGTTGCTCAGCGACCACGCGCGTGCCGCGGTAAGGCGCCGGACGAAGTCGGTCAGCTCCGGGCGCTTGTCGCGGATGGCATCGGGCCGCGCGACCTGGAAGCTCAACCCCGGCGTCAGGCCCTCGGAGGTAATGACACGGCGCGACCTGAACAGCACCTCTTCCTGGCTGACATAAGGCTCCCAGGTCGACCATGCATCGACCGAGCCTTGCGTATAGGCGATCTTGGCATCAGACGGTGCGAGGAACGCGATCTGCACGTCTGACGCGGACCAGCCATTCTTCTCGAGCGCGGCGAGGATCAGCTGATGGCCGATCGAGCCGCGGCCGGTCGCAATCTTCTTGCCGCGCAGATCGGCAAAGCTCTTGATCGGCGAATTCTCGGGCACGAGGATCGCGAGCCCCTCGCGGGTCTGGCGGATCGCGGCGATCGCCTTCACCGGCGCGCCGGAGGCGGCGGCAAAGGTGAAGGGCGCGTCCCCGACGAGCCCGGTCTCGATCGCCCCGGCGCTCAGCGCCTCCAGCAGCGGGGCAGCCGCCGGAAACTCCTTCCACTCGATCTTGTAGGGAATGTCCTTGAGCACGCCGGCCGCTTCCATCACCGCCTGCGAATTGCCCTTCTGGTCACCGACGCGCAGCGTGGTTTGCGCTGCCACGAGTTCGAGCGAACCGAACAGCAGCGCGCCGGCCAGCACGAGGCGGATCATTCCGCCGCCTCGCCGCGAACGGCCTGACGCTTCGCGATCAGCTCACGTGTCAGCGGGATCAGCTCGCGGCCGTAGTCGATGGCGTCGGGCAGCGGATCGAAGCCGCGGATCAGGAAGTGGCTGACGCCGAGGTCGTAATAGTCGGCAAAGACTTCGGCGACCTGCTCGGACGTGCCGACCAAAGCGGTGGTGTTGCTGTTGGCGCCGGTGAGCTTTGCGATCTCGGTCCACAGCCGCTTGTCGATGCGGCTGCCCTGGTCGGCCAGCGCCAGCAGGCGCTTGGCGCCATCGGTGGCATGATTGGGCCGGCGGTAGCCGGTCTGGTCCTGAAGCGCGGTGGCCCGTTCGAGAATTGCCTCGGCCTTCTGCCAGGCCTGCTCCTCGGTATCGGCAAGGATCGGCCGCACCGACAGGCTGAAGCGCGGGCTCGGCCGCCCGTACTTCGCTGCCGCGGCGCGCACCCGCGCAGTGACGTCGCGCACCTGCGCGTAGGATTCACCCCACAGCGCGAAGGTGTCGGCATGCTTGCCCGAGACCTCGATCGCAGCATCGGAGCCACCGCCGACGAAGGTGTAGATGCCGCCCTTCTGCAGCGGCTTCACCTGCGAAAAGCCGTTCTCGACGTTGTAGTACTTGCCGCTGTAGTTGAACGGTTTTTCGCTGGTCCATTCCAGCCGCACGACGTCGAGGAATTCGCTGGTGCGGGCGTAGCGCTCGTCCTTGTCGTCGAGCGTGTTGCCGTCCTGCCTGAGCTCGATGGCGTTGCCGCCGGTGATGACGTGCAGCGAGACGCGGCCTTCATAAAGCTGGTCCAGCGTGGCGAGCTGGCGCGCCAAGAGCGTCGGCGCGGTGAAGCCGGGGCGCTGCGCGATCATCACCTTGAGCTTTTTGGTGATGGTCAGCACATGCTGGGCGATCTGGAGCGCATCCGGCGTGGTCGAATGGAACGCCAGCAGCGCGCGGTCGAAACCGGCGAGCTCATGGGCCTTCGCCACCGTCTCGATATAGTTGGGATCGAGCACCGGCCCCTGGCGCACGATGGTCTCGGAAGCATTGCTGTTGGCGATAAAGCCGATGAACTCGACCGACATCGGGAACTCCTTGCAAGTGATGAGCTAGACGCCCAGCGCAGCGCGCCCGGCAGTGATCTTGGTGGTGTCGTCCTGGGGGGTGTGGACGCGGCCGCAGAGCACGTCGCGGTAATGCCGCTCCAGCGGATTTTTGCGCGACAGACCGTGATTGCTGGTCAGCGACAAGGCGTCCTCCACGGCGGCTACGGCGTTATTGGTCACCGTCAGCTTGACGATGTTGGACTCGATCGCGCCGAGCTGCAAGCCGTCGTCGAAATCAGAGGCGAAACTGTCGATCAAACGTGCGTTGACCGCGAGCCGCGCCTCGATGCCGCCGAGCATCTCCTGCGCGCGCGGCAAGGTCGCCAGCGGCGCGCCGAGACTGGCCGGCGCCCGCGTCTTCAGGAAAGTGACCAGCCAGTCCCGCGCGGCACGGGCGATGCCGTCATAGATCGCGGCGACGAAGATGGTATGGACGGTCGACTGGGTCGGATCCGGCGCGCGCCAATCCGCGGGCTTGCGGACATCGACCTCGGCGTCGAGCGGGATGACGACGTCGTCGAAGATGACGTCGTGGCTGCCGCTGGCGCGCAGGCCGTGATGATCCCAGGTCTCGACGATGCGCGTGCCCGGCAGGCCCGCCGGAACCAGGAACTGGCCGACGCGCGGCTCGGCCTCGTCGGTGCGGGCCCAGACCAGATACCATTTCAGGATCGGCGCCCCCGTCGAATAGACCTTGTGGCCGGAGAGGCGCCAGCCGGTCTCGGTGCAGCGCGCGATGGTTGCCGGCAGGCCGCCACGGGTGGGCGAGCCGAGCTCGGGCTCGACGCGCAGCGCATTGATCAGCGCGAGACCCTCGACGGTCTCGTGGGCAAGCTTGCGCGACAGCCGCACCGGCCAGGTCGGGCTTCGCGCCATCACCAGATGATTGATGTAGTGCATCGACAACACCAGGGCCGTCGACGAGCAGGCCTTGCCGATGATGCCGAGGACACGTGCCGCGTATCGCGCGCCCGCACCGGCCCCGGCGAAGGCGGCCGGCACCGTCAGCGACAGCAGGCCTGCCTCGGAGAGCTCGCGAAAGTTCTCGAACGGGAAGCTTCCGGTGCGATCGTGCTCCGTCGCGCGTGCGGCAAAGCCTTCGGTCAGCGCTTCCGCGCGTGCGATGTAGTCGGGCTCGCTATGGGCCGTGCGGCCCTTGGCTGCAGAAGTCACCATGTGGCGTCTAGCCCCAGAAGGCCGAGGATCTGGCGGCGCAGATCCCCAAGATATGGATCGCCGCGATGGCGCGGATAGGGACGGTCGACGCGGATGTCGGCCTTCACGCGCGCGGGGCGGTCGCTGAACACGATGACGCGGTTGGCGAGCACCAGCGCTTCCTCGGCATCATGCGTCACCAGCAGCGTGGTAAATCCCTTGCGCTGCCACAGCGAGACGAGTTCGGCCTGCATGGTGATGCGGGTGAGCGAGTCGAGCTTTCCCAAGGGCTCGTCGAGGATCAGGATCTTGGGGTCGTTGACCAGCGCCCGCGCCAGCGCGACGCGCTGCGCCATGCCGCCGGAGAGCTGGTGCGGATAGACATTGCGGAACGACGCAAGACCGACCAGATCGAGCGCGTTATCGACCCGCTGACGCTGGCTCTTCAAAATACCCTGTGCTTCCAGCCCCAGCGCGACATTGTCCCAGACCGACCGCCAGGGAAACAGGGTCGGATCCTGGAACACGACGACGCGGGACGGATGCGGCCGGGTGATGCGCGCCTCGTCCTCGCGCAGCGTCCCCGCCTTGGGCTTGTCGAGGCCGGCGACCAGCCGCAGCAAGGTCGACTTGCCGCAACCGGAGGGGCCAAGCAGCGCGACGAATTCGCCGGGCTCCACCGCGATGCTGACGTCGCTGAGCACTGGCAGTTCAGTGCCGTCGATGTCGAAGGCGTGGCTGACCTGCTCGATATCGAGCGCGGCGCCGGCAGACGGATGAGCGTCGATTTCAGCCAGTGGAGTTGTGGCTACCATTTCACGGTTCCCTTCTGCCAGACCAGCAGGCGGTCGCGGATCGAAAACAGCAGCGTGATCGCGCCGGAGCAGAGCAGCGACATCACGATCAGCGCCGCATACATGTTGGCGTAGGCCGCCCAGCCCTGCGCCCATTGCAGATACCAGCCGAGCCCCGCCTTGACGCCGATCATCTCGGCGACGACAAGCACGGCGAAGGACGAGCCGAGCCCCATGAACAGGCCGACGAACACATGAGGCAGCGCCGCGGGGATCGCGACCTTCAGCACCAGGAAGGACGGCCTTGCGCCCAGCGTGCGCGCGACGTCGTAATAGGCATTGCTGACGCTCGCGACACCGGACCAGGTCAGCACGGTGACGGGGAATCCGGTTGCGAGCGCAATCAGGAAGGTCGAAGCGCTCCAGCTCGACGGGAAGGTGAAGAAGGCGATCGGCAGCCAGGCCGTCGCCGGCAGCGGGCCGATGAAGCGCAGCACCGGATGCGCCCAATAGCCGACCGCACGCGACCAGCCGATCGAGACGCCGGTGACGAAGCCGAGGGTGGCGCCGATCAGATAGCCGCCGAGCTGAAGTTTGACCGAAGCAAAGACGCTGTCGAGCAGCTTTGGCAGATCGTCGGTATAGACCTCGATGATCGACTGCGGCGGCGGAAAGAACGGCAGCGGCAGCCAGGCGAATTTCGCGGTGGCGACCTCCCATAAGGTCAGGAACACGCCGAGCGCGACCAGCCACGGCGCGCGCTTGTGCAGCGCCTTTCCCGGCGAGCCGAGATAGTCGGCACCCACAGTCCCGAACAAGGCGATCGCAGCGATGATGAACGCAGCGATGCCGAGCGAATGGGTCCGCGACCAGTCGCCGACATCCTCCCACCACAGGCAGGAGACACCAAAGGCAATCCAGGCGATGCTGGCGAGCACGCCAACGCCGGACTCCCGGAGCCAGGTCGCAAGGACCGGCGCGCGGGAGGCCCGCGGCGCACCGGAGGCGAGGCCGTCAGACAGCGAATACGTCGACATAGATGCGCTCCGCGAATTTGGCGGTATCGGTGCTCTGCTTGAAGACCTGCACGCTCTTGAGATCGTCGGCATAGGCCTTCAGCTCGCGCTTCAGGATTTCACCGACGGGATGATGATGGTGGGTGTGGTAGCGCACCATGCCCTCGATATCGGCGATGCTCGCCGTCTTCGGCGCGTAGGGCTGGAACGATTTTGCCGTCACGGCCGGATTCTGCGCGGTGAACATCGCGGCATCGAGCAGCGCCTGCGTCAGGGCACGGGCGACTTGCGGTTCTTCACGCACGAGCGAGCCGCGCAGGCCGAGGATGCAGCAGCTCTTGTCGCGATATTCGCCATCGAGATTGGAGGCGACTTCCTTGTACTTGATATCCTTGAGCCAGAGATAGCCGAGCGGATCGGACGACAGGAACGCCTGCACCTCGCCCTTCTCGACGGCGACGTTGAGAAGGTTGCCGGGATAAGCGCGCCAGTCGACGTCCTTGTTGGGATCGATGCCGAGCTTGGCGAGCTGAATGGAGAAGAAGTTCTTGTCGGGGCCACCGAGATCGCCGACCGCGACGATCTTGCCCTTGAGGTCGGCGAGCTTGCTCACGTTGGAGTCGGCGCGGGTCAGAACGCGCATGCAGCCGCCGTGGGTACCGGCGGCGATCTTGACGTCGAAGCCCTGCTCCAGCGGCTTGAGCCAGCGCAGCGCCATGCCGAGCCCGGCATCGCTCTTTCCCGTCGCGATCGCCTCCAGCAGCTGGTCGGTCGAGCCGGAATAGTTGATGAGCTCGACGTCGAGATTATGCTTCTGGAAGAAGCCGTGCTCGATGGCGACCGGCACCGGGGCAAGGCAGACCGCGCCGGCGTTCCACGACAGCTTGAGCTTGCGCGGGGCGCCCGTCAGCGCCGGTGTGTCCGATGCCGTCCGGCACAACGGGAACTCGGAGAGATTGACGCCGGGCGCGATCGCTTGCGGCGCGAAGGCTTGCGCCGCGCCAAAGGCACCGAGCGGCGCGGCGAAAGCGGCCGCCAACCCCGCCTGAAGCAGATGGCGCCGATCGAGACCCGATCCGCTCCGCTTGTTGTCGTCGTTCATCGGCCCGGGCTCCTGCGCTGGCACGGCTCCACCGTCTGCGCAACGGTTCGCGTTGCGCATGTTCCGTGCGGAGCTGCGTTGAGAGAAAATTGTTCCGTCGGCGTTTGTCGCGCCGCGTTGATGCGATGCGCAAATCATGCGGCGCGTTCCCCGCATCGTCAATGAAATGGAATTTCGAATGTGGCGCGAAGGAAAGTCATTCTCTCCATCAGCGCATGCGGGAACGATGCAACGATTTCCACCGCTGCATCGGCGGGCGGAGCGCGGCGCGGCTCCCTCCTCTGCATCATTCCTGCGCATCTGCGGCCGCACACACCGCACGTTCTCGAAAGCAGCGCTACGCTGAAACGTCATTGCCCGATGCGCGCGCAATACGGACAGCCATTTCATTGACTGCGTATCGCGCGGTCATAGACTTGATCGTCTCGCTGCATCGTTCGCTCACACGTCGTGAGCAAAGCAACAAGACAGGCCAATGAGCATCAACTCCCACGATCATCCCATCACACGCCGGCTCGCGGCATCGCTGCTCGCCGCCGCCGTCACGCTGTCGACGGCGGTCGCCGCGTTCGCGGCCGAAACCGTCGTGCTGCGCGTCGGCGACCAGAAAGGCGGCAACCGCTCGCTGCTTGAAATCTCCGGCTATGCGAAAGACCTGCCGTACAAGATCGAATGGTCGGAATTCCCCGCGGCGGCGCCGATCCTTGAAGCGCTCAACGCCGGCGCGCTCGACGTCGGCTACACCGGCGATCTCTCCTTCCTCTCGGTCTATGCGGCCGGCGCGCCGATCAAGGCGATCGGCGGCACGCGCTCGGATGCGAGGACGCAAGCGATCCTGGTGCGCCAGGATTCGCCGATCAGGTCGGCGGCCGATCTCAAGGGAAAACGCCTCGCCGGCACCCGCGGCGGCTGGGGCCAGTTCCTGATCGACGCGACGCTGGAGAAGGCGCAGATCAAGCTCGAGGACGCGACCTTCGCACCGCTCGGCCCGGTCGACGCCAAGATCGCGCTCGTCGCCGGCTCGATCGATGCCTGGGCGGTATGGGAGCCCTACGTCTCATTCGCGACGTTGAAGGACAAGGCGCGCGTGATCGCCGATGGTGAAGGCCTGACGCCGACCATCACCTTCATCGTCGCCTCCGACAGCGCCATCGCCACCAAGCGCGCCGCGGTGCAGGACCTCGTGCAGCGGCTGAACAAGGCGCGGCTGTGGTCGCTCGATCACCTCGGCGAATACGCAAAGAGCACGGCCGAACTGACAAAACTGCCGGAGGACGTGCTGCTGTCGGCCTACACCGCGCAGCGCACCAGCCCGATCCTGATCGACGAGAACGTGGTGAAGGAGATCCAGGCCGCCTCGGACCGCTCGACGCGCTACGGCATCCTGCCGAAGACGCTCGACGTCAGCAAAGCCGTCGACCGCAGCTTCACCGCTGCGGCCGCGGGATCGAATTAGGCAAGATGAGTCTCCGATGGGAACCGCAAGCTCGCTCAACCTCTCCCGCTTGCGGGAGAGGTCGCGCCGGAGGCGCGGGTGAGGGCTTTCTCCTCCAGGGGATTATCCCCTTGCAGAAGCACCCTCTCCCCAGCCCTCCCCCGCAAGCGGGGGAGGGAGCGCACTGTGTTCGTGGCAACTGACGAATCCAACACCGCGAAGGACGGCGGGATGCGCAGGCTTCGCCTCAAGGCCGGCCCGCTGCATCTCGCCGCGATCGTGCTCGCGCATTTCGCCTGCATGAGCCTGATCGTGTGGCTCTCGCTTTAGCCGCGCGACGACTTACCAGTAACCGCGATAATAGGGGCGCGCATAGGGCCGGTAGTAGCCGTAGCGAGGGCCGTAATAGGGGCGATAGGCGCGATAGCCGTAATAGCGGGGACGCGCGTAATAGCCGCCATACCCATAGCTCGGCCCATAGCCGTAATAGGCCGGCGCATAACCGTAGCCGTAGCCCGGGCCATAGCCGCCGTAATACGGGCCACCGCCGTAGTAACCATAGGGCGAGCTGCTGGCGATGGCGCCGCCGATGATTGCACCGGCGAGGAGGCCGCCTCCGCCCCATCCCCAGCCTCGGCCGCGCCAATGGACCTGCGTGACGTCGTCGCCGGCCGCGGCCTTCATGGTCGCGACGTTGGTCGGCAGCGGGGCCGCCGCCGCCTGCTCGATTTGTCCGGCCATCACCGCGCCCGCCAGCGAACAGGCAATTGCCGCTTTCCATGTAACCATCGACTTGCTCCCTGTCTGACATTTCATCTGGGAAAGGATCGCATGGCCATGATCGGGCATCCGTGCGTCAAGTCAAAGCCTCCGAAAGTCACAGCTCCGATTGCGTGCACCGCACAAGAGAGCCCGCAATAACCTGCATCCGGATGCCTCAATTGTGGTCAAGCCACCGCCGGCGCCCGCGCGGATATGACACCCGCGCGACGGAGCCGGGAGGCGGAGAGACCACGGAAAGCATTAAGCTTCCCGCGCGTTCGCAACCAACAACCACCTTCCCGATTGACTATTCGTACCGTTACTATCGGTTCCAATGGTGCGCAGCCGAGAGGCATCTTGCGAAGGCCTTGGCTTGCGCCAGAAAGTGGGAGGATGACATGAGTGCCGCCGGAAATGAGCCGCTTGCCCGCCAGGCCCTGGCGTTCGTCCTGGCTGGCGGACGCGGCAGCCGGCTGCTGGAGTTGACCGACCGGCGCGCCAAGCCCGCGGTCTATTTCGGCGGCAAATCCCGCATCATCGATTTCGCGCTGTCGAACGCCGTGAACTCCGGCATCCGCCGTATCGCGGTTGCAACCCAGTACAAGGCGCACAGCCTGATCCGGCATCTTCAGATGGGCTGGAACTTCTTCCGCCCGGAACGCAACGAGAGCTTCGACATCCTCCCCGCGAGCCAGCGCGTATCGGAGAGCATGTGGTATGTCGGCACGGCGGATGCCATCTACCAGAACATCGACATCATCGAGTCGCACAACGCCCGCTTCATCGTCGTGCTGGCCGGCGATCACATCTACAAGATGGACTACGAGGTGATGCTGCGGCAGCATGTCGACAGCGGCGCCGACGTCACCGTCGGCTGCCTCGAAATGCCGCGCGCCGAATCCTCCGGCTTCGGCATCATGCATATCGACGAGAACGGCTGGATCCAGGAGTTTCTGGAGAAGCCGAAAGATCCGCCGCCGATGCCGGGCAAGCCCGATGTCTCGCTCGCCAGCATGGGCATCTATGTGTTCGACTCGAAATTCCTGTTCGACCAGCTCAAGCGCGACGCCGAGGACCCGAACTCGAACCACGATTTCGGCAAGGACATCATTCCCTATATCGTCAAGAACGGCCGTGCCATCGCGCACCAATATTCGACCTCCTGCGTCCGCTCCGGTGACGACCCCCGCTCCTACTGGCGCGACGTCGGCACGGTCGATGCCTATTGGGCCGCCAATATCGACCTCACCGACGTCGTGCCGGAGCTCGATCTGTTCGACCGCGCCTGGCCGATCTGGTCCTACTCGGAGATCACGCCGCCCGCAAAATTCGTCCATGACGAGGAGAGCCGCCGCGGCCAGGCCGTGAGCTCGCTGGTCTCGGGCGGCTGCATCATCTCCGGCGCGTCGCTGCGTCGCTCGCTGCTGTTCACCGGCGTGCGCATCAACTCCTACGCCAATGTCGAGAACGCCGTGATCATGCCCTATGTCAATGTGGGGCGCGGCGCGCGGCTGAAGAACGTCGTGATCGACCGCGGCGTCGAGATCCCCGAGGGACTCGTCATCGGCGAGGATCCCGAGCTCGACGCCAAGCGCTTCCGCACCACCGAGCAGGGCATCTCGCTCATCACCCAGCCGATGATCGACAGGCTCAATACATGACGCCTGTTCGCGTCCTCGCGGTCGCCTCTGAAGTCTATCCCATCGTCAAGACCGGCGGCCTCGCGGATGTCGCAGGCGCCTTGCCGCTTGCGCTGAAGGCGCATGGCGTCGAAATGCGCACCTTGATGCCGGGCTATCCCGACGTGATGCGGCTGGTATCCGGCGCCGAGGAAGTCTGGCGCTGGCCGGATTATTTCGGCGGTCCCGGACGACTGCTCGCAGGCTCCCATGACGGCCTCGAACTGTTCGTGCTCGACGTGCCGCATCTCTACGCGCGGCCGGGCAATCCCTACGTCACCAATGACGGCGTCGACTGGCCGGACAACGGCGTGCGCTTTGCCGCGCTGTCGCGCGTCGCCGCCGATATCGGCCACGGCCTCGTTCCGGCCTTCGTGCCCGATGTCGTCCACGCCCATGACTGGCAGGCCGGCCTCGCGCCTGCTTACCTGCATTATGATGGTCGTCCGCGTCCTGCTACCGTGATAACCATTCACAACATGGCCTATCAGGGCAAGTTCGCTTCCGAGCTGATCGGTTCGATCGGCCTGCCCTGGAGTTCGTACGACGTCAGCGGCCTCGAATATTTCGGCGGCATCAGTTTTTTGAAGGCCGGCCTGCAATTCGCCGATCGCATCACCACGGTGTCGCCGACCTATGCGCATGAGATCCAGAGCGATGAAGGCGGCATGGGGTTTGGCGGTTTGCTGCGCGCTCGCTCCCATGTGCTCAGCGGCATCCTCAACGGCATCGACACCGAGGTGTGGAATCCGCAAACCGATCCGCACATAGCTTACCGGTTCGGCACGGACGACCTGACGTTCCGGGCCGCGAACAAGGCGGTGCTTCAGCAGCAGTTCAACCTCGATTCCTCGGATGAGGCACCGCTGCTCGGCGTCATCAGCCGCCTGTCCTGGCAGAAGGGGCTTGATCTTCTGCTCGAGGCCATTCCCACCATCCTGGCCGAAGGGATGCAGCTCGCGCTGCTCGGCAGCGGCGAGCGCGATCTTCAGGAGCGCTATCAGGCCGCCGCCCGCGCCAACCCCGGTCGCATCGGTGTCGTGATCGGCTATGACGAGATTCTGGCGCATCTGATCCAGGCCGGCTCCGACGCGCTGATCGTGCCATCTCGGTTCGAGCCGTGCGGCCTGACCCAGCTCTGCGCGCTGCGCTATGGCGCCGTGCCGATCGTCTCCCGGGTCGGCGGTCTCGAAGATACCATCGTCGATGTCGGCGAGGCCCGCCGCGATGCCACCGGCTTCAAGTTCGGCCCCGTCACGGCGGAGGCGCTCGCCTGGACATTGCGCAAGGCCAACACCGCCTTCCACAGCAAAGCGGCGTGGCGCCGGCTGCAATTGAACGGCCTTGCCACCGACGTCTCCTGGCGCAACCGCGCCGGCGACTACGCCGCGCTCTATCGCGGTCTCATGGCGTCGCGCCCGGTGTAAAGCGTGTTCGAGTGACGTGGATACCGGTTCGCGGATCAGCACCTGAACTAACGATGCAGAATGTTTCCGACCTGAAAGCCTGCGGTAACAATGCGTAAGATATTCTTTCTTCCCGGCGCCGGCGGTTCACCCGAATTTTGGCAACCAGTGGCCAGGCTCTTGCCGAATGAGCGTGACAAGGTGTTTTTCGGCTGGCCTGGCCTCGGCAACCAACCCCATGATCCCACGATCAACAGCATCGACGACCTCGTTCGGCTTGTCGAGGCAAGGCTTGATGAAAGGCTTGATGGTCCGGTCGATTTGGTGGCCCAGTCCATGGGCGGCGTCATCGCCGCCCGGATAGCTCTCAATAGACCGAAAATTGTCAATCGGCTCGTCCTGGCCGTCACGTCGGGAGGTGCAAGTATGGATCGATTTGGAGCCTCCGATTGGAGAGCGGAGTACCGCGGGCAATTTCCGCAAGCTGCCGACTGGATCATGGAGAGCAGCAGGTCGGCAGAGCTTCCTGTTGAGCTTATCGAGGCACCCACACTTCTCATTTGGGGGGATTCTGATCCGATTAGCCCGGTCACCGTTGGGCTCCATCTCGAGAGTCGCATGCCGAACGCCAAGCTGCATGTTGTTCGCGGTGGCGATCACGGTCTGGCCTCCAACAAGGCGGAAATCGTTGCCCCCCTCATTGCCCGCCATTTGAGCTAGAACCCGGGCAGTCCATGGATTCAACCGTCATTGGGGTCCAAAGATCGGGCCATTGCGCAAGGCTCTCGGGCGACGCGATGTCGCATGTTCGGATGTCGCCTGGTCATTCGTCGACGAGGTGGCGCGCGATCAACTTGACCACGAAATCGAGGAAGCCGCGATGGTCAAGCCCCCTTGGATCTTCGGATACGCTGGCCAGCAACGCGTCGCCCGACATCGCGGCATGCATGTGGGCCGCACTCAGGAGAGCAATGGCGTACTGGGTGTCGGAGAGCTTCGGCGCCGCTCGCCGGGTCTTTCGCGCCGCGTTGACCCTGGCGCGATGAACGCGCTCGACCAGCGCCTTGAGCATGCCTGATCCCTTTGGGCGCCAGCCGGCGAGGCTTAGCCAGAGGGCGAGCCGGGCTGCCCGTTCATCGGCATAGGCGCGCTGAAACAATCGGCCCAGGGCCGAGACGTCGATCTGATCCGGCGCCCAGCTTTCGATGATGGACTCGATATCGTCTACCAGGCGGCGTCCGATACGGCGCAGGAGGGCGTCCATCAAAGCTTCGCGCGTACGAAAATGGTAGTGAACGGCCGCATCCGTGATGCCCAGGTCTGTGGCGATGCGCTGGAAGCGCACGCCTTCGGGACCCTCGTCGTGCAATCGACGCTCAGCAGCATTGAGGATAGCGAGCTTCGCCGCTTGCGGCGTCAGACGTTTTCGCACGGCCATTGACATCTTCATCCTCGCACGTCTTACTTAGGATATCCTAAGTAAGGAAATCGTCCATGGACGATTGGCACCCCAAGGCGCTGACGACGATCGCTTACCGGCTCGGAATTGCCTTTACGGACCTCGCGCCGCCGCTGTCACACGTTTTCCGCTCACCGGGTGGTCCCAATATCCACGTCCTGGACTGGGGAGGGCGAGGACCGCCAGCCGTGCTGCTGCACGGCGGCTCACTCACCGCCCGCACCTGGGACTATGTCGCCCTTGCACTGCGGGCAGATTTCCGGCTCGTGGCGCTCGACATGCGTGGCCACGGTGCAAGCGATTGGACCGACGACTATTCGATCGTGAGCTGCGCGTCGGACCTCACGGCGGTCATCGACGGCCTCGGGATCGAGCGCCCCCGCATCGTTGGCATGTCGTTGGGCGGAATTGTCGCTTGCGAGTTCGCGCTACGTCACTTGGGCCGCACCGAAAGTCTCGTGATGGTCGATGTGACCTCCCGGCCCGTTTTTGCCGCGACGGCGCGGCTGCGCGCCTTCATGGCAGACTTTGGTGGCGCGGCCACCGTGGATGAGGTCGTCGAGATGGCGCTCACGGTCAGTCCCAGGAGCGATCCGGAGCGCCTGCGCTATCGCATGCGTGCCCTGTTGAAGCGTGGCGACGACGGGCGCCTCGTCTGGAAGGCCGACCGCCGACGTCCCTCGGATTATCCCGTGATCCTGCAGCACCTCGCAGGCTTCGAGGCGCGCGTTCCCGGCATGACCGCACCGTTTCTGCTGGCCAGGGGCGGCGATAGCTCGATCGTTTCCGAAGACGCCGCCCAGGAATTTACTGCGCGGTTTCCCGATGGGCGGTGGATCAACGTCAAGGACGCGGGCCACAACGTGCAGGAAGACAATCCGCGCGACCTGGCCGACGCGCTGAAAGCCTTCTGGGCCGGAAATCTGCCGAGCATGACGCGAAAGGGCATCCAGTGAAAACCTGTCAGGTCTTTGCGGCATACGATCGTCGCACACGCGCCGAACACGATTGGGCCTTCTGTCCGATGTGCGGCTCCGGCCTGATCCGGGCGAGCGAGGTCGAGGCGGCAAAGGCGTGCACGAACTCTGCCTGTGCCTTCGTGTTGTACCGGAATCCAGCTCCGATCATCGCGGTTCTTGTCGTCGAGGGCGACAAGTTCCTGTTGTGCCGGCGGAAGCCGGATACCCTGGAAGGAGGCAAGTGGTGCCTGCCGTGCGGTTACATCGAATTTCACGAAGACTATCTGACGGCAGCCAGGCGCGAGGTGAAGGAGGAGACCGGCCTTGAGATAGAAATTGCCGCCCTGCTGGGCGTGGCATCAAACTTTCTGCGCCCCGACATCCACACATTGGCGGTTGCCGTGCTCGCGAGCCCGGTCGGCGGCGCGATGTGTCCTGGGGACGACGTCGACCAACTGGAATGGCTTTCGCTTGCAGACGAATTGCCAAGCTTCGCGTTTTCAGCCGATCGTCACATGGTGGAGCGTTACTTTGCAACGCGCTTCGCCGGCACACCTGTCGATCTCGCATACGCCCGATAGCCGTATCGCGCATTCGGATGCCACGCACCTGGATCTCATCGGAAGAGCGCTCCAGGCATGACCGGCGTCGAATCCATGCTATAGAGCCCGCATGGATCCCCTCGCAATCAAACTGATCGGCTTTGCAGCCGCCACCTGCACCACAATCGCCTACGCGCCGCAGGCCATCAAGGTCTGGAAGACCCGCTCGGCGCGCGACATTTCTCTTGGAATGTTTCTCATTATGGTGCTGGGCCTGGCGCTGTGGCTGGTCTACGGCCTGCTCAGCGGCGACGCGCCGCTGATCGCCTCGAACGCCGTCACCATGCTGCTCGCCGGCGGCATTCTCGTGATGAAGCTGAGATACGGCTGATCTCGCTCGCGCCTCGGCTTCCGCGTCAGTCCGAAAAACGAAGCCGCTTGTATTGCAGCTTCACCGCACGATAGCATTCGCAGGTGGCCTTGTTGAGCTCGGCGACATTGACGATCTCGATTTGGCCGCGGCTGAATCGAATGACGTTCGCCTCCTGAAGAGCATGGGCGACGAACGAGACGCTGTTCCGGCGAACCCCGATCATCTCCGCCATCAATTCCTGCGTGAGCTTGAAGCGATCGCTGCCGGATAGGTCCCGAACCCGCAGGAGCCATCGCGCCAGTCTCGCCTCGACGGTATGCGATGCATTGCAGCCCACGGATTGCTGGGCCTGGACGAACAGAGCCTGGCTGTGACGCGTCAGATGATCTCGAAACTCCGCGCTCTGCTGGGCGAGCGCGCGCAGGCGCGCCGCTTCGACCTGCAAAGCCACACCCGGCACCAACACGACAGCGTGCCCCAGTGCGACGGGCTCTCCCAACACGCCAAAGGCGCCCAGGATGCTGTCGGAGCCGACCAGCGCCACCTCGATCCGTTCTCCCGCTTCAAGCTCGACGACGAGAGACACGACGGCCGTGAGCGGAAGATGGGCCCATGCGACGGCCTGGCCGAGCTCGATCAGCGAAGCTCCCTGCAAAAGCTCGACGGCCCTGAGATGCGGACGAATGGCCGCGAAGTCCGCCGGACTGAGCGACTTGAGAAAAGCGTTCTGAAATGGATCTACTGTCAGCATCTCATTCTTCGGAAAATTCTTAGAGCAACAACCACAACCATAGCGCGACGACAAATCGAGCGAAACCGGCTGGAATACCCGCATAAGCACGGTAACGGGCCGATGCTTCGCTATTTCTGCCGACGGCGCGATGCCCCCCTCTCAACTATTGCGGGAACTTTCCGCTGATTTGCCTTGCTTTTACCTTCGCACGCGCCCAAGGTCGTTATGTGCGTTACCGGACATAATTCGGCGGGCCCGGTTGGACTAAGCGATATCCCTCGCGACCGCTCGGAGCGCATCATGCCCAACCACTACTTCCGGATCACCAACTGCGACGGCGGCACGATCGAGTATCTTGCCGAGATCGCGGACGTGGAATCAGCGTGGACCGAAACGACGAAAGTGTTCGGGGATCTGGCCCGAGGCTGCGGGCTCAAGGAAAATGCCGAATGGCGGATCGAGCTTCTGGGGCCGGCAAGACAGCCGCTGTATCGCATTCGGCTGCTTGCCGAGACCTGCGAGACCGTCGCAACGATGGCTTGCCTCGCCGCAGATACAAGCGAGCCTTACTGAAGCATCACGGCAGCGGCATTTCCGACGATTCTTATGTCAAAACCTGACATAGTGAAAAAAAGACTCGCTATGTGCGGTACAGCTCTTACGGTCGTTCCATTATCGGATATCCGCATGAGGCACCGATAGCTGAGAGTTCTCTGCGCTCCCGCCTGTCCCAGGGAGCGACCATGAAGAACCTCTTGTTGAGGCAGCTTTCCGAAGCCGATTTCAAAGCCCTCGAACCGCATTTGAAGACCGTCGCCTTCGCGCAGCACTCCCTGCTGTTCGAAACGGATCAGGAAATTCGTTCGGTCTATTTTCCTGCTGGCGCAGTGGTCTCGCTTGTCGTGACCCTTTCGACCGGCGAGATGATCGAAACCGCGATGGTCGGCATCGACGGCGTCGTCGGCGCAGCCGCGGCACTGGACGGGCGAATGTCGCTCTGTCGCGGTATCGTTCAACTGGGCGGAAACATCGTCGTCTGCAACATCGACGCGCTGAAGGCGGCCGCGTTGCAAAGCTCCAGGTTGCTGGCGCTGCTGATGCGGCATGAGCAGGCCGTCTACGCCCAGGCCCAGCAATCCGCAGCGTGCTTCGCCTCGCACAGCGTGCAGGCCCGGCTCTGCCGCTGGCTGCTGCGCGCGCGGGATCTGTCCGGCAGCGATCAACTCCAGTTCACGCAGGAATATCTCGGGCAGATGCTGGGCGTTCGGCGCTCGAGCGTGACCGTGGTCGCACGCACGCTGCAGGCGGCCGGCCTGATCCGCTACGCGCGCGGCAAGATCCGGATTTTGGATGCCGAGGGGCTCGAGGAGGGCACGTGCGAATGTTACGCTGCCGTCAAGGCTCGCTATGAGCAGTTGCTGGGAACGGATACGGCGCGAAAGATCGACGCAATCCTATCGTAAACCGTGATTGCCCGCAGGCGTGCGCTTCACGGCTGGCCGCCGAACACATACGACGCCATCGCCACATTCGCGACCTCGTCGACGAAGACGCGCTTGCCGACGTCGCTGCCGGCCGCGCCGGACGCCACCATCAGCGGCAGCAGATGGTCCTCGCGGGGATGGGCCAGGCGCGCGCTCGGCGCGTTCTCCCAGTCGGTCAGCATCGCGTTGCGGCGCGCCGCATCGGGATTGCTGATGGCCTCGTTCAGATAGGCCTCGAAATCGTAGGAGACCGGCTTCGACTCCGGCCGGTTGAAACCGCGCATGTTGTGGTAGGTGAGCCCGCTGCCGACGATCAAGATGCCTTCGTCCCGCAGCGATGCGATCGCCTGCCCGACCTTGATGTGCTCGGCCGGATCGTAGCTCGATTTCAGCGACAACAGCACGATCGGCATGTCGGCGTTCGGATACATCAGGCCGAGCGGCACGAAGGTGCCGTGATCAAAACCCTGATTGGCGTCCTCGCGACAATCGACGCCGGTGCGCGCGAGCAGTGCCCTCACCTCCGCGGCGAGTTCCGGCCTGCCCGGCGCCGGATATTTGAGGCGATAGGTATGCTCGGGGAAGCCGTAATAGTCGTACACCATCGGCGGATGCGCCGAGGTCGACACGGTGAAGGCCTCGGCCTCCCAGTGCCCTGATATGACGAGCACGGCCTTCGGTCTGTCGGGGAGAAGCTGCGGCAGCCGGCCGAATTCCTCGGCGGTCCTGGCATATTGCACCCGCCTGTCCTCCATGAAGGGCCAGGGGCCGCCACCGTGGGAGAGGAACAGGGTCGGAAATCGCGTCATGGGCGAAGGCTCGTCTCGTTGACAACATGCGCGTGGCACAGCCGCGCAATCGGCGGCGGAGCATAGGCAAACCGGTATGGTTAGCAAGTCGTTAACGATTTCCCTTCCAAAATCCCCGCCGTGGCCGAAGGAGTCGGTCAGAAGACGAGGACGTGAGATGAGGAAGTTTTCGCTGGGGGACGTCGTCAACAGTGACAAGGGCCGCCGCGGCGTCGTTCGCGCCGCCTACAGGACCAGGGAAGGCCAGCAGTTCTATGCCGTCGAGAAGGATGGCGCGATCGACCATCTGGAAGAAGACCGGCTGAGCCCGGCGCCGCGCGTCGAGCTCGCGGCCTAGATCCAATTTCATTGTCGCGCTAGCGCGCGAGCCGGTCGAGATGCCTCGCGAGGGGATCGTCGCCGCTCGCGATGCGATCGTTCGTCATCAGCAGCAGCCGATCGCTGCCCGCGGCCGCGTCCCAGTGCGGCAGGTCGGGGCCATTGGGATCGCCGCTCCGGGCGAAGTTGGTCCAGTAGCTGCGCATGCGGCTTGCGACCTCACGATCGCGCCGTGACAGGATGCCGGCGCCGGGGACGCCCTCCGCGCCGAAGATGAACTGCAATGCCCGCCCGTGACCGCCTTCCGGATTCGCGCGCCTGGCCTCCGGCACATAGGCGAAGCGATAGCGGAACACAGGCGCGCCGGTTGCGGCATGCAGGCGCGCGAGCAGCCGCACCGGTTCGGAGAACACCTTGTCGGTGTAAAACCTTGCCGCAAGGTCCGAGGATCTGGCGAGGTCGGGATAGAGCCTGCGCAATTCATCGATGGTGGTGCCGGAGGATGCAAGCGCCGCCTCGACGTCGGGCTCGCTGTCGAAATCCGTCTCGTCGTCGTTGGAGCCGATGATCAGCGGAATCCGGCTTTGATGTCCGGCCGCAAAGCCCGCGGCGATATCTTCCGTCACCAGAACGCCGTCGATCGCCGGCGCGAAGCCGTGCGCCGATTTCGCGAGCAGCTTGGTTTCGGCGGCCAGCAGACGTCGAGGCTCGGCAGCGCGCAAATCCGCAAGGCGGCCGAGCTCGTCTGCAAATTGCAGGCTTGCGGCCTCCGCCTCCTGCCGGGAGTGCAAGCGCGCGCGGCCGGGCGGCGATTGCAGGATGGCCTTCTGAAACAGATCACGCGCCTGCTCGCACAGCATCAACAGCGCAATCGACGTCGCCCCCGCGCCGCTGCCGAACAGGGTGACGCTGCGCGGATCGCCGCCGAACGCCGCGATGTTGTCGTGGACCCAATGCAGTGCCGCGATCTGGTCCATCAATCCGTAATTTCCGGAGCCGTTCTCCGACAGTGCGGGATGGGTGAGCCAGCCGGGCGCGCCGAGGCGATAATTCACGGTCACGACGATGAGGCCGGCCTGGGCGAGCTTGGCGCCGTCGAACAGCGGATCGTTCGCGGTGCCGCGGATGAAGGCGCCATCGTGGAGGAACACCATCACCGGCAGCGGACCGTCGACGCCGAAGGGGCGGAATACGTTGAGCGTGAGGCAATCCTCGTTCGCGTCCGCCAGCGACGGCTGGAGACAGGGCGCGCCATAGTCATAGGCGGTCCGCATCTCCGGGCTTTCCACGGTCGGCTGCGGCGGCCGCCAGCGCAGCGGGCCGACCGGCGGGGCTGCGTAAGCGAGCCCCTTGAAGAAGGCCACCTCGCCTTCGACGGCGCCGAGCATCTGGCCTTCGCGCGTCAGAGCAAACGGAAACTGCCCGACCGGCTGGGCGGTGGCCGGGCCGGCGAGACAAAGGAATGCGGAGGCCGCAATGGGCGCAAGCAGGGATCGCATCTTCGGGGATCTCGATGCGCGAACAGGTTCCCTGTGAGGTTATGTCTGCGACCGCGAGCGAAGCAAGCCTTGCAGTCCTCTAATCGCCCTTGGCGATGATCTCCGCCAGCGCACGGCGCGCGATGATGCCGAGCTCGCCAAGCGTGGAGTGTCCCGCGCGCGCCGCTTCGATCAGGCGCTCGGCGATGAACCTGCGGCTGTCGTGATCGCCACCATGCGGCAATTGGCGACACGTCTCCTCCAGGACGACGTCCATGTTCGCTTTGGTCCGCTCACTCAACTCTGTCATGACGCCCTGGGCACGCGTGGCTAGTAACCGCAAGCATACACAGACGGATCGGGCATGATTAGCCCGGGCAAGCACGGCCATTGTGCATCGCGATGCGTGCATCGAAGCGACCTTCGCGCTGCCACGGTGATGCCGCAAACGACTACCGAAGATTGCACTTGCTCTGATGACAAGCCGAGCCTGCGGCGATAGCCTGCCGGCAAAACAAAAGCACGGGAGGAATGCATGCCTGACGCAATGGTTGCTGCGCGCGCTTCTGACACGGCACATGGAACCCAGCAGGTCGACATCGCCGTGGTTGGCGCCGGATTTGCCGGTCTTTATCTCCTGCATCGCCTGCGCAAGGCCGGGTTCACGACTGTCGCCCTCGAAGAGGCCGGCGATGTCGGCGGCACCTGGTACTGGAACCGCTATCCCGGCGCACGCTGCGATATCCAGACCATCGACTACAGCTACACTTTCGACCCGGAACTCGATGACGCCTGGACCTGGTCGGAGAAGTACGCGACCCAGCCGGAGATCCTGCGGTATCTCGGCTTCGTCGCCGACCGCTATGATCTCAGGCGCGACATCCGCTTCAAGACCAGGGTCACCGAAGCCCGATGGGACGAAGCGGCCGAGCGCTGGCAGCTCACCACCGACAATGGCGCGGCGGTGTCCTGCCGCCACTACATCATGGCCACCGGCTGCCTCTCCGCGCCCAAGCCGCCGGAGATCGACGGCGTCAAGGATTTCAAGGGCGAGGTCTATTTCACCGGCCGCTGGCCGCATCAGGGCGTCGACCTCGCGGGAAAGCGCGTCGCCGTGATCGGCACGGGATCGTCGGCGATCCAGTCGATTCCGCTGATCGCCGAACAGGCCGCGCATCTGACCGTATTCCAGCGCACGCCGAATTTTGCGCTGCCTGCGGGCAACGGTCCGGCGCCGGAGGATCGCAAGACCTACTTCGAGAGCGACCGCGCGGCCTATCGCGAGCAGGCACGCCAGTCGATGGCCGGCGTGCCCTATCCGCAGCAGACGGTCGTGAGCTGGCAATTGAGCGATGCCGAGCGTCGTGAGCGGTTCGAGCGCGCCTGGGCGGCCGGCGACCTCGTCCACATCCTGACGCAGCTCTGGGCCGACCAGGCCGTCGACGTCGACGGCAACAGAATCGTCCAGGACCTGATCCGCGAAAAGATCCGCGCCGCCGTCAAAGACCCCGAAACCGCCGCGGCGCTCATGCCGGACGATCATCCGTTCGGCGCAAAGCGTCCCTGCCTCGATACCAACTACTACGCCACCTACAACCGCCCCAACGTCACGCTGGTCAATCTGCGCCAGGAGCCGATCAAGGCAATCACGGCAGGCAGCATCACCACGGCCAGGCGCAGTATCGATGTGGATGTGATCGTGTTCGCGACCGGCTTCGACGCCATGACCGGCGCGATCCGCGCCGTGCATCCGATCACCGGGCGCGGCGGCAAGTCGCTCACCGATGTCTGGGCCCAGGGGCCGCAGAGCTATCTCGGGCTGACGGTCGAGGGCTTCCCGAACTTCTTCATGATCACCGGGCCCGGCAGCCCGTCGGTGCTGTCGAACATGGCGGTGTCGATCGAGCAGCATGTCGACTGGGTCGTCGACCGCCTCGCCGCCTTGCGCGACGCCGGCTTCACCACGATGGAGCCGACCGAGACGGCGCAGGCCGGCTGGAACAGGCACATGGCCGATTGCTCGATGGTGACGCTGCACCGGCTCGCCAACACCTGGTACACGGGCGCCAACGTGCCCGGCAAGGTGCAGGGCCTGATGCCCTATACCGGCGGCGTCGGCCCCTATCGCAGCATCTGCGACGAGGTGACGAACCGCGGCATGCTCGGCTTCAGGCTGACCGGCCCTGGCGGCGCCGCGCAATGCAATGACGGCGAGGTGGTGCGGCTGCAGCCGGACGTGCGGCTGGTGCTGAACCTGCTCGCGTCGCTGAATCTGCCGCCGATCGAGTCGATGGGCGCGCAGGGCGCCTGCGCCTTCGTCAACGAGTTCAACAAGGGCCGGCCCGCGGGACGGCCGATCGGCGACATCGTCGACGGCACGCTGCCCGGCACCGACGGCCCGCTGCCCTACCGGGTCTACAAGCCGGCAACGTCAGGGCCGCATCCGGTCGTGGTCTATTTCCACGGCGGCGGCTGGGTGCTCGGCGACGAGCAGTCGGACGAGCCGTTCTGCCGCGACATGGTCCGGCGGACCGGCATGATGTTCGTCAGCGTCGGCTATCGCCACGCACCGGAGCATCGCTTCCCGACCGCGGCGGAAGACGGCTATGCGGCGACGCGCTGGATCGCCGAGCACGCCGCCGAGCTCGGCGGCAAGCCCGGCCCGGTGCTGGTGGCCGGCTGGAGCGCCGGCGGCAACATCGCCGCCGTCACCTGCCAGCTCGCGCGCGACCGTGGCGGGCCCAAAATTGCGGGCCAGCTCCTGGTGTGCCCCGTCACCGACTGCGACTTCGAGCGCCCGTCCTACAACGACAATGCGACCGGCAATTTCCTGACGCGCTCGCTGATGTACTGGTTCTGGGACCTCTACTGCTCTCCGGCCGACCGCACCGATCCGCGCGTCTCGCCGCTCCGCGGCAAGGTCGCAGGCCTGCCGCCGGCCTTCGTCGTCACCTGCGAGTTCGACCCGCTGCGTGACGAAGGCATCGCCTACGCCGAGGCGATGGCGGCCGAGGGCGTCCCGGTCGAGCAGCTCAAGGCGCGCGGCCATTTCCATTCGTCCTTTGCGATGGTGGATGTGATCATCACCGGCGCACCGGGCCGGGTGCAGATGGCGCAAGCCTTGCGACGCTTCGCCGGGCTGCCGCCGGAGGTCAGCCGCGGCGATGAGCACAACCAGGGGCACACCAGCCCAGGACACAGAATCGCGGCAGCCGCGAGCTGATTGCGACGAGGCGGCCGGGATCCGCGGCTAGGGCTGGTGGTGCGGCAGCAACATCGAGGCCGCGACCAGCCCGCCTGCGGACGCGAGAGCAGCAAGGAGCCACGGCCATGCGTAGCTGGCAGCCGTGGTGTCATGCGGCAGCGTCGCACCGAGCACCGCGATGCCCAGGGCGAAGCCGCCCTGGCGCATGACCACGGTCACTGCCGAGGCCATGCCGGTCTGGTCCGGCGGCACCAACGCGACGACGGCACCCGACAGTTGCGGATGCGCAAGCACGGCGCCAAGTCCTATCAACAGCATCCCGGTCGCCGCCGCGGCGAGAACTGCTCCGATATTCGGGAGCCAGCCACTCGCGACCAGCGCCAAGGTGAGATTACCTGCCAGCAGCACCAGCATCGCGGTCGCGAACAGACCGCGCCAGCCCCAGTGCTTCACCAAACGGGCACCATAGGGCGGCAGCAGAAGCATCGGCAACGTCGCGAAGAGAAGTGCGAAGCCGACCGATGAGTCTGTCCAGCCAAACGCTGCACCCAGGAACGGCGGCAGGTAGACGAGGACGGCCCAGTATCCGATGGAGACGGCAATCAGCAACGACGAAATTCCGATCATGACCGGCCGGCCAAATACAGCCGGGTCGAACATCGGCGCAGGTCGGCGCCGCTGCTGCATCGCGAAGATGGCGAGCAGGCACCCACTTGCCCCGAGACCGACCGCAACCCGCACCGGTGCCGCCCGCCCCGTCAACAGGCTCTCGATCGCCAGACCCAGAGCAAACGTGAGGAGAATGACGCCGCTCCAATCCAGCGGACGGTCGGCAGGACCGCGCGATTCCGCGACCAGCCGCGGGACGGCGAGAATGGCGAGCAGGCAAAGCGGGATATTGGCCAGGAAAATCCAGCGCCATCCGATCCAGGTCGAGACGAGCCCTCCGAGCGTCGGCCCGAGCGCCATGGCCGTACCCGAGATCACCCCCATCAGCGCGAATGCGCGGGCGCGCTCGTCGGGCCTTGTATAGGTGCTCGCGAGCAGCGCGATGCCTCCGGTAATGACGAACGCTGCACCGAGGCCCTGAACTGCACGAGCTGCCCACAGCCCCGGGCCTCCCGCCGCGAAGCCGCAGGCGATCGAGCCCACCAGGAACACGACGTTGCCGCCGAGCAGGGCACGTCGCCGTCCATACCTGTCGGCCAGCGCACCGGCGGCCAGCAGTCCCGCTGTAAAGGCCAGGCTGTAGGCATCCATGACCCAGGCATAGGCGGCAACGCCGAAACCGAGTTCGGCCGCCATGGCCGGCATGGCGACGACGACCGCCGTCACGTCGAATTGCGTCAGGAAGGCCGCCATCCCAAGCACCGCCGCCGGCAGCAGGTCGCGCCAACAGCTCAGCGGCTGCGTATGGAGTTCGGTCCGGGCCATCGTTTTCCAATCGAGAAGGCGTCCCTCCCGATATGCACGCCAGCGCGGGCTGCAAGCCAATGCGCGCTGTTCACATCGCCATGAAATTCATTCATGGTGATGCAATGCGCTCATTTCCTCCTTTCGATGGCCTGATTGCGTTCGAGGCCGCCCTGCGACATGCGAGCGTCACACGCGCCTCGGCGGAGCTCGGACTGACACAGAGCGCGGTCAGTCATCGCCTTCGCAAGCTCGAAGACTTCGTCGGCATGCCTCTGCTCATCCGGCAGCCGAGCGGCCTGAGCGCCACAGCCGCCGGCATCGCCCTGTCGAACGAGTTGGCCGGCTTGCTCGACCGGATGGCCGATTTTCGTGCGCTGTGCCGCGCCGCCGCGCCGCCTCCGGCCTTGAAAGTGGGCGTCAGCGGAGCGCTTGCCGACTACTGGCTCGTGCGCCGCTTGCCGCATTTTGCGGAAGCGCATCCCGGCATACCGGTCGAGCTCGCCATTCTCCAGGGGGACGCACACGCAAGGTCAGCGGATCTCGACGTCACGGTGCTGTGGCAACCGGCGGTGGGCTTGCGGGCAAATTCGACCCAGCGCTTGTTATTCCGTGAGCACGTGTACCCGGTCTGCCACCCCCGCCTGCTGCCAGGTCGGCGACCGCTGGCCGACGTCACGCGGCTGAAATCCTTGCCGCTCTTGCACAAGGGCCGGGCGGGCGAAGACACTGGGGTCGAATGGTCCTGGACGACCTGGTTCGAGCGATTGGGGCTGGGCCGCCCTCCACCTGCGGAGATCCGTTTTGCAACGATAGCGACCGCCATAGCCGCCGCCCTCGCGGGCAACGGAATCGTGCTCGCACGCTCGCTGCTGGTTCAGGATGCGCTCAAGGACGGAAGGCTGGTGCGCGTGCTCCCGCAGTCGTGGGACTTGCCATCGAGCAAAGCCCAGATCGTGCGCTGGCCCGCGGCGATGGCCCAGGATCGCCGCGTCAAGGCGTTCGTCGACTGGGTCTTGCGGATTCCGAAAATTCCGGTTGATTGAGCTGACACCGCTCCGGATTGGCAGGGAACAAATTCCCGGCCGGCGCGTTGGTCGCGCGGCATTGAGATGCAGCGATAGGTGTAGGCCCCGGCGCGCAGATTCGCATGCTGGGGCTCTTTTTTGCGTGAGGCGGGACGGTGGGGGACGTTGTTTCGGAGTCAAAGGTCGATTTCGCGGCGCTTGCGGCGCTGCATAAATGGCCGTCGCTTGCCAACCAGCGTCAGCCGGACCGCGAGCCGTACCAGGTGAGCCAGGGCACGCTCGACGAATGCATCTCGGCCTTCATGCGAAAGCCGGCGGCGACCCGGCATCTCTATGAGATCCGCACAGCACCGCAGCCACCGCTGGTCACGGAGATCCTCTCGCCCGAGCACGTCATCGAGCTCTCGCGCTGGAGAGAATTTCTCTGATGGCGTGCAAACGCCAGCACTGCACGCTCACCACAAGCTTCTGATCGCGGCAGGAACCTTCGTCCGGCTTTTCCCGTTAACGGGGATCGGAAGCCAAGGCGTGAGTGTCGAAGATGCTTGAAGCTGGCGTGCCCTCCCCGGTCGTGCCCTATGGCGCAGACCAGACCCTGTTCGTGGTGATCGATCGCCGCGACAAGGCGACCGAAATCCGCGTCGAGCGGAGCGATCTGGAAGCCACGATCGGCGAACTCGTCGCCGGCTGCTTCAACGATCCGATCAAGGTGATCTCGTTCAACACGCTCGAGCACTGGACCAGGGACATCTCCACCGATGTCGCCGGCGAGATCCGCGCGCGTTGCGACATCGACGGCATCAAGCTGCCCGACTATCTCAGCGACTTCGTCGAGACGCATACCTGATCGCGCACCCATCTCGATAGCCCCACGTCGCAGCCAACAAAAAAGCGCCGCTTCCGCGGCGCTTTTCATGTGGCAACCTTATTGTTGGAGCGTGATCCTATCGGAAAACCGCTCCACGCTTTTCCGGATCACGCTCAGTGGTGCCAGAACAATGCCAGCAGCAGAACGATCGGCAGCGGCACGCCGAGCAGCCAAAGCAAAGCACCTCGTCCAAAGCCCATGACTTCCTCCTCCATATTCATCGCCGAGATGACGCTGGAGAAGACAAGAAGTTCCGCGCCTGGAAGCGGGGGCGAATGCGTTCCGTGCATGGTTTGTGGGAGCTATGCGTGTCGGCGCTTGCCCGCGATGACCTCGATCTCGCGGCGGCGCTCGCCGGCAAAGGTCAGCAGCTTTTCGATCGTCAGCGTATCCGTGATCCGTTTGGCGAGCCGCTCGGCCCGCGCGGCCTGATCTTCGAGATACTGGATCGTGTTCAAGCGTCCGCCTCCCCAAAAGCCCCAAATTGATTGGGCAGCCATGGTGCGTGAGAAGCGGCTAACAGCCGGTTAAGCGGCGGGGCTCGGATCGATGAATCGCGGGCCTACCGAACCACGTCGAGCCTGACATTGGCGAGGCCCTTGTCGACCATGCCGAGCGCCTCGGCCGCGGACGGCGAGATGTCGACGACGCGCCCGCGAACGAACGGGCCGCGATCGTTGACCCTGACGGTGACGAACCGGCCGGAGGAAACGTCGGTGACGCGCAAGCGTGTGCCGAACGGCAGGCTCGGATGCGCCGCGGTCAATTCGTTCTTGTCGAACTTCTCGCCGCTCGCGGTCTCCGTGTCGGAATAGAAGCTGGCGACGCCGTGCGCGGCGGTCTGCTTTGCGTCGCCGTCGGGGACCCGCACCCGGCTGATCGGCCGCGGATGCAGCGCCGCCACGCGATGCGGACGCTCGACCACAGCCTGCCGGCTGGTGCCGAGATCGGCCTTCTGGCGCCCCACCGGCGATTGCGCGCACGCAGCGAGCGAGGCCGCAGCGATGACGGCGAGCAGCAACCGACCCGAGGTTGCCAGCGAAATCCGGGCAGTTTCGGCACTTGCAAAGCGAGACATGATGCGCCCTCCGAACACGCCTAAATTTCGGTGGGCAATCGGGGCAGAACCTTGGCTGAAGGAAAGCGGGGCTGAGGCCGCGGCCGTTTCGCGCCGGCTGTGGCGATTCCACCACAGCGGCCTGTCCTGAATCGAGACAGATCAGCGAAAAATCAGCCCGATACGACGCGCCAGAGGATCGGCCGGCCCTCCGGCTGAGCATCGTCCGGATCGGCCTCGCCCCTGATGAGCCGCATCAGCTCGCGCCGATAGAGCCTTCGCCAGCCGGTTTTCAGGCTGGCGAGAAAGTCGAGCTCCCGCTGTGTCAGTGTGCACATCATGAACCCGATCCGGTTGCGAGCGCCGCGTCGTCAGCCGACGAGGCCCCCCATCGGTTTGACGTCGGCGCTGCCGGGGAAGACCGTCTCGGCGAGAACCTTCTCGTCGACACGCAGGTGATCCCTGAGCAGGCCCTTCAGCACGGCGCGCAGATCCGTGGTCGGCTTGAGGTCGCGGTCCTCGAACAGCTGCGCCGGCTTCAGGCCCGGCCAGTCCGCGATCACGCGGCCACCGGTGAGCCCGCCGCCGATGAGGAAGGCCACCGTGCCGGTGCCGTGATCAGTGCCTTCCGTGCCGTTGACGCGCGCGGTGCGCCCGAACTCGGTGACCACGGCCACCACCGTCTCCTTCCAGGCTTCACCCATGTTGGTCTCGATCGCGGCAAACGCGCCGTCGAGCGCGCCGAGCAGATTGTAGAGCTGGCCCGAGGCCGCGCCTTCGGCGATGTGCGTATCCCAGCCGACGAACCCCATCGCGCCGACGCGCGGGCCGTCGGATTTTGCCAGATAGCGCGCGGCGGTGCCGGCCGCTTCGGCGAAATAGGCGCGCACGCGCGCGACGCCCGGCGGCATCAGCGTCGGATCGTCCGACATCGGATCGCCGCCGCCCGGCGCACCGCCGAGCGAGGCGAGCTTCATGCGAGCCTGAAGCACGGTCGCAAGCTTCGGATCGGTGTGCTGATAGAGATCGAGCAGGCGGTTCTGCGTGTCCTGGCTCGCCGGCAGAAGTTTCTGCGGCACCCAGGTCATGACAGGCGCGGCGCCGCGCACCACCAGCGGCGTCACCGAGCCGATGCCGAGCGCGCGACTGCCGCGCGGATCGACGCCGCCGCCCGATTCCATCGCGAGCAGCGCACGGTTGAGCCAGCCCGACGCGGTCGCGCCGGGCCTGGTGAAACCGCTCTCCAGCACATCCTGGCCGTCGAAATGCGAGCGCTCGCGATACGGCGTCGCCGCGGCGTGGACGATCGCGGCCTTGCCGCTTCTGTAGAGCCGATGCAGGTTCGGCATCGCCGGATTGAGCGCGAAGAAGGCATCGAGCGGCAGCGCCGGCGGCTTGCCGTCCAGCAGCAGCGCGCGATCGCCGCGCAGGGAGATCCAGTCGGGATCGCCGACCGGCGCGACCGCACCCAGGCCATCGAGCGCGCCGCGCAGGACGATGACGAGCAGGCGCGGGTCGCGGCCTTCCGCGCGCGCGATCCGCGGCATCTGGCTCCAGGCGAACAGCGCGCCGGAGCCGACCAGGAGCTCGCGCCGCGTGGGCAGATGATTGTCAAAGCCCATGCTCACCTCCTCTGAAAATCCGCCGACATGAACAGCAGCGCGAGTGCCTGCTGCCGGCTCTCGGCGCGGCCGACCGCCTGCTTCACCTCGGGCGAGATCTGCGACGCGAAGACGTCCTCGATGATCGCTTGCGGATCGGCCATGCCGGTGATGCGCTCGGCAAAATTGTTGGCGATGTCGAGCCGCCGGCCGATGCCGTCGATCCAGCTCGCCTCATCATCCGGATAGCCCTTGGGCGCCGACGGCCGCCACAGCCCTTCGCCGAGCAACTGCTGGCCGCCGGTGAAGCGCTCGGGATCGACGGCCGTGATGCCGGTCGCGCGCACCATGCCGATGCCCCATTCGCTCGGCCGCTTCAGTTTCGACGGCGGCCCGCGCCACGCCTCGTCCGACGACACCATGGCGATCGCGACCTGCTTGAGATCGCCCTCGGTGTCGCGAAAGGTCTTCGCCATCTGCTCGACCAGCGCCGGCGGCGGCTCGTCGGCCACGAAATGGCGTGCGAGCTTGGTCGCGATATGGGTCGCGGTGGCCGGATGCGCGGCGAGGTCGCGCAGCACGGCGCGGCCCTGCTCGGCATCCTCCTGCTCGTAGCGCTTGCCGAGCACCGTCTGCCCGCCGGGCTCGTGGAGCCGCGGGTTGAAGATGAATTCGCCGCCGTGCTCCGGATTGTCGCCGGGAGGAACCAGTGTCCACCCCGTCATGACATTGGCGAAGCTGATCACGTCGTCCTGGGTGTAGCCGGTGCGCACACCGAGCGTGTGCAGCTCCATGATCTCGCGCGCGATGTTCTCGTTGAGGCCGCGGCTGCGGTTGATGCCGGCGATCGAGTTCGCGCCCATCGAGCCGAGATTGTCGAGATAGAACAGCATCGCCGGATGGCCCTCGGCGGCCTGAAGCAGATCGGCGAAGCGGCCGAGCGCATTGGCGCGAACCGCCTCACGCTCGTAAGCACCCGACATGCTCTGGATCTTGAAGGCCGAGATGCAGAAATGGTTGGACCAGAACCACACCAGCCGCTCGGCGAAGCCGATGTCGGCGGCGAGCGCGGCTTCCATGCGCAGCTTGGCTTCCTGCAAATAGATCGGGCGTCCGGGATCGGGAACGGCTTCGGCCGCCTGCTTGGCCGCCATCTCGGCGGCGTCCTTGTTCTGGCCCTGGCCTTGCGGCTGCGCCTGGTCTTCCGACATGACCGGTGCGGCAGTCGCCTGCTGCTTCTTGGCCTGCTGCTGCGCCTGCTTGGCGCGCGCCGCGCGCCGCGCATTGGCGTCGGCAACGGTGCGGTACGCCTTTGCACTGGTGGGAAGGACGGCGGCGGCGGTCAAGGTCAGCGGCCGGTCGAGTTCGGCGATCAGCGCACCGCGCGGGTCGGTGCCGACGGCGGCAACCGATCCCGGTCGCGGCCCCATCCCGAAACGATGAAGTGCCAGCACAGCTTCGGCCTTGGCGGAATTGCTCATCGCGAACGCCCACTTCTCCCGCGCCTGCCGACAGTGCGTCGTACGAGGCTACGAACCGTAATGCTACACATCGTAACACTCGGCACATGCGTGTGCAAGCGGAGATTGAGGCGACCCTGCCTGGATATCGGCGGCCGCCCGGCCGACGCGACGGACGGGCGGCCGCGACGATCCTAGAAGTTGGGCCCGAGCGCGATCTTGGTGATCGTGCCGTTCCTGACGCCGATGCGCCATTCGGCCGAGCCGTTGGCGAACTGGGCGATGTAGATGTCGCTGTCGAGCGCGGTGACGCCGCGGAACGAGACCGCACGCAGCGTGCCGAGCTTTGCCAGGATCGCCTGGTCGAACGGAAGCTGCTGGCGCGTGATGTCGGCGACCTCAGGCGTCATGTGCTCGTAATCGGGCTGTCCCTTGCCGACGCCCTCGATATAGAGGCGCAGCATCTCCTCGCCATTGGCGATCGGAACGGCACGGCGCGCGGCACGCCCCGGCCTGGCGCCGATGTTCGAAGCCTCGACATTGTGGAAGCGCGTCTGCCGGCCTGGCACCAGCACCTCGAGGCAATGTCCGGACTTGTCGGCAATCACCCAGGGATTGTTCACGGTGGTCGTGGTCGCCCAGCTCATGTTGGGCCTGACCACGCTCTGGCTCTTGCGATTGCCGTCTGCATCGAGGTTGAAGACGCGGATGTCCTCGCCCATCTCGTTGTAGACCATGATCCGGATCGGCGAGGTGCCGGCGCGGCCGCGCACATTCGCCTCATCGGCGCAAGGCGCGATGCCGCCGAGCTCGTCATTGCCGTCGGCCCGGAAGATGACGTCGCCGGCCTTGCCGTCGGGCTCGAGCAGCAGGCGGAATTCCGCCGTGCCGTTCTCGAACTTGGCGCCGTAGATATCATAGCCGCCGGGCCCGACGCCGCGGAAGAAGATCGATTCCACCGGGCCGAGTGCGACGAACGTCGCCTGCGTTTCGGCGAGCTGACGGTGGATCTTGGCAGCAAGCGGCGCGCTCATGCGGTCGTAGTTCGGCGTGCCGCCGCGCAGATCCTCGATGCCGCGCAGGATCATCTCCTTGCCGCCGGCGAGCGGGACCTGCTCGCGGAAACGGTCCGGGACTTCCGCGACACGGCGCGCGAAGTCGGCCTCGATCGCCTGCGCCAGCGCCGCGTCGATCCGCGGCGCGAGACGGGCGCCGAACACCGCGTTCTGCACCAGCACGCGCGAGACCCTGGCCTGGTCGTCGCGCAGGAAGATCAGGAGATTGTCGCCGTGGATCGAGAAGACGTCGGCGCCCTCAGCGAGGAGCATCGCCCGACCCTGCACGGTTTCCTGCACCTGGAGCCGATCGCCGTCGCGGCGCACGGTGAGCACGCGGTTCGGCGCCACCCTGTACCAGCCGACATATTGATCGAGCGCGGCGGAATCGGCCGCGGCCGTCGGCATCTCGGCGACGCGAACCGCGCGGATGTCGCGGCCGTTCATGCGCAGCATCAGTCCGGCCGAGCGGCGCTCGGCCTCAGCCGAGAACGTGATCTCGCCTGACGAGGCCGGGTAGGACGCAGTGCCATCACTGCCGACCGCCAGACGCAATTTACGCTGCCCGGTGAGCTGGCCGTAGAGCTCGTCGCCCTCGCGGAAGATCGCGAACACCGAGGCCGGCCCCATGGCGTAGAAATTGACGAAGGGGCGGTAATGCCGGGCGGGCACCTCGCCGCCCTCCGCGACGGCGGACGCAGGGTCCGGCGTGCGATAGGCGATCATGCCGGCGGACACGATCACGACCGGAACGATCGCAGCCGCGATCCACAGCCGCTTGCGCCAGCCCACCGCGGCGGGAATCGCGGCAGCCGCG